>NZ_CBDDRA010000008.1:0-209355 GCF_965232925.1 Tumidithrix helvetica PCC 7403
GAGAGGATAAAGGAAAACCAAAAACAACTAGAAAGCCCTCTAGATATTAATTCCTCTTGAAAATATAGAACTCTATAGAAGGGAAGAACTTAAGATTAATCCATCCAATATCGAGAATTCCGAAGAAATGGAATTCTCGATATTGGATGGATTGGTACTGCCTAAATTAGTTCTTGATATATGTTCAAAAAAAGAGGTTTATTTTCCTTGTTGACTTCCGTCCACCTCAGGGACTATGTTATACACCGATCGCTGATCAATTACTTATCTTTGCGCTCGCCCATAGTATCACGATAATAAAATATGAAGCCAACCATTCTTGCTCAACTAATTGATATATAACGTTATTCGAAGAGCTAAGGAATCTTTAAAGAGCTAACAACTGTATTTACCTCTTTCACTGATTTTAGATACGAATCCTTATCCAATATTAAAGTTTGCCTATTTCCAATTGATACCTGATTGACGATAGCTGTCTCAATCACTAGATCGAATTTTTCGGAATACTCAATGAAGTAATTAGAGCTTTTTTGAATATAGTAGCCTTGGTCTTGATCGCCTTCAATCTGAATATATCTATGCCTATTAATATGCCCCTTTTTTTTCAAAATTAACCCAGATGAGTTTGGTGAATTAATAAACACGCTCTGTCTGTTCTCAAAGGATGGATCTCGCCCCATATATACTGAAGTTCTATAATAGATATTAGATAAAGTTACTCTCATACTAACCGTGCCTAATAAGTCCTTAGAAGCACCACTTTTTGAGAACAAGATTGTTTTTGTTCCATCTTTTTTGTCTATATCCTCAACAATTGTCCATGATTGTGGATACTTAAACGAGAATTTTCCTTGCGCTTTATAGTCTTTAAAATATGTTTGAGACAAGACTTTTTCAGAGATAGAAATTTCATTTTGATTGATAGAAAATGAAATTGGTGAAAATGCATAAATGAAACCAAATGTAAAAACTAAGAAAACAAGTTTTTGAGAGCGTATTTTCATAAACTAAAACTTGAGTGCATTTTTGATAATACGATCTGAGCTAGATAGATACCTATGACGGACGTATTTCTTCGGTATAACTATGTATTAGACGGAAACTTTCCGCCTAATCTGACTATAGGGTGTTTATGCAGAAAGTCAACTTTCAGTATAAACGCCCTATACGGGGTCAAAAGCCGAAACTTTCCGCCTAAGATCCCAATTTGGTGTGGTTATATAGAAAGTTTCTGCCTAATCACCCAAATCAGCGTGTTATGCAGAAACTTTCAGGTATTATTTAGATAGACAACCATCTAAAAATTGCTCATGTTAACAGAGCCACCCCCCCGAAAACTTTTAGACCAAGTACGCAATTCCTCAGGTCAAGCACTACTCCTATCAGACTGAGAAGACATTCCTGCGGTTAAGTTCTTTCTGTCGAGTTCTAAAGATTGCGTCAAAAAAACAGAATGGAAGTATTGGATTGACTTCCATTCTGTCTTAGATGTAATTAAAATTTGTACAATCTGGAATTGAGATTAAACTGCGTCGATGACGCGATCGATGAGACCGTAGGCTTTTGATTCATCTGCTGACATAAAGTAATCGCGATCCATATCGCGTTCGATCTTTTCGAGGGGCTGACCCGTGCGCTTGGCATACTCGCTATTGAGCATTCCCTTAACACGCACGATCTCCTTCGCTTCGATCGCAATGTCAGTCGCTTGTCCTCGCGTACCACCCATCGGTTGGTGAATCATAATCCGAGAGTGCGGCAACGCCACGCGCTTGCCTTTCGTGCCTGCCATCAGCAAAAAGGAACCCATCGAGGCAGCCAGACCGACACAGATGGTGCTGACATCCGACTTAATATGCTGCATGGTATCAAAAATTGCCATACCTGCCGTCACAGAACCACCAGGAGAGTTGATATACAGGCGAATATCTTTACCGGGATCTTCAGAGTCGAGATAAAGCATGACTGCCACAATTTGGTTGGCGATTTCATCATCAACTTCGCGACCGAGAAAGATAATGCGTTCGCGATAGAGGCGATCGTAGATGCTGATCCAGTCTGTATACTGCGATCCGGGCATTCTATAGGGAACTCTGGGTACTCCAATGGGCATAACTTTATGTGGGGATGAAGGGTTAATTGAGTGGAATGAATAGCACTTTAGACAGTTCTTTACTTGACCGCAGCAGGAATCGCTTTGGGTAAGTCCTTACGGCTTTCTAGCACTTTGTCAATCAAGCCATATTCTTTAGCATCTTCAGCCGTCATATAAAACAAGCGATCGATGTCTTTGATAATCTTTTCGATGGGTTGTCCAGTGTTTCGTGCCAAAATCTTCAACATCGTGTCGCGATTTGCGACCACCTCTTTAGCGCGAATTTCAATGTCCGTGGCTTGACCCCGCGCATAGCTCTTAGGCTGACGTAGGACAATACTGGCATTGGGCAAACTGGCGCGAAATCCCTTTGTTCCAGCCGAGAGTAACATTGCCGCAGCACCCACAGCATTCCCAATGCAAATGGTGTGAATCGGTGGCTTGATATATTTCATCGTGTCGCAGATGGCAAATGCCTCTGTTTCAAACCCAACTGGTTCGCCATCTTCTCGTGCTGTCCCAGTGGAGTTGATGTAAATATAGATGGGCTTTTCAGGATCGTCGTACTGCAAATACAGTAGCTCAGCTACAATCAGTTCGGTTACAGCAGCTACCAAGGGCATCCCTATGTAAACAATGCGCTCTTTGAGCAGTAGCGACTGTAAGTCAGGTGGATAGGTGCGATAGTTGGCATCGCCATAATATCCTGCTTGTACAGCTTGGACTGGTTGATTCATGGGTTCAATTGCGATATGGAGCTGATACTGCTACTTTATCATAGCGATCCCAAGCGAGGTCGCGATGACAAAGTAGGGTTAGCCGTCCAATATTTTTTGTAAAGCACTGGATCGGGAAACTTTAAGACGAGGAGCGATCGTTTGGGTTGGGGCGCACGCGGCTAGGCGTCGTACCGTACTCAGGTAAGGGGGTGTATTGATTGCCCGTAAAGTTCGTGCTTACGCGCAATCTTTGGCTTTCGATCGTAATGCCTGTTTCGCGGACAAGAACGACGGAGATCCAGCGATCGCCTTCTTTAAATGGTGCTTGCCCGATCTTAAACACACCACCTGCACGCAGAGGTTCGAGATCGATCGTGGCATCCTTCATATAATTTCTGGCATTCACCGCTTCTTCTACGGCTGCTCCAAGTAACAAATTGTTGCCTAATGGCTCTATAACGATCGCATCAAGGGCATATTGCCTCCCTACGCCAATCTGATCGGGCACTCGTAACTCAACTTTTGGCGGTTCGCTACCCGAGGTCATTGAGCTTTTTTCTGAGAGAATTGTCTGGCTTACAACCTGCCACTTACCGTTTACCTTTTGATAGACCTGACTAGAAGCTAGACTTGCGGTGATTTTAAAGTCACCATCTTTTTTGGATTTCACCCCATCAATCTGTGTGACCGTTTCCGCCACGATCTTGTCACCTTGTTGCTCCCATTTGACAATCTCTGTACTGTATTTAAGCTGAGCATAGCGTTGCCACAGTTCTTGCAGAAATTCTTTGAGTTGATCGCGAGTTAGCCCATCACTATGACTAAAGTTAGAAGCATAAAACTGCATGACCGCATTGATGTCACGTTTGTTGGCAGCCGCATCTAGGCCAGTAACGACACTCTTAAGTTCGGGGGGCGCAAGTCGATCGGCTTGCGCTATTTGACTGGGCTGCGCTTGTCGAGTGGGTTCTGCTGAAACTGCCGAGCTAAATAGAGGTGCAACCGTAGTTAAGGAAGCGGTAATCAGCAAAAGAGCAACTTGCTTGAGCATGGTTTATCTAGAGAGTTAGGGTGGATCGGAAGAGTGAAAAATTCAAATGCTTGGGAGCTTGTAACTTTATTTCCTAAAAATTGTTTCCCAAACACTGAAGGCGACTTAGGACATTTCTCATTTAGAATTTACCCCACCCTAGCCCTCCCCTTTACAAGGGGAGGGAATAAGATTTCCGATCTTCCCCCTTTACAAGGGGGAATTAAAGGGGGTAAGTCCGACTTACTAGATAGCAACGGTAGTTTCTTTGCTAGAAATATCCTTAACACCAAAAATTAAAACAACCCAAAAGAAATATCAATTATCCTAACCTGTTTCTGATTTGGCGATAGTTTGGAATTGTACTTCATTGAGTCGCCCTGCTTGATAAAGGGTTTCGGTAATTTCAGAAATTTTCAGCACGGCATGGCTGCGATAGCCATTGTCGCTCAGTCGTTGCTGCACCCCATGCTCGTGATCGATAAACACGACAATATCTTCAACGCGCAGTCCGCTCACCTTTAGCTTTTCAGCGCCCTCCATCACGCTTTTGCCTGAGATCAAAATGTCATCAACCACAACAATGGTCTCGCCCGCATGAAAATTGCCTTCAATCAGCCGTCTAGCACCGTGGGCTTTGACCTCCTTGCGCGGGAAAATCATCGGGTAGTTAAGGCGGAGTGCTAAACCTGTGGCAGTCGGAAGCGAGCCATAGGGAATGCCAGCAATGCGATCGAAGTGTAAGTTTTCAAGAATTTCGGCATAGGCATGGATCACCTTTTCAAACACCTGTGGGTTCGAGATGATTTTCCGCAGATCTATATAGTAGGGAAACACTGCACCTGAGGCTTGGACGTATTCGCCAAACATGATGCAGCCAATGTCATAGAGCTGCAAAATCAGATCTAAATGCGGTTGCCGATTGAGCAAGCAGACATCAGGTAGCCAGATGGGGCAGGCAGGACGTTGACTGGTGACATGCAGTCTAGATTGATTGACTCGATCGCGCAGCGATCTCACCAAGTTTGCAGGCTCTACGGT
Organism: Tumidithrix helvetica PCC 7403; assembly: GCF_965232925.1. NCBI lineage: Bacteria > Bacillati > Cyanobacteriota > Cyanophyceae > Pseudanabaenales > Pseudanabaenaceae > Tumidithrix > Tumidithrix helvetica. Next base: position 4,886 of record NZ_CBDDRA010000008.1, read on the forward strand.
AGTCAAGACATCTTGATTGACGGGAATGAGCAAGCCCTCACCATTGGCATCTAAACCCGCGTCGAGAATTTGTTGCAAAGTCTCTAAGGATTGGGCGTCAGAATTGCTTGTATCTGTCTCTTTTGGCAGATCGTCAACATTTGCCCAGAGACTCCGCCCTAAGATCAAACGCTCTGGGGCAGCAGCCCGAATCCGTGCCAATGCCTCAGGGGTAGCAGCTCCGACTTCTAAGCCAAGCTGCTCTGAGCTACCCCAAGCTTGACAGGTTTTAACCACTTCTAAGTATAAAGGTGCAGTGCGATCGGGGTATTCCTGTAGGGCTTTAGCTGTGGTATTAGAAGAATGACATTGAATGAATATCGCTTTGTCTGTATACATGAGGAAGCGAGCCGCAATGTCCTGTCCCATATAGGGGCTAATTGTAATCGCATCAACTTGCCACTGCTCAAATGCAGTGCGTGCCATTACCGTACTGCTATTAAGATCGGCGTGTTTGGCATCGAGAATAATGGGGATGTGGGACGGAATCGCCGCTAAGGTTTTGCTGAGTAGTTCTAGTCCAGGTGCACCCAAAGCCGTATAAAAACCTAGGGTTGGCTTATAAGCGCAGACTAAATCTGAGGTGGAGTGAATAATAAACTGCATCCATTCCCATAAGCTATCGATCGGACTAGCACTCTCATCCGCTTCATATTTAGCCAGATAGTTTGCAGGCATTACCTCTGGGTTAGGCTCTAAACCTAGGCATAAAATGCTTTGGTTAGCTCCGATCGCTGCATTTAGCTTTGTTGCAAAGTTCATATAAGATTTATTTTCGCACTGATTTGGGGCGATCGCTACGGTATTCAGCAATCTACTCTGTCTGGATATCTACCCCCTAAAAGTACCCATAAAAGCCAGAATTCTCTTACCAATGACGAACTTACAAATTATCAATTACCTTGTTCGCTGTTCAATCTGTCCCCTTGTGTGCAATCCTGATTAGTAGTAAGTGCAGATCGTCCGATCCCTGTTGTTTTTCTGTTGTAAGTTTCGCAACGCTTTCAAAACCATTTGCTCCAAAAGTTTCATCACCCCTGTTTAAGTTATGAGTCAAATCCGTGTTGTGCTAATCGAAGATCACGATCTCACCCGTGTGGGCATGAAGATTACCCTGCAACAGCAGAGCGATCTTGCTCTAGTAGGTGAAGCTGCAACTGGAAATGAAGGGGTCAGTAAGGCGATCCAGCAGCAGCCCGATGTGGTGATTGTCGATCTAGGACTTCCTGATATTGATGGCGTTGAGGTCACGAGGCAAATTAAAGCCCATGCCTTTGAGTCAGGCGCTACCCCTAAGATTTTGATCTTGACCCTAACCGATAACCAAGACACGGTGCTCGCAGCGTTTGCCGCTGGGGCAGACTCTTATTGCATCAAAGACATCAGCTCTGAGAATCTCCTCCAAGCTTTAAAACTGACAGCGGAGGGTAACTCTTGGATCGATCCAGCGATCGCCAGTATCGTTCTCAGTCAAGTCCGCAAGGGAGACAGCACGACAACCGTCGAGATTGAAGCCTCTCAGCCTGAATACAAGCAAATTTTAGAAGCTACACCGCTCACCGAGCGCGAGCTTGAAGTTTTGGCAGAAATCGTCAATGGCTATAGTAATGCCGAAATTGCCGAACGTCTCTACATTACCGTTGGCACAGTTAAGACCCATGTTAGAAATATTCTTAACAAACTCTGTGCTGACGATCGCACCCAAGCTGCGGTCAGAGCCCTACGATCTGGTCTAGTCAAATAGATCGCGATACACCCTCTCATGCCATGGTGGCTCAACAGATTGGCTAGTTGGAGTCTCTACAAATTGAACCATTCCGAATCTTCACAGTTTCAATACAGAGAACATACTTCATGTCAAGAAATATGTCGAACGGTATATTGTTGTGAATTGATCCCCTTGCTAAGTTGAAGCTGTCGGAATAAAACCAATAGGTATTTACACCTACAAGGAGTGAGATCCATGCCAAACAAACTAACCAATCGGTTCCCCACTCTTTCTGCCTGACGTTGCAAGCTAAGCATTGCTACAAGCGTTTAATTTGGTTTTCAATCTTTTTTTCAATTTTTCGATCAATATTATTTCACGACTCTACCTATCTACAACGATTGAACTCACGTCACTATCGCTGCTTTCACTACATAGCAAATTTATACAAAGCAGCTAACTTCTAGAACAGATTAAAACATTCCACTCGCCTGTTCGGAAACATAATCCAAAACATAAGGCATCGCGATCGCAATTGCATTGCATCTGGGGAACAGATCGCTGTTGTCTGATCAGGGGTTTATCAAATCCTAAAGTCATTGTTGTTTTGAATTATGCAGCTAGCTTGCAATTTGTAAAGTGTACGGAGCATATCTCCGAATGCCGATAGTGACACCTCAAATCTAGGAGGAACACATGAAAATCAAAGGAAAAACAGCTCTGATTACTGGAGCTTCACGGGGAATCGGGAAAGCGATCGCGCTAGAACTAGCAAACCAAGGTGTTAGCTGTCTGCTGCTCTTAGCTCGTAATGCCCAAGCCCTAGCCGATCTTGCTGCTGAAATTGAAGAATTGAACGTGCAAGCAATTCCTTTGGCTGTAGATTTAACTAAAGTTGAAGCTTTGAGCACCACCATTTCGCAAGCTTGGAGAGATTATGGTCCGATTCACCTCTTGGTAAATTGTGCGGGTATCGCCCATCAAGCCCCATTTTTGCAATCTAAACTCAAAAACGTACAAGAAGAGATTAATGTCAATCTCATGGGGTTGTATACCGTAACGCGCTTAGTGGCACGACGCATGGCTTCGCAACAAGAAGGTGTGATTGTAAATGTCTCTAGCTTGATGGGTAAGCTGGCAGCACCCACAATGTCTACCTACTCGGCAACAAAATTTGCCATCTTAGGTTTTACCCAAGCATTACGAGGAGAACTAGCCAATCGTAACGTTCGCGTGCTAGCTTTGCTACCTTCTCTAACCGACACAGATATGGTGCGGCAAATGCAACTGTTTCGATGGGTGGTTCCCAGTACCACGAAACAGGTCGCCGAGGCGCTGGTAAAGGGAGTCCTCTCTGAATCTCCCGAGATCTTTGTGGATTGGCAAAGTCGCATCGCCGCGATCGCCCATCGCATTGTGCCCTGGTTAATGGAGAGAGTGATTCAAACCGCAGCCCCAGTCTATGAGCCCTCCCGTTAAGGGCTTTTTTAGGAAAACCAGCAATCTTCCTCCCATACCCTATGGGAAGTCGCTTCGCGATTAGTGCAAGGGGAGGGCTAGGGTGGGGTAATTTCCAAAGGTCGAGGTTTGCAGAGTTCAACGTTGCAAACCTCGATTTTTAGGATTTTTGAATGGATTCAATTCTCAAGGCTTAGCTATTTTTGATAATGCTCTCAATCAGCTCCTGTAAAACTTGCTCGGCGCGATCGTTGGGAATTTGACAAGTACCAGCGTTGGCATGTCCGCCCCCCTCATACCTGAGCATCAACTGACCAATGTTGAGATTGCAAGTGCGATTTACAATCGACTTACCTACTGCAAATACTGTATTTTGCTGCTTCACCCCCCAAATTACATGGGTTGAAATGTTGCACTCAGGAAAAAGAGCATAAATCATAAAGCGATTGCCCGCATAGATGACTTCTTCATTGCGCAAATCTAAAACCACAAGGTTTTCATGTACGGTGGCGCATCGTTGCAGTTGATCTTTAAATTTTTCTGCCTGTTCGAGATAGAGATCGACACGTTCTTTCACATCTGGCAATGCCATAATTTCTTCAATAGAACTATTGCGGCAGGAGTCCACCAACTGCATCATCAGTTGATAATTAGAAACGGTAAACTCTCTAAATCGCCCCAACCCCGTTCTAGAATCCATTAAGAAATTTAGCAATACCCAACCTTCGGGATGCAAAATCTCTTCCAAACTAAACTGAGCTGAGTCGGCTTTGTCCACAGCTTCCATCATCGCTTGGGGAATATTGGGAAACTTGAACTTGCCGCCGTAGTAGTTATACACAACCCTTGCTGCCGAAGGAGCATCTGCCTCAATCACATGATTGTCCCGCCCTTCTTGTACCCTAATCGTTTCGCTGAGGTGATGATCGAAGGCTAAATGTACGCCTTCCACAAAAGGTAGATTAGTAGTGATATCTCTGTCTGTCACCTCAATTTTGCCATCCTGCATATCTTTGGGATGGACAAACTTAATGTCATCAATCATATCCAGTTCTTTTAGCAGAACTGCACTGACTACACCATCAAAATCACTGCGGGTGATCAGTCTATATTTATTACTTTCTGTTGACATGAAGGTGCCTCCAAATTCATCCACATTAATAGACACATACTAATCTGAAAGTTTGCCTGAGGCGAGAGGCATTTGCTGAGGTGCGATGAATTTACAGCTTTTTAGAATTTTCTAGTTGAGTTTATTCAAGAAACTAGCTCGTAACAACTTGAGGGGTACGAGATTAAAGGGGTAGATTAAAAGTGATAAAAGTAAGAATCTCCGTGCTAAATGACGATTAAATTGATGGAAATTGATCCCTGCTCTAAGATAGTGAGCCGCCCATGCTTCGATTTTGGTGTGTAAGCTTTCACCCTTGAGTAACGTTGTGAGCCGATCGCGACTTTGCTGTGTCAAAAGCAGCGATCGTTCGTAGGAAACTCCCTTTGACATCGAGTCTGGTCTAATTCGGTATTGATAAACAACGCGATCGAGACTATAAAACTTGCCACATTTCGCCAACTTCATGATTATTTCGGTAATTGCGCTCCACTTCACATGTTCTGGAAACAGCTCTACCATTTGCAGGGCTTGCGTGCGTACCAAACTAGCAAGAATCATATTGCTCATCTCTGTAAAAATTTTGCGGCGATTTTGAGCAATATCCTTAAAGTTACTAACAGCAAAAGGCTTCCCTGTAGAATCATCAAAGCTTTCCATTTCGCCATGCACTAAGCAATAATCTTCACCTAGTTGTGCCAACCGATTTGCCATAGTTGAAATTGCCTTTTCAGGAAGCAGATCGTCAGCATCCACAAACATAAAAGCCTCTCCTGTTCCTGCTTTGATGCCTGAGTTTCTAGCAGCGGATTCACCCCCATTGGGGCGATGTACGTAGCTCACTTTGCCAGCATATTGAGCCACGATCGCTGCTGTATCGTCGGTCGAGTCATCATCAACGACAATCACTTCAAAATTCTCATAGTCCTGGCTGAGAACGCTATCAAGAGTTTGTGGTAAGTATTTAGCCATGTTGTAGCTCGGAATCACCACACTCACCTTTAGGGGAGCCTTTAAAGAGGGTGAAGCGCTTTGCGTTTCAGGGGTTTGACTATTCATATATCAGAAAGGAAAGTTATTGCAGATTGTGGAATGCAGTAGGATTGCTATTGATTGTACTTTTTCTCTCTGATGTTGCAATTTATCCACACCATTACGCTCCCGACTTGGGTGACACTATCTCGATTGCTTGCCGTACCTGCGATTTTGAGCATCTTGAGTTGGCAAGATAGCGATCTGAGTCGAGCGATCGCTTTGGTAGCATTTTTAATCGCTGCGCTCACCGATTGGCTGGATGGGTATTTAGCTCGCAAACTCAACCAAGTCACCGATCTGGGCAAGTTTCTCGATCCACTGGTCGATAAACTGTTGGTGCTGGCCCCTTTACTGTTGCTCGTCCAATTGGGGCAGGTTCCTGCTTGGGGCGTATTTTTGATTGTGGCAAGAGAGATGGTGATTACGGCATGGCGCGGCGCACCCAGTTCCTCTCAAAGTTCCTCTCAGAATTCTCCAGAACAGCCACAGATCGTTGGGGCAAATCTTTGGGGTAAAGCCAAAACCGTCGTACAAATTCTGGCGATCGCTTGGTTGATCGTGCGATTACCCTTCGCCATTTGGCTATTTTGGCTAGCAGTTGCCCTCACTTTAATTTCAGGTTTGATTTATATCCTGCCCTCGAAACAAGAAGCTTAACGGCTTCGTTCAACCGAGATCGCCCCAATCACTTTATTTAACAGCAAAGCCATCATATTGCCGCATGAAGGGTGAGTGATAGGCTAAGACAATATCTTCTGTTGGGATTCCTCGTTCCACTAGCTCATTCGCGACCCCGACTTCTGTCCCATCATATTGAATCCAGATTTTGCCATCCTCTAAATCGATATGAATGAGTGTGCCGTAGACTCGACGTTCTTCAAGCCAGCCTGTGCGGAGTAATTGATATCGATCTCGCTCTCGATCGAGTACAAGCTTCATCTGAATCTCACCATAGACGGGTTTAATCTGGCTATGTTCAGTCAGAATTTCTTTTACGGTTTGCCGATATTGCTCTAATTTATCCATTGGATACCTCCAGTTTTGATGTTGTAAATAACCAGAAGAATTTTCTGCTCTTGGACTATTTCTTCGACGAATCGCAGTCTGAAAAATTGATCGTAAGTTTGGCTGGGAACAGCTAGGTATAGCTTTCGGGCAGGCTCTTGAGTGCGTAGGGCGTGACGATAATTAAAGTATTGTCCAACAGCAGTATGAAATTCGGAGATGGCGGAGGGTTTGGTAAAGCTTTTTACTTCTACGGCTATTTTTTCGGTATCTCGCTGGGCAGCGATTAGACGTTCAGCCCCAAGATCGATTTGCATCTGCACATCACCATAGTCTACAGGAAAGGGATCGTGGGTAATTTGCCATCCTTCGCTCCGAAGAGCCTCTTTTACTACATCATGAAAAAGATCTTTAGCCATTACTCATCTCCTCTTAACTTTTTACATTCTTTTTAATTTCATCTTTTACCTTTTTTCCTAAACTGTACAACAATGAATTCAAGCTATTGCCTATAACTAGTTGAATTGTAGGCTTTTTAAGCTAGCGACAAATAGGGGGGCAAAGCGATCGCCATCTTTCGCCAAACAGGTATAGGTAACGATCAGTTTTTTACCTTGGGGCGCGTCCACAATAAAGAAAACTTGGCGTAGTCGATTGCCTAACTGCTCTGATTCCGTTGCGATCTGAATGCCTGATGCCCCTGCATCAGTTTTGAATTCTGTGCGAGCGATCGTTTTAAAATTTTTAAAAGCTTTTTCCGCTAACTTAAAGTTCGCACTTTCATAGTCTGTAAGCGAACCAGAAAAGGCTTCGTCAATAAAATTAATACTGTTAGAAAAGCCATCGATCGCTTGAGGAGCGACGATCGCTTCGTACTTCAGATCGGCGATCTCTTTGGGCTGCCAGCCCTTGGGTATTTGCAAAGAAAATCCGCCTTGTTTAAAGGCATAGCGATCGCCTAATGATGGCGTTGAAGCCGTAGATTGAGAAGATGGGGCAGAGTTGGAAGAAGTAAAATTACACCCATGCAATCCCAGACCCATGAGGGCGATCGCGCTTAAAATCACGGCTATGGCAAAATTACTTTTGAACATTCACACCAATGGGCGATTGTAGGAACGAGAACAGACCTAAATGTATCCTTTAATTTTGCATGACCGATCGAAATTTTGAACTACGCACCTTTGAACTAGAACATCATCCCGTTGCGGGGGTGGATGAAGTTGGGCGAGGCGCATTATTTGGGGAGGTGGTTGCTGCCGCAGTGATTTTGCCGATCGCCGCTTTTGACGACCTAGAGAAAGCTGGGGTAACCGATAGTAAGAAACTGAGCCCCAAACGCAGAAATGAGTTAGATCGGCTGATTCGCGGCATTGCCGTTGATTGCCAAATTGGAACTGCCACGGTCGCAGAGATTGACTCGATGAATATTTTGGCTGCGAGTTTATTGGCGATGGAACGCGCGATCGCTCAGTTAAAGCCCCAGCCAACTCACTGTCTGATTGATGGCAATCAGCCTCTACGATTTCAGCTGATCGAGCCAATTCCCCAAACGACCATCATTCAAGGAGACAAATTATCGCTGTCGATCGCCGCCGCCAGCATTGTGGCGAAAGTATGGCGCGATCGCGCGATTGATGATTTAGCCAAAGACTATCCCGATTATGACTTAGCCCAAAATAAAGGCTACGGTACAGCCAAACATAGGTTGGCAATTCAAAAATTTGGCTATACCGAGTTACACCGTCAATCTTTTAAGGTCAAAACCTAGACAGTCTTCTATTTAGGAATACTTGACTAGATCCACTGTTGCATCCGACTGTAAAGCTGATCGGCGGTGAGCACACCTTCGATGCGATCGACGGGCTGACCGTTCTTAAAAAGCACAAAGGTCGGCAGGGCGCGGATTGCGTATTGAGTTGCCAAGCTGGGATAGGTGTCGGTGTTGATCTTGACGATCTGAGCTGTGTCACTGATCTTTGCGCTTACCTGTTCCAAAATCGGTGCCATAATTTGACAAGGACCGCACCATGGGGCATAGAAATCTACCAAGAGTGGTACTTCAGATCCCTCAATCATTTCTTCAAAACTGGCAAACTGTTTTTTGACGGTCATAAGTTCTCCTTACCGAAAAATTGGGTTAAAGCTCCGTCCTTCTGGGATGGCTTTCGATTCTTGATTTCTCTCTTCCGAGTATACTTATTTATTTTAGTGGCTAGGGTCGTCAACCATGCTAAAAAACCACTAGCCGAGAGGCATATCTATCAAAATAACCCCATATCTTGCAAGCCCGATCGCAAAGCCTCAGCATTCGCAAAATTTTGTTGTTGTTCGTGATAAAAAATCGCCTGTTTAAAGTTGGCGATCGCCAACGGGACTTGCCCCAACCGTAGGAGCACTACCCCTAAATTTTGATGAGCCTCGGCATATTCTGGAGCAATGGCGATCGCGCGTTCGTAAGCAGACAGGGCCTCACCCAGACGCCCTGCGGCTTTGAGGGCAATACCCAAGTTACAGAATCCTTTGGCAAAATCTGGGGCGATCGCGATCGCCTGTGCGTAGGCAGCGATCGCCAAGTCATAGGCTGTTTCCTCAAGCCAAATACTGCCCAAATTATTGTAGGCAGGCAACTTCACCAGATCGGGCACATTTAACTCCAGAGCGGTTTGGTAAGCTTGTTTGGCGGATTCTGATTGCGATCGCTGGGTGTAGGCAATGCCCAAATGATAGTAAAGCTCAAATAGGGTTTGGTCTTGCTGAGAATGCTGAGAAGCTAAGTCTAATCCCGTTTGCAGGAGTTCGATGCCCCGTTCGAGCTTGAGATTTCGCGGTTCAGAATCCTGCCCGATCGGCTCAGAAAGAGATTCACGCTCGGATTCGCCGATACTTGAAGATTCGCTCACATATAGAGCGCCGAGTTTGCTGTACATGTAACTATCTTGGGGAAAAGCCTCTAGATGTTTGTGCATGAGCCGTTTGGCAAAGTCGTACTTCTGCTTCTGCGCAATCTCATGGGTTTGATAGCCATAATGATGAATCGCGATCGCGGGAATGGTGACGACTTGCCAATGCGGTTCGCGATCGATAATCTGCTCTACGGAGCGATCGATGCGCTCGTGGTAGATTCCTGTAAAGCCTAAATCCGATCGCCGCCGAAATAGCCGAGATACGAGCGAATAGGGCGATTGACTGGCTCCCACCTCAAGGCGGACGAGATTTACTGCGAGACAGGTTTGCTGTTGCATGACCTCAGTGAGGATGGGCTGAATGGCCGCATCGAGTAGTTCATCAGCATCAAGTACTAAAATCCATTCCCCTTTAGCATGGCACAGGGCATAGTTGCGCGCGGCAGCAAAGTCATCGCACCATGCAAACCGAAAAACTTTGGCTTTGTGCTGTTTGGCAATTTCTACGGTGCGATCGCTAGAGCCAGTATCGACAACGACGATCTCGTCCGCAAATCCTCGAACGCTCGCCAAACAATTCCCTAACCTGTGCGCCTCATTTTTAGCGATCGCGCACAAGCTCAAACGCACTGGTCGGGAAGCACTGCCAAATCCTTTACCCATCTACCGATCTATAATTAAGTGTTCGATCTATCGTTACGATTGTGATTGATTTGAAGACCCACTAAAGCTAAAATCTTGGGTACTCGATCGCGAATCGGTAGACTATAAGATATCTGAGAATGCGGGTCTAAAAATATGAGTCTAAACAAAGTCAATCTGGTTGGGCGTGCAGGTAGAGATCCTGAAGTTAAGTATTTTGAGTCGGGCAAAGTTGTCTGTAACTTTACGCTTGCTGTAAATCGTCGCACCAGTAATCGAGATGAGCCCCCCGATTGGTTTGACTTAGAACTGTGGGATAAAAGTGCTGAAGTTGCTGCCAATTATGTCAAAAAGGGGAGTTTGATCGGTATTACGGGTTCGCTGAAATTTGACCGTTGGCAAGATCGCAATACGGGGGAAGAGCGGCAAAAGCCCGTAATTCGTGTCGAGCAACTAGATCTCTTGGGCTCAAAGCGTGACAACGAGTCTGCTAGCACTGGCGGCTATGACGAAGATTTTTAAAACCCTTGCACTGCAAAATAATCTGGGTTGATGGTTGGTTTTCTGGTGCTTTGATTTCGGTTTCCCACCCTAGAAACGATAAGCAGTGATGTAAAAATACATATAAGTCTAAATTTTGACAACAAAGAAACCTATGTTTGACATCCACGAACTAAATGCTAGTGACAACACACTATTAGCCTACTTACAAAATCAGCCACCCGACGCATTGGCAAAAGTGGCGCAATCTGTGAGTCCAGAGGTAAAGCAGATCATCTCGCAGAATATTCAAAATCTTGTTGGGATGTTGCCCCCTCAGCACTTTAATATCAGCATCACCACCGATCGCGAAAACCTAGCAGGGTTGCTAGGTTCGGCAATGATGACTGGTTATTTTTTAAAGCAAATGGAAACTCGGATGCAGTTAGATCACAGCTTCTCTACACATGCTCATTTAGAAGATGAAGCTTGAGGTTCTTCGTGATTTTCTAGCTCAGACGCTGAAGTAGAAAGTTCTTTTTGATGCTTTAGCTCGGTTTTCTGGTCATCTTTAGAGCCATGCCCATGAAAACGGATTCCTAAGAATACATCGTACATAAAGCTACCAAAGTCTGGGAATTTGAGCAGACCAAGTGTTTGGGGGGCTCCATTCGCATCGAGTAAATGCTTCATCTGATAGTAGCCTTTTTGGTAATAGTACCAAGGGATCGAAGGCCAAAGATGGTGGACAAGATGGTAGTTTTGTCCCAACAACAAAATGTTCAGGAACCAGCCAGGGTAAACCCTAGCGTTTTTCCAACGAGATTTATCAGCAAAAGGGCGATGGGGCAGATAGTCAAAGAAAAGCCCTAACATCAAGCCCATGATGCCCGCAGGCACAAACCAATAGGTCAGAATGTAATTGATAAAGCCAAATTCAAATCCAGCAATTAGTACTGAAACAAGGATAAGGCGGCTAATTCCCCATTCCACTAGCTCGTGATTGCGCCACAACCGACGTTGGAAGAAAAACACTTCATGATAAAAAAAGCGCACAGCGATCATCCATAATGGCCCGCCCGTAGACACAAAATGGTCGGGGTCATTTTCTGGATCGTTGACATGGGCGTGATGCTGCATATGCACGCGCGTAAACACAGGATAGACAAATCCTTGGAGTACGGCTGAGATATGCCCCATAGCAGCATTCACGATCCGATTGCGATGTGCTACCCCATGGGAGGCGTCGTGGATGACTGTACCCAAAACATACAGCGACACAAAGTTAGATAAAAATACAATCCAATGAGACCAGTTCCACACCCAGTAGCCTGTTGTCGAGGCGATCGCTAGACAAATTGAGCCGAGTAGTAGACATAAAGTTGGGTTCAATATGTCTGGCGGCCCCATTAAATCTAGCGGAACAGTCAGGGCTTTCCCTGTCTGCTGCATGTTCACACTCCTTACTTATCCAATGACGTTAAACAAAAATAAAAAGAAATTTATGACTTAGAAAAGCAAATAACTCTTCCGTAGTATAACGTTACACCATTGCACATTGTATAGATTTATTACACGGTTTTGAATTAGAGTCAAAACCTGCATTCACAAAAGGTTTGAGCCGTTGGATTTCTAGGTAGTGCAATGGTGGGCAGAATTTAATCAGAGCAAAAATTACTAAATGATCGTGTTATCTGGAATCGTAGCACCCTTCATCACAACAACGATGCCACTACGAATGCAGAAACCTTTGTCTTCACGCGTCGAATCCTGTACGTGATCTTTGTTGATAATCTGTACGCCCTTGCCAATACGGACATTCTTATCAATAATGGCGCGACGGATCACAGAGTTTTCGCCAATTCCCAGAGGCACTTTCGATGCTTTGCGATCGGAGGCAAGATGATCGTTGGTTTGGTAAAAATCAGCTCCCATCAAGAGCGTATCTTCGATCACGCAGCCCGCTTCAATAATTTGACGAATGCCTACAATCGAGTTGGTAATCGTAGCTCGATTTAAGATCGCCCCATCGCCAATGATCGAATCTTTAACTTGGCAGTCATGCAGCTTACTGGGGGGTAGATAGCGCGCGCGGGTATAGATTGGCGCATCCACATCGTAAAGGCTAAAGGGTGGCTCAGGTTCGCGGGTTAATTCAAGATTGGCGTGATAAAAGGACTCAATGGTTCCAATATCTTCCCAATAATCAGAGAATAAATGCGCCTGAACGTTAAAGCGACCGATCGCACTGGGAATAATTTCTTTACCAAAGTCAGTAAACTGTTTGTTTTCATTCAGCAATTCGATCATTGCCTCTTTCTTAAACACATAAATCCCCATCGAAGCAATAAAGGGACTATATTTCGCCGCTACAGGATCTAACCCTAACGCAGTGGTGTCAACCATCATTTGTTCGAGTTCTGAGCCTGTGGGCTTTTCTTTGAAATTAATTACTTTGCCGTCTCCATCGATTTTGAGCAGCCCAAATGCTGAGGCTTTTTTATGATCGACAGGTAAAACAGACAGGGTAATATCCGCATTGGTGCTACGGTGGCGGTCAATAAAATGGCGATAGTCCATCCGATATAAATGATCGCCAGACAGGATCAAATATTCGCTCACATCCCAAGATTCTAATAACCAGAGATATTGGCGCACTGCATCGGCAGTCCCTTGAAACCAATCAGGATTTTCGGGGGTTTGTTGGGCAGCAAGAATGTCAACGAAACCATCTGAAAAGGTTGAAGGGCGGTAGGTTTGGGTAATATGTCGGTTGAGTGAAGTTGAGTTAAACTGCGTTAAAACATAAATTTTCTCAATATCCGAGTTGATACAGTTACTAACTGGAATATCGATCAATCTATATTTCCCAGCTAGAGGTACTGCTGGTTTTGCTCGCCGCTTTGTCAACGGGTATAGACGCGAACCCTGTCCGCCGCCCAAAATTACTGCCAGAACTTTTTTCATACTTTTTTTGACTCTATTCTCTAGCTCTAAACTTGCATCGCTTAATGTTGAACCTCGCTATTTACCATTGTCTGTTGATGTGGTGATGCTTGGCAAGTCAGGATCGATCTTCCTGTGATGTTAGGGGATCGTCATAAAGTTTTTAGGTTGGGGCAGGTTGAATGTGTTAGTCCGCTGAAATTACCAGTTAGAATAGAAAAGCTGCACTAATTCTCTCCCCCAAAAGGGGACTCTCCCATAACGCTATGTCTCGCCCCATTGTTGCTATTGTCGGTCGCCCTAATGTGGGCAAATCTACCCTCGTCAACCGTTTAGCAGGGGAACGCATAGCCATTGTGCACGATCAGCCTGGGATGACACGCGATCGCACCTATCGAGAATGCTTTTGGGGGGCCCATGAATTTACCGTAGTCGATACAGGCGGTTTGGTATTTGCCGACGATACGGAATTTTTGCCCTTGATCCGCGAACAGGCATTTACGGCGATCGCGCAGTCCTGTGCCGTAATTTTTGTTGTAGACGGTCAAGAAGGGCTCACGGCTGCGGATTGGCAAATTGGTCAGTGGTTGCGCGAGCAGTCTTTACCTGTTTTACTTGCTGTAAATAAGTGTGAGTCAGCTAACTCTGGTTTAGCGTTGGCTGGTGAATTTTGGCAGTTAGGTCTGGGCGAACCGATCGCGATGTCAGGCATCCATGGTAATGGTACGGGTGAGCTACTCGACGAATTGGTCAAGCATTTCCCTGCCCCCGATCGGGTAGAACCAGAACCTGAAGAAATTAAGGTAGCGATTATTGGTAGACCGAACGTGGGCAAGTCCAGCCTACTCAATGCCTTTACAGGCGAGAAACGGGCGATTGTGAGTCCGATTTCTGGGACGACGCGCGATGCAATCGATATGGTTGTCTCTAGAGACGAAAAATGCTATCGGCTGATCGACACCGCAGGGATCCGCCGCAAAAAGAATGTGGAATACGGTCCTGAGTTTTTTGGTATTAACCGTGCGTTTAAAGCGATCGAGCGTTCTGACGTGGTGCTGTTGGTGATCGATGCCGTTGATGGCGTGACCGAGCAAGACCAAAAACTAGCAGGACGAATCAATGAAGAAGGTCGTGCTTGCGTGATTGTGGTGAATAAGTGGGATGCAGTAGAGAAAGACTCCTACACCATTTATGACTACACCCAAGAAGTCAAGAGCCGCATGATGTTTCTTGACTATGCCCCGATTATTTTTGTCAGCGCACTCACAGGGCAGCGTGTCACCAAGATTCTCGATCAAGTCGATATTGTCGCCGAGCAACATCGTCGCCGCGTATCTACGGCGGTCTTAAATGAAGCCTTGACGGAGGCAACCTCTTGGCATTCCCCTCCTTCTAGCCGTCAGGGCAAACAGGGCAAAATCTATTACTGCACGCAGGTATCCAGCGCGCCGCCTGCGATTGTCCTGTTTGTCAACGATCCGCAACGATTTAACGATAACTACCGCCGCTATATCGAAAAGCAGTTTCGTTCGGCATTAGGATTTGAGGGTACACCGCTCCGCCTGATGTGGCGCGGCAAAAATCAGCGCGAAGTCGAGCGCAGCTCTAACCGAGCCACCAGAGTTTAACCACCAACTCAGTTCAGTAACTATTAGAGTCACAAAAAATCTATGAGTGAAAGACTAGATCGAGTTGAAAATATTCTCGTGGAAATTGCCGAACGCAGTCAAAAGACTGAAGCGATCGCTAACTCAAATGCCAGTGCAGTCGAAGCAATGCTGCAACGAATGACAATGGATCGAGAAGAGCAAAACGCAGTCCTAGAAGTCATTGCCAAGCAGCAAAACAATTAGATCGACATCAACGTATTCTCAAAGGACTGCAAACAGAAAATAGGCAATTTTGGGGTTGCTAATAAAAATCAGACTCAGACTCACGTTAATTATCTCTTTTGGGGCGTGCTGCTTGGTGCAGTTGTACCAGAGGTACTAGGAGCGGTGGCAGGGGACTGTTTTGGATCTGACTTAGAGTCATTCGTGAAGGGCTGTAATTGTGTCTGTGCATTAGCAATGCGATTGACCTCATCTTTGTACTGGGCAGGCGCTAAATCAGCCGCTTTTGCAAATAAGGCTTTTGCCTCATCTTCTTTACCTTGAGCGCGTTTGACTTGGGCTTTGCTGACGACGGGGCGGAAATTTTTGCTATCTTCTTTAATCATTTGGTCGAAGGTCGCGATCGCTTCGGCAAAGCGATTTTGGCGGCGATAGACTTCTCCTAGCATCCACTGTACGTAAGGCTTATCGATCGTATTGGGCTGAATTTTGTTGGCGGTGTCAGCAGTTTTTAAGGTGTCTTGGATTAAGCCGATAGCAGCTTCAGGACGATTGTCCTGTACTTCCATCGCAATTAAGCTATCGAGCGCAATTAAGTTACCGGGCTTGGTGGTCAAGATTTTGCGATATTCGGCGGCGGCAGCGATGCGATCGTTCAAATTAATATAGGTTCTTGCCAAAACCAGTCGATATTCTGGTTCGTCGGGGTAGGCGTCGGCTAGTGTCTGTAACGGCTCAATGGTTCCTTTGATATCGCCTAACTGATTGCGCAGATTAATCAAGCCCACCAAGGCAGTTTGGTTTTTGGGCTCGCGCTTTAAGACTGCTTCAAAACCTTCTATCTGAATTTTAATTTTTTCCTGCTCTGTCGTCGTTTGAGCATCATTTTTTGCCTGCTGTGAGGGTGCAGATGTTAGGATGCCTCCAAGTAACGGCGCGATCGAAATCCCCATAAATGAAAGTGTGACGATAATCAATACGCCGTTGATGATCCATTGTCGAGCCGTACGTTGTGCCACAATAACTAACCTAAACCCTATGTATTAATTTGCTGATTTGAATTTAATTTGATTTTATGTCGATCTTACTGCGTAAAATTTTATGTTGATTTTACTGCGTAAATCATGGAGCCCGCGATGCTCTAGTTTGACATTTATGCAGAATGCTTAGACTTGACAAAGCATAGTAGCAGAGTATTTTTATTTTGACAGGACAAGCATATCTATTTTTTTAATTCCGAGAAACTAGATGAGGATGTCTAGGAGGATTGGGGGATTCTTCACCATCCTAATTTTGTTTACGCAACCTTTTATAGGTATGCACCCCTAAAAATTTGTTTCATCATAACAAATTAGTAGTTAACCCAAGACGCTAGTAAAGCAGCGAGTATATGCCAAGGCAAACCGAACAGTTAAATTTTTTGACTCCTAACCCCAATCAAGGACAGATCATTCCCACTGCCCTGCATACAGAAATGCAGCAGTCATACCTTGAGTATGCGATGAGCGTGATTGTGGGGAGGGCTTTGCCTGATGTACGGGATGGGCTAAAACCCGTGCATCGCCGTATCCTTTACGCCATGCATGAGTTAGGGCTCGTACCCGATCGCCCCTATCGCAAATGCGCCAGAGTTGTGGGAGATGTGTTGGGTAAATATCACCCCCACGGCGATCAGTCGGTTTACGATGCCTTGGTGAGACTAGTACAAGATTTTTCGAGTCGTTACCCCCTGTTGGCAGGGCATGGCAATTTTGGCTCTGTCGATAACGATCCGCCTGCTGCCATGCGGTATACCGAGTGCAGACTTGCGCCAATCGGCAACGAAGCCTTGCTAGAGAATATTAACGAGGCTGTCATTGACTTTACGGACAACTTTGACAGTTCTCAGCAGGAACCGGTCGTCCTACCCGCACAGTTGCCCCTACTGTTATTAAATGGGGCATCGGGGATAGCCGTAGGGATGGCAACCAATATTCCTCCCCACAATCTCAGAGAGGTGGTGGATGGGTTGATTGCCTTAATCGATCGCCCTGACTTGCCTGATGATGAGTTATTTAAGCTGATTCCTGCACCTGACTTTCCCACGGGCGGCATCATTCTCGATCGCGCGGGAATTCGAGAAGCCTACACGACAGGCAAAGGCAGCATTACAATCCGAGGTGTGGCAAGGGTCGAAGAAGGCAGTGGCACGGGTCGCAAGAAGCAGCGACAGGTAATTATCATTACCGAGATGCCTTTTCAGGTTAACAAAGCTGCCTGGATCGAAAAGGTGGCGGAGTTAGTGAACGCGAACAAAATGGACGGCATTGCCGATATTCGCGACGAAAGCGATCGCACGGGAATGCGGGTGGTGATCGAGCTAAAAAAAGATGCCAACCCCAATGTCCTGCTCGATCAACTTTATCGGCAGACTACCTTACAGGTGAATTTTGGCGCATCGCTGCTGGCGCTACGCGGTTCTTTGCCCAAGCAGATGAATTTGCGCGAACTGTTGCAGGAGTTTATTAGCTTTCGCGAGGAAACCCTCACCCGTCAATATCGCCACGAGCTAGATAAAGCCCAACAGCGTTTGCACCTCGTCGCTGGGTTGCAATTAGTTCTAGACGATCTAGACCGATTGATTACCGTACTGCGTTTTGCTGCCGATAGTGCGGCAGCCAAGTTGGAATTGCAAACACAGTTTAGCCTGTCAGAAACCCAAGCCGAGGCGATTTTAGCTATGCCTTTGCGCCGCTTAACAGGCATGGAGCGTCAAAGCTTGCAGGCAGAAATGCAGGAACTACAACAGCAAATTAGCCGACTAGAGGGACTGCTCGGCGATCGCCGCGAGTTGCTCAAAGCCCTCAAAAAAGAACTACGAAATCTCAAGAAAAAGCATGGCGACGATCGCCGTACGCGCATTGCCACAGTCGAAACTCCTCAGACTGGTAGCGATCGCACCTATTCAGAAGTAATCCTTGAAGCTGATGTCGAACCAATTGACGAAACAGAGCCTGAGCCAAATCCTAAAGCAAGGGGCAGTCGAAATACGAACGGCTCGAGAACGGAGAAAGCTGCCGATCGGAATTTAAATGGGCAAGAGGTAAGAAAAGCTACCAAGAAAGAGCCAAAAGACCAATCTCAACCATTGCTACAGCCAGAAACCAATGGTTCGATTTTGCCATCGGGTTTCCTCAATATCCAAGCCCCAGTCGAGGACGTGACCATACAACTCACCCATAAAGGTTATATCAAGCGTTTCGATGCCAATACCCGCGCGAATCCTGATGCAGCATTCCCCGATGATGTCACCACGGCAATTTATCCGACGCGTACCGATTGTGAATTGATCGTACTCACCAGCAGTGGTAAAGCCGTCCCTGTCTCCGTCGCGGATATTCCCAAGCCGCAGGGCAGTAAAAGTCGCGGTATGCCTCTCATTACCATGCTTCCCGATGCCACCGATCGGATCGTTTCTCATTTGGTTTGGGACAAAAATCCTGAAACCACCGCCAGTTTAGTCCTGCTAACCGCTCAGGCAAAAATCAAGCGATCGCCCCTCTCTGAATTTGCAGGCATGAATACCAGAGGGTTAGTGGCTGCCAAGCTAAAAGACGACGATCGCCTGTGTTGGGCAGATGTGGTGGGATTCGACCGACAAATCGCGATCGCTACCTCGGCGGGGCGTATTCTCAGAATGCTTGCCAATGAGGAGCAGATTCCCACCTTAGGGCGATCGGCGATGGGTAATTTGGCAATACGGCTGCGTAGCTCAGAGTCTTTGGTCGGAACCGTTGCCCTAGATTTAGAGGCTGCCCCTGATACCGAACTAATTTTAGTCACAGCTCAAGGCTTTGCCAAACGCATTCGAGCCGATGCACTCAGGCTCTCACCCCGTGGCAGTATTGGCTCGCAGTCCTTTCAATTTCTGGTAAAAAATGATTATCTTGCCGCGATCGCATCTGTCAACCCAGACTCGGAGTTAGAAACAGTGACCTTCTTAATCGCCCAAGAGGGGGATATGCAGGCGCGTACAGTCCAAGTACCCCTAGCGCTAATTCCCCTAGAAGTACCGAATACGCAGGGCAGTTTGGTGTTTACAGGCGAGATTGCTTTAGCCCGCACGGAGAGGGTCGTCAAAGTAGCAATTTAAGAACATTTCTAGCAAAGAAACTACCTTTATCCAGTAACTCGAACTTACCCCCTTTAATTCCCCCTTGCACGCTTCCGCGAAGCGACTTCCCGCAGGGTAGGGGGAAAACTAGAAATCTTTTTCCCTCCCTTTTGCAAGGGGAGGGCTAGGGTGGGGTAAATTCTAGGTGAGCTGAAGGGGGCAATGCAATTAGATTGAGGTTGCCCTGTAGCTCTTCAGCAGAATGAATAGGTAGAAGTTGTTTGAGATGGGGGCGATAGCGAAATAATTGGTATCCTTGCTGTTGCAAAAAATCTGCCACTGCCGTATTACTGGCTCGATCGACTGCAACATTTTCATACAGGATACTGGGCGCAAATTCTTTGAGTAGACGCTCGCTCCCCGCTAAAATCTGCATTTCGTGCCCCTCTGCATCCAGTTTAAGCCAATCGACGCGGCTGAGATTTTCTCGCTCGATCAAACTATCGAGCGTAAAGCAGGCAACGGTTTCAAAACGTCCAGATTGACTGGTGCTGTCCTCCGCGATCGCGAGTTCGTTGAGTTCGCTGGCAGAATTTAGAGAGAGTTGGGCTGTGCCATGGCGATCGCTGGCAGCACCTGCGTGGATGCTCACCCATTCCAATTGATTTACCCGACGAGTTTCTTCTAAGCAACGCACACAACCAGAGAAGGGCTCGATCGCGATCGCCTTGCCCGACTTGCCAACCCGTTGAGCTGCACTAAAGGTATAGACCCCAACATTCGCGCCTACGTCAATCACTGTCATCCCAGGCTGGATGCGATCGCGCCATAGCTCCATTTCTGCTTCAAACCAATCTCCTTGGGCTAACAATACACAGGTAACGATACTTCGGAGACTGGGTTCTACAGCTAGAAGCAAGCGATCTTCAAAAGGAATATAGGTAAAAAGGGAATTTGCGGGCAAGTCGGTCCAGCCCCATTGAACCGACCGATCGTTTTTCTGAGCGCAATCACCAGCTATCGTTTGCCATTCCTCGGATACAGATAATTGATTTAGATCTCGATAAGCTAGATAAAGTGCTTGCAGTATCTTGGGATCTTCAGGATCTAGCTTTCTGGCACGATGTAAATAAGCCAAACTTTCCCACTGTTGATTATGTACTCCAGAAACACCTAACTGAAGATTGAGTACGGATGATGCTGGCGAGAAATGAACGGCAAGCTGAAGGAATTGCAATACCTCATGATGATAGAAAGCTAAACCTGTTTGACAAAGCACTGCGCTTACGAGCAAAAGTGCCTGCATATTTCCATCCTCTACTTGAAGCATGTGCTGAAGTTGGTCTTTGCAGACAATCTTCCATTTCTTAAGATGGGTGGGCAAATAGACCATGCCCAAGGGTTTCATTGGCTCGGAACCGTTGTGCTTTTGAAGTATCTCTAAAAGTGCGCTATAGGCTATGTTTACTGATATTTGAATTTCACCTAATAGACTGTAAAATAAGGCTGAGTGGGCTTTGCAGAGAGGATGGTCTTGCAGTTTTACCCCTTCTTTTAGCGATTCCAAAGCAATTTCCCAATAAATCGATCGCTCTGAGAGATTCTCAGCTTTTTCGGCTTCAATCAAGGCGATGACAGCAGCATTATTAAAGTCAAGGGCAGATTGAGGGTCTTCCCACGATCTATTGCGAATATGGTCAGCCAAATTGGGGGCTAGGGCAAAATCAACCTTACTACCATAGGTTTGGACATATTGCCAATAGATGTTTTCAGAAGAATCAGAGAAAGAGATATCAACCATTGCGCCTTCTTTAAACTTTTAAGATGTACTTGGGACTTGGCAGTCCCATGGACTGAAATTTTTCTCTTGCTCCTATTCGCCAAACACCTTTTCAGCTAGATATTTGGCCATACGCTCCGATGCACCTGCAACCCCCATGCGTTGTTCGCCATTTCTGACCGTGAGTTGAAAATAGTCAGGATCGTGCAAAATTTTGGTAACGACTTCAGCAATTTGAGAGGGCTTATCGACCAGATTAATCGAGTAACCTAGCAATCGCGCCTGATCCTCGGCAAATTGGCGCGTAAACTGAGGACCGTTACCCGCGATCGTAATTACAGGTTTACCCAAACCCACCAGTTGTTCTGTTGCCGTACCTGCCATCGCTAAACCCAGATGGCATTGATGCAGGCAATCATTAAAACCATTCGTGACTAGCTTAAGTTTGGCGTTTTGGACTTTAAACGTGACTTCGTCTAGGCGCAGCCACCCTTTTTGAGTGAGGCTTTGCACCAAGATTTCAACATCTAGATCGGGGGCGATCGCCGCTAGAAAATTTACTGTATGGGGGATCGCTCTTACCAAAATTTGAGCGCAAACCAAAAGACTGTTCCAGTTTTCATAGGCTTCAGGGGGACGGGAGCCTGGTAAAATTGTCACCGCCCATTCATCTGTCCCAACGCCAAAGTTTAGACCTTTGGGCTCTAGCCCATCCATCATGGGGTTTCCAAGATATTGGACGGGTAGGCGAAATTGTTTGTTTAATAGATCGGCGGTCAATTTATCCCGCACAAACACCGCTTTACAACGACGACTTGACATCAGCGATCGCTCCCAAGGGAAAAAATTAGAGCCGCCCCAAGGCTTGGGCACATCATACAAACGACTCTTTTGATCTCGCCAGAAATATTCTGATTTTGCCGTTGCCACAAACACAAAGTCACAGCCCCCAAATCGTGAGGGAAGCCAAGCAAACAATAGGGGTACGATATCGCCTACTGCAAGAATGAGCCGCTTTTGCTTCTGAGCTTTTGACCAATGCCAAGCCACCTGCAATTGCTTCCAGGTCAACTTGAGCAGACCACTACGCATATCTCGATAAAGGTGCTTGCCATCCATCCGCACAAATCCACCCGAAGGCATGACTTGGGTGGCTTCCTCAACGATCGGAATATTCTGGTTGCGATAGGCATGACCCACCCCCACCAGAGGCAGTGCGATCGCGGAGATGCCTAACTTCTCAAGTTCTAAACAAATTCTGGCAGCAATCTGATCTTCTCCATGACCATTGCTAATACATAGAATTTCCACGTTCTTTGAATTCCCTAAGCATCCCAAAGTTTGCTGATATTTTTCTCCAATCTTGCCTCGGCTTCCTCAAAAACTTGGGCAGAGTTTTCTAGCATCTCACCTTGATGCAGCTCTAAAATTTTTGTGGATAACGAGATGCGGTTACGGGACTCATCGACTTCCATGACCACAGCTTTGATGGTTTCACCTTCTTTAAATACAGAAGTAATGTCACTGACATACTTTTGACTGATTTCTTTGACATGCAGCAGTCCCGATACTCCACCAAAATCAACAAAAGCCCCAAAAGGTCGAATACTGCTGACCTTACCAGTAACCAATTGACCTTTGCTAAGCTGGCTCATTGCCGAAGCCTGTGCTGCTAGGCGATTGGACAAAATTAGTTTGTTGCGACTCTCATCGATTTCCACCAACACGACTGGGATCGTCTTGCCGATCAGCCCTGTAAAGTTGTTTTTGTCTACGAGATGCGATCGCGGAATAAACCCTCGCAATCCCTCTGCTTCAACCACAACGCCCCCTTTATTCGCATTCACCACACGGCAGTCAAACACCTTTGACTCGGCTTGATAGTTGAGCAAAATATCCCAAGCTAGCTTCATTTGGAGGCGACGAATGGACAACTTGACCTCGCCATCCTCGTTTTGCTCGCGAATAATTAAGAATTGTTGCTCAGTCCCAATCGGCAAGGTTTCTGATAATCGTTTGGTCGAACCCAATGAAGCCTCATCAATGGGTAAAAACCCTAATGACTTTGCCCCAATATCTACGTAGCTGCCATCACTTTCGTGCTGGACGACTTTACCAGTAACGATTTGTCCGACGTTAAATTCATAGTCGTGGGCAGCTAGGGCATTGGCAAAATCACTAGCAGAGAAGGACTGAGAAGATCTTTGGACACTCATGAAGTTATAGACAAGCGTTAATTTTCCTTAAGTTTACCTATTCTAGACTGATTCTCTCACTGCAATGTCGGATGCATTAGACTAGAAAGCACAGCACTCAAATTAAGATCTCAATTTCAAGGAGCAATCGACCGTGGGGTTCTCTGCAAAACGGACATTTTGGCAACGCGTTCAAACTCTGGCGATCGGTGTGATTGTGTGTCAAAGCGCGATCGCATGGGCACCTAGTGCTGCTAGGGCAGCGAAAGAAGGCGAACAGGCACAAATTGGCTATAGCGACCTGTTGAGTAAGGTTAAAGAAAAAAAGGTTAGCAAGGTAGATATTGATAGCACGGGTCAATCTGCCGATGTCGAACTCAAAGATGGGACGAAGGTCAAAGTCGATTTAATTGCTAGGGACGGCAATGCCGAACTGGTGAAGACGTTGCGCGAGGGCGACGTTGATGTTGCCGTGAAATCGCCGCAACAGCCCTCGGTACTATGGCAGCTAGCGGGTACCTTTTTTGTACCAATTGTGCTGATTTTACTGCTGTTTGTGGTGCTGCGCCGCGTCAGCAATGCCCCAGGTGGACCAACCCAAACTTTAAATTTCGGCAAATCAAAAGCCAGATTTTCGCCAGAAGCAAAAACAGGCGTGATCTTTGATGATGTCGCTGGGGTTGATACGGCAAAAGAGGAACTGCAAGAGGTCGTGACCTTTCTAAAGCAGCCCGAACGGTTTACAGCAGTGGGGGCAAGAATTCCTAAAGGCGTGCTTTTAGTAGGACCTCCCGGAACTGGAAAAACTCTACTAGCAAAAGCGATCGCTGGCGAAGCGGGCGTACCATTTTTCTCGCTATCTGGCTCTGAGTTTGTGGAAATGTTTGTGGGTGTCGGGGCATCGCGGGTGCGCGACCTTTTCCACAAAGCCAAAGAGAATGCCCCTTGCATTGTGTTTATTGACGAAATTGATGCCGTCGGCAGACAGCGCGGCGCGGGGATTGGCGGTGGTAATGACGAACGGGAGCAAACCCTAAACCAATTACTCACCGAGATGGATGGTTTTCAGGGCAATACAGGTGTGATCATCATCGCTGCCACCAATCGTCCTGACGTTCTCGATAGTGCCTTGCTGCGTCCTGGTCGGTTCGATCGCCAGATTACCGTAGACTACCCCAGCTATAAGGGACGTTTAGAAATCCTCAAAGTCCACGCTCGCAATAAGCGCATTGACGAAAATGTCTCGATTGAGACGATCGCCCGTCGCACCCCCGGTTTTGCAGGGGCAGACCTAGCCAACGTCTTAAATGAAGCCGCCATTCTTACGGCTCGTCGCATGAAAGAAGCGATTACCGAGCTAGAGGTTGCGGATGCGATCGATCGCGTCACGATCGGCATGACCATGAAACCCCTGCTTGATAGCGTCCAAAAACGCTTGGTTGCCTACCATGAGATTGGTCACGCTCTGTTACAAACCCTGCTCAAGGATGCCAATCCCCTAGATAAGGTCACAATTATTCCGCGCTCTGGTGGTGTGGGTGGTTTTTCTAAGGCTTTGCCTTCGGAGGAAATGGGGCTAGAGAGCCGCTCTGCGATTCTTGCCATGATTACTGTTTCTTTAGGGGGACGTGCTGCGGAGGATGTGATTTTTGGTGAATCGGAAGTTACCATCGGCGCATCCAGTGACTTTGCCAATGTGGCGAGGCTTGCAAGGTTAATGGTGACCCAGTTGGGCATGTCCGAGTTAGGCTTAGTAGCATTGGAAGGTCAAAACAATGAGGTGTTTTTAGGCCGAGACTGGACACCCCGTTCCGAATATTCGGAAGAGATTGCCAGCAAAATTGATAAGCAAGTTCGCGCGATCGCCAAGCAATGCTATGACACTGCGTACAAAATTATCAAGGAAAATCGCGACCTCTGCGATCGCCTCGTCGATACTTTATTAGAAGTAGAAACGATGGATGGTGAGGAGTTCCGTAAAATCGTGGCTGAATATACGGAAGTACCCGAAAAACAAATGGAAGCTCTGAAGTTCTAGTTGCGATCCCTCGTAGGGTCAATTCATGAATTGACCCTACGAGAGGATACTTTCGATCACAGTTCACGAATTACCCTATGACCGCGATCGCTTACCTCGGTCCTTCTGGAACCTATGCAGAAGCTGCGGCTTTAAAATACCAAGCCCTTTATCCGCAGTTGCATCCAGAATCCAAGACATCACCAATCCTCTGTCCTTACCCTTCTATTCCTAAGGCAATCCAAGCTGCTGCTTTAAAGGAAGTCGATCTGGCGATCGTGCCTGTAGAGAATTCCATTCAAGGTGGGGTGACGATGACCCTAGATAGCCTTTGGCAGTGGCATCAACTTCAGATTCAGCAGGCACTCATATTACCGATTCGGAACGCACTGATTACGCAGGCTGAAACCTTAGCAGATATAAAGGTTGTCTATTCTCATCCCCAAGCTCTGGCGCAATGCCAACATTGGCTAGAGAAGTTTGTTCCCCAAGCTCAGCTAGTTCCCACCCACTCTACCACCGAGGGACTAGAGGCGGTGTCAAAGGACGCTACGCTTGCCGCGATCGCTTCGCAACGCGCTGCGGAGATGTACAAACTCCCTACACTTGCCTGTCCGATTAACGATCATCCCGACAACTGC
Organism: Tumidithrix helvetica PCC 7403; assembly: GCF_965232925.1. Classification (NCBI taxonomy): domain Bacteria; kingdom Bacillati; phylum Cyanobacteriota; class Cyanophyceae; order Pseudanabaenales; family Pseudanabaenaceae; genus Tumidithrix; species Tumidithrix helvetica. The sequence goes on from NZ_CBDDRA010000008.1 coordinate 30,774, forward strand.
ACCAGATTTTGGGTTTTGGGTCTTACGCCTCCTACGACCAAGGGCAGTTATACCTCTCTTGCCTTTAGCGCTCAGCGAAATTTACCTGGTGCTTTGGTCAAACCCTTGTCTGTATTTGCCGATCGCGGGATTAATTTAAGCCGCATTGAGTCAAGACCTACAAAGCGATCGCTGGGCGAATATGTCTTTTTTATCGATATCGAAGCCTCCGTAGAGCAACCCTTTGTCCAAGAAGCATTACAAGATCTCGTTCCATTAACCGAGACTTTAAGAATATTCGGTAGCTACAGTATTGCTGATTAGATTGCTAGCTATTCATATCCCCGACTTTTTAAAAAAGTCGGGGATATTTCTCAAGCGGAGATCTGGGCGTTATTCTGAATTTGAAGCGATCGCGGCTTTGGCATTGCGGCGCAATCGGTCGGGTTTAATTCGGCGCAGGGCTGAACCCGTAAAGGCTTGCTCCCACTCCTGTTCGGAAATTGTGGCTAATTCTTCCAACTTTGGGGCAAGATTTTGCGGATAGGGTTGAAAGTCTTCAATCGAGGTTGGTTGGGCGAATCGCTGATTCCAAGGGCAGACATCCTGACAGATATCGCATCCCGCTACCCAATTGTTGAGATTCGCCGCAACTCTGGTCGGTAGATCTGCGGCTTTGTTCTCAATCGTGTGAAAGGCAATACATCGATTGGCATCCACTACAAAAGGCTGTGCGATCGCATCGGTCGGGCAGGCATCCATACAGCGCCTGCAAGTCCCACAGTGCTGTGTATGGGGCGTATTAGGTTCTAGATCTAGATTAGTCAAAATTTCGCCGAGAAATACCCACGAGCCATATTCTCTTGTAATCAGATTGCCATGTTTGCCAATCCAGCCGATTCCCGCTCTCTCTGCTAGGGCTTTCTCAGAGATGGGTCCAGTATCGACATAATAGCGAGTCTGCACGCGATCGCTTTCCGTATCTAGAGATTGAGCTTCAATCCAAGCACATAGAGCTTTTAGCCTTTTTCCAAGGACGCGGTGGTAGTCTCGTCCCCAACCATAGCGGGAAATTTTGGCATATTCCTGTTGTTCCTGATGCTCATGAGGGGTGTAGTAGTTCAGTGCAACACAGATAATCGACTTCACTCCCGTCATGACCTGAGTAATATCTTGTCTTTTGGGATTTTGCATCCATGCCATATCTGCGTGGTAGCCCATCCCCAACCATGCATTTAAATGTTCTACTTCTTTATCCGATCGCGCTGAGGTAATCCCTACCTTGCTAAAACCAAGTGCGATCGCTTTTTGCTCGATCTGTTGCTTTGTCAGAGTAAAAGTAGGTTTAGAAACCATAACGACTTTTTTCATACAGTTCTTTAATTATGGCATTCCACTTGATGAAGATGAATTGTCCGATCTAGTTGTCTTGAAAAACATGAAAAAATTTCCGTTAACTTGCTTCTGCTTATTGAAATTTGTGATTTACTGTCACAAAAAGTCTGAAATCATCGAATAATGTCAAAACAAATGATTAAAAATGCTTGTAGATCGAGCAAAAGCTGAAACACAAATCATCAAAATACTTCCATGGATGAAAATATATTTTTTTGTCCTTAAAAACATGGAAAACGAATTGAATTCCGAGCAATAATCGCTAGGATACTTTGCCAGACTAGATTTTGCCTGAAGTTATTTATTTTAAAAATATACAAGTTATGTACTAGTAATTAATGAACTTGTGATATTTTTAATCGCATTAATACGTTTATGAGTTCGAGTGAACTTATGGTGATTCAGTATTGATTAATGGTTCTTGTAATTTTTGTGTTGAGGGCTTGATACTGGATTTTTAGCTGGATTTCTTATATGACTTACGTGGTTACATTTGACATGACTGTTTCACATTTGTATTCAGCACGAGTTGATTGGAGATTGAAACCAGAATTGAGCGGTTAGGCATAGGTGTTGAGTTTTATTTTTGATAAGGGAAATCTTCTAGAACTGCTCTATAAGAATTTTCTATTTTTTGTGCAAGCTCCTATCAACCATTAACAGCAACCAGAAATTCACCATCATTTTCTTTGAACTAACAGACATATCGGAACTGTGAGGAAACACCAATGACTATTGATGACGCGCTATTGATTGTAGATTCTGTTTTGCCACACAAAAGCCTGAGTAACGTACAGGAACTCATCTTTCGGTATACATGGGAGGGCAAAACCTATTTAGAGATTGCTGAAATCGCTGGCTATGATTCTGCCTACATTCGAGATGTTGGTTATAAACTCTGGCAGGTTCTCTCTAAGGCTTTTGGCGAAAGAGTCACCAAAAACAACTTGCAAGTGGTCTTGAGACGCTATGCCGTTCGTGTTGGGAATGGTCGCCTGCAAAATGCCATTAGTGGGATGATGACCCCTCAAGTTGCCCCAACGACAAGTCCTTCTATAGCACTCTTACCCGATGCACCTAGCCGCGATATCACCAGTGATGCGTCTAAATTACTCAACCAACTGTCACGCATTCTCAGCGAGCCTTTTGGCGATCGCTATCTACAGCAAATCAGCGAAACCTATCCTGAGCCTTCGGTGAAACTGACCATTACCCTCAAAGTCAGCATGGCAGACTAGGATACACTTCATCCTCCTCTTCTTTCTCTTAAAAGAAGGAACCTAGTTCCCTCCCCTACCCTACGGGAAGTCGCTTCGCGTCTAGGGCAAGGGGAGGGTTAGGGTGGGGTAATCTCTATAGTTTTGTAACCTGTATACAGACAGAAAGAGGTTCTTAGAGATCTCTATCGAGCACTAGCTATTTGATATTCAAAGCACTTAGAATTTGATCGTCAACGGCAAAGTCGATCGCTGACTTATCTCTGCCAGACACCAAATAATCTTGATGGAAAGAAGTTTCTAATCCAGCCAACAGATCGAATTCTGGTTCCCAATCGAGATGATCGAGGGCTTTATCTACAGCCGCAAAGAAATGTTGCAAACGGAAAGGGAATGCTTTTTTCTTGCCGAAATCAAAGTCTTTAGGATTGTAATAAACCAGTTTGACGTCATCCGCAGACTTACCCGCTGCGATCGCGCATTGTTTTGCCAGTCCAGCAAAGGTTACGTAGCGAACATCCGAAATATTATAGATTTCACCGATCGCTTTTTGATTGCCCAACACTGCTACCATCGCTGCTACCAAGTCTTCCACATGACCGAGTTGGGTGATAAATTGACCGTTTCCCGGAATTGGAATGGGGCGATCGCGCACAATGCGATCGAAAAACCATGCCTCTAGATCGTTGTAATTTTGAGGGCCATAGATATAGGTGGGACGGATGGAAGTATAAGGGAAAGCATTTTTTTCATAGACTTCTTTTAAATAAGCTTCGGTGTGCAACTTACCCTTGTGACGGCTCTTTGGATCGACCGCATCGCCTTCAAAATAGGGCAAAATGTCAGACTCTAAATACACACCTGCCGAACTCATATAAACAAAATGGCGCACTCGATCTTTAAAGATATCGATCAGGGGTTTAGAATCGCTCAATTCCCGACCGTTATTATCAAAAACGACATCAAACGACTCTTGTGCAAGTTTCTCTTTAAGTTGTTGTGGATCGGTGCGATCGCCAAGAATTACCCGTACATTTTCGATGGGTGCGGGCTGATTACCTCGATTAAATAAAACGACTTCATGCCCTTGAGATACAAGCGTCTTGGTGAGTGCCACGCCCATAAATCTCGTGCCACCCATGATTAGTACTTTCATATATTGCGATGTTATAGAGGTTACTGATGAGGAATCTAATTTGTTATTGCTATAGCAATCCTATTTGATTGGTATGGAGGGGCATATGAGTTGCCCCTAAGATTCTAGGCAGAGAAAAATTTGCTTATGAATCATGCCTGATTGCTATATTCGATTTTAAAGCCTATTCTCAACGCTTCCTCTCAAGGATTGATGCCAAGATTGGAATTTATGCCGATCGAGTGATCTAAGTCACACAAAGCCATGACCTAGGATACATACAGACCAATAAAAGGTGGACTATGCTTAATTCAAGATAAAAAGCGAGTCTCAAGTTATGAGTATCTACAATCTAGCTCTTTACACATTTAGGTTTCTATCCATATCTGTAACTGGTTTGATCGTTTTGAATGCGATCGCGCACTAACAAAAGCTAACAAAGAAAAATCTGACAAGTCATCTTCTTTGTTAAATACTACAGATTTGCAATAAAAAGATTGAATCGAGGGGATTCACTACCAATACTGTCGATCTAACGGGTAAGATCTACTCGATCGACAGTATTTTTTTGCTTGTCATTCTTGCTCGTTAACGTTATAACCCACTGAATTCTGACAACTCTATTAAGTCAGGACTTCTGCGATCGTGCTTACGGAGGTTGTCAAACGCTGTTTCGGGGGGATTACGAGCAAATTTTTACCCGTATTCATGGCGTTCCGAGGTGCCGTCCAAGGTTCCAAGCAGTAAAAATCTTTGCCTTTCACTGTCCAAAACACCAAGGTGGAGAAATCCTGATTCCATTCAAGGGTCAGACGAACTTGCCGATCGCGATCGCTTACCGTAGCAACCTGAGCCGACAACTGCTCAAAGGCAATATCAATCTCGTCTTGATTGTAGTCAAAAGTTCCATCAAAGGCATAGGAAGTACGCGCCTTATCGAAATATTCCTTACTTGGAATCTCAACCTGTAGCTTCTCTTTATCTGTTGCAGCAAAGTATGGATGGAACCCAACGGAGAAGGGCATGGGTTCATCCGATAGATTCTCAAACTGCTGCTGAATTGTCAGCCTGTTACCTTGAAGGATGTAAGTAAAGATCGCCTCAAACTCAAAGGGATAGCCCTCGCGAGTCAAATCGCTACTCCGCAAACTGATACTGAGGCTAGCACCTGTTTCTACGGATTGGGATACCACCTGCCAAGGTAAATCTCTGGCAAAGCCATGTTGCTTGAGGTTGTAGGTTTCTCCAGCATAGGTATAGGCATTGTCTGGCAAGTTCCCACAAATGGGAAACAGAATGGGATTGCCACCACGCACGCTTAATTCGGGATGGGTATAGCGTTCCTCATCCATGTAGAAAACTTCCGTGGTGCGATCGCCTTGTGGAAGCTTCCAACTGGTAATAATACCTCCCCTTTCAGGCACAACTTCAACGGTAGTTTTTGCCTGTGTGTCGGAGAGAACATAGGTGAGATATTGTCTTTGTTCTGCGGTTACGGAAAACATGAGAAGACCTTTGGGAAGTATGAGCCGCATCATATCATGATGGGGATACGCTAAAATTGGCTCTATAATCCCTTCAAGAAATTCCGTAACAAATCTTTTCCAGAACTCGTTAAGATACTCTCTGGATGGAACTGCACGCCCTGCACGTGGGGATACTGGCGATGCCTTACGCCCATAATGATGTCATCCTCTGTCCATGCCGTAATCTCTAGAACATCTGGACAACTAACGCGATCGATCACAAGGCTGTGATAGCGCGTTGCTGTAAATGGATTGCTCAAGCCAGCCAGAACGCCTGCCCCATTATGATAGATTTGCGAAGTTTTGCCATGCATCAGATAGGGAGCCGATACGACCTCCCCCCCAAAGATCAATCCCATACTTTGATGCCCCAAGCACACGCCTAAAATGGGTAACGTCGAACCCAATTTCTGAATGATATCCAAAGAGACTCCTGCTTCCTCAGGACGACCAGGTCCAGGCGAAATCACAACGCCAGCAGGTTTCAGTTGCTCGACCTCAGCGATCGCAATTTCATCATTGCGCTTTACAACCACTTCACCCAAGTGCGGAAACTCAGGCAGCAACTCGCCCAGATATTGCACAAGATTATAGGTAAATGAGTCGTAGTTATCAATTACAAGAATCATAGATTTCTTTTTTGAAACATACAAATTATAGCGATTCGCTGTTGGCTTCGACTTCGCTTAGTCAACGCTTTTTGAAAGCCTTGCAAATTCAGAATTTTGAATGTAATACACATCATTCTTCCGCAGGATATGCTAGCGCAGCATAACGCATCGCATTACATCAAGAATATTGAGGCGTGACGACTATCGCAAGAACACATCCACCAAATACTAAGCAAAGACAGAATTACAAGGGACTCAAACCGCTTTGCTGTAAGAGGTTAAAGGAATCCTTGAAAATCATTACCACACCTAAGCCAAGCAAAAGTACCAGTCCACCTTGCATGACATTCTCTTGAATTTGATCGGGCAAGGGCTTGCCACCACGTAGTGCCTCAATCAGCAAAAATACCAACTGGCCGCCATCCAGCGCAGGTAGAGGCAAAATATTGATAATGGCAAGATTGATGCTAATGATTGCCGTAAAGTCAAACAAACTCGAGGCATCAGACTTGACTAGCTCTGAACCGATCGCGACGATCGCTATCGGACCCGATAGTTGTGAGGCAGTACTTTGGAAATTGGTCGCCAATTGCTTGAGCCCTTGCACGGTCATCAGGGTTAAGCGTTCAAAGTCTTTTGCCGCAAAAGTTAGAGCCTCACCAATGTTACGAATTGGACGACGATAGGGCTTGCCCGTAAAGTCTAATCTCACCCCAATCCGTCCGCTATTGTCTTCGCCTTGAGGCACAACCGTAATTTTGAGCGTCTTGCCGTCACGATCGACATCCATGTCAACTGGCTTGTTCGCACTTTTGGCGATCAGGCCTTGAAATTGCTCTAGGGTTGTGAGGCTGGTATCAAAGGTAATGCCATTTGCCGATCGCACGACATCTCCAGTCTGTAACCCTGCGATCGCCGCAGGCGCATCGGGATTTAAAATCTTGGCAACCCTTACCCCTGGCCGATCGACCGATCCCACACCGACGCTAATCACCATCAGCATCAAAACCAGATAGGCAAATACAAAGTTAGAAATCACACCCGCACTGATCACGATCGCCCGATCTAGGATTGGGCGATTTTTCATCAAATCTGGATCGTCCTCGGGGATTTTACTGTCTTCGTCATTATCGGGAAACCCCACATAACCACCGAGGGGAATTGCCCTGAGCGCATATTCTGTCTGCTTACCTTGATACTTCCACAGCACTGGCCCGAAGCCAATCGAAAAACGGTTGACATGAATACCCTGTAAACGTGCTGCTAGAAAATGACCTAGCTCGTGTACCAATATCAAAACAGCTAAAACAGCGATCGCAGGCAGAAATGACATAACTAGGTTAAGTTTAGGTAATCTTAAAGCCCAATCATAACATTGCGCTAAGAAAAACTCTTTATAACCAGTTGCCCACCAAAATAAACGAAGACCAGTAATACGGATGTTTGAGGTTAATATCTCCACCCAATTTGGGCACTGGAATCTCGGAAAGGTTAGGAATCCCTATCACTTTTTTATCTTGAATGCGAACCTTGCCCTCAATTAGCGAAATTTGTGCCTTTTGCATGGCGATCGCTTTACTCGTAGCCGTAGGATATTCGCTATAGAAGCTCAGCATCAGAGGCATCGTCCCCGCATCGCTGACCGTCCATAGGGATGCCAGAACGCTCTTTACCCCAGACTGAGCCGCCATGCCACTAATACCGAGGTTATTGCCCACAGCGGTTTCGCAGGCGCTCAGCGTTAGCAACTCCAGTTGTGACTGGCTAAACTTTAATTGAGGGATGTCATTGATGTACAGTCGTTCGTTCCAAAACTGAATGAATGCACCGTCGATTGTATTGCTGACAAACTTGCCATGGGTTGCCAGATGCACAATGCCATAGGTTTGCTTTTCTTGCTGCGACTGCAGGTTGCTCAACGTAAACGTTTGATTTAGAAACGAACTTCCTTCTAAAACCTTAGAAATGTTATTGACCTCGACCTCCACACCTGGTAACGCTGAGAATCCCTGTACGGACTCCGTTAGCCCCATCGCCAAAATATTATTCTTGCGGCGATCGCGTAACTTGAAATTCGCCAATCCCATTGTCGGTACGGTAGCAAGGGCATACTTTTGCACGAGGAATTCCTTGCCATCATGGAGAGCCGCGATCGGAATCACTCTCAGCGGTCCATCCATCACAAAGATCAGGGTCTTGATTTTTGCTGCTTGAAGATCGTCATCAATCGGTAGAATTAGCCAATTATAGAGCTTTTGGGCTGGGTCTAAATAGTCATTAGAACTAGCATCGCGAAGGTCATCTCTGAGTTCGCCAATGGTGGGCACGATCGCTGACTCTGCCACACGCACGGTGCGATGAATCGGCTTGCCTGATGAGGGTACAACCAACAATTCAACCCGATCTGGAAAAATTGTAGGATATACAAGCGCCGTAGCACTATCTGTCATTTTGCTAGCTCGCAGCAGTTCTATTTGAGCCACATTCAAGCTCATCGGTACGGGATTGAGATTACGATTTGTGTAGGATTTTAAATCTTCACTATAAGAACTTTCTAGGCTATAAAAAGCATCATCCAGTTGACCCTTATCAAAATATTTGCCAGCTTGTTGATGCATGAAAATCCCTGCTGGCACGCGATTATAGTAATTGCTCAACACACAAGCAATTAAGCGCGTACATAAAACCGTATCTCCAGAATTCGTGAAGACATCATCATGGAAAAAATACTCTGACCGCGAGCTAGAAGAACTAGAAGAAGAAGTAGAAGTCGAAGAAGTGGATTGAGCCAATGCGATCGGTGCATTCATAGCTAAGGCTGAAACCAATCCCAGAGCAAATGCCCAACTAGATTTTCGAATGAGTTTCCAAGGAGAAAATTGATGCGGTGATGTCCGATTCATAAGATTTAGAATCCTCTATGTTTAGCTGTTTTGTGATTCTCGATCGATTAAGGGTGCATAAACCCATCAGTGAAGTTTCTGCTAGAAGGTAAATGTGGTACGGATCGTTCCAATGGTCACTGTATCGCTGTCTGCCGAATGCCCGTTATTAAACAAAAAGATGATTCCGGGGGTAATGCTGATATTGTCATTGACCCTATAGCGATAGAACAATTCTACATGGGTCGTACTGGAAGGTTGACCACCAGGAGCACCTGAAACTACTCCTGGCAAACCGAGACTACTTGGTAGATTGGAAAATCCATTCAAATTACTGCTGGTAATTTTAGGAGGTTGTCCCACGTAAATTCCACCTAAGTTTCCGCGTCCAAACAGATCGGGGAAGTTAAGGTAAACCATCCAATTTGTGGTTTCGACAGTTCCAGAAGCACCAGGATCTTGAGCGCTTGATGTTGTATACCCACCCCAAGTTCCTAAGGTTACATAGGGACTAATCCGCCAATTTAAGGTTGCACCAAAGGCTTCTGTAGTGAATCGGGACAATCCAAAAGCGAGCAAAGAATCACCGATATTCGTGCGAAGATTGCCATCATTGGTGTAGGAGTGCAGATAATAGAGCGTGGTATCGACAGTTTCGGCTGGGGTAAGAGCCAACTGCACGCCAAGCGTGTAGGGACCACCAAACAAGCCAGCGCCTAATGTATTGGGTGTTGCTGTAGCCGCATCGCCAGCTGAGTAAACCGCCTGCAAACTGACGCGATCGCCTAGTTGCCAATCAAAGCCTATGCCAGCCCGACCTCCACCTAATCCAAGAATCGGGTTGCGCTGTGCAAATGCGGAAATGGGACCGCGTCCAATACTTTCCACTCGATTGGGACCTCGGAAGACATTGATTGGATTTACCCCTTCAGTACCCACGATCGCCACGAAATTATCCCCAATCATAAAGCGATAGGATAAATCGCTCAAGACAACAGAACCACCTGTATTCGTTTCGTAGCCCAAACGGGTAAAGTTATTGCTAAATGTTGAAGTAGCCGAAGTGGAACCTGTGTCCAGATTGCCGATCTGCAAACCCGTGAGCAAGATACTGCGATTGTAAAAGTCAAGCTGCGTCACGAGGTTGAGTTGGACGTTGTAACCAAAGGTAACGTTTTTGCCATTATCAGCTTCCAAGAGCGATCGCACGCCATTTCTCGGTGAGAGATCGGGTGTATTTGCAGTTCGTCCTTGAATGCCAAAAACGGCCTGTCCATAGAGTTTTGTGGTGGGCGAAAACTGTTGCGACTCTAGCTTGGTCACTTTCGCTTCAATCGCATCCACACGTCCTCTGAGCGTAGCTAATTCGGCGGCAAATTCTTCTTGAAGTTTTTGGACTGCGGCGAGATCTTCCTTGCTGACCTTATCGGCTAGCCCTGCAGCAATAATTTCATTGATTTTGTCCAAACAGGCATTTAAACCAGCGGCAAACTCATAACGCGTCATGGCGCGTTGACCGCGATAGGTGCGATCGGGATAGCCTGCAATACATCCATAGCGTTCGACCAGAGATTGCAAAGCTGTAAATGCCCAATCAGTAGGTCGGACATCTGATAATTGGGAAACGGAAGTGACTTGGGCTTTGCGGATGGGTTTGGGCGAGAGGTCGTTAACCTGTTGAAGAATTAGATTGCGTTCTGACTGTGGAATCTTAGAATTCGATGACAGATCGTTAGATGTAGCAAGTGTTTGCGAATCTACGGTCGCAGGATTCTTAACCTGTAGGAGTGGGTCGGTCGGAACGATCGTGGAAGGAGTTGCTGGTTGAGATTGCTTCTCTGATTGTTGTGTGGACTTTTCCTGCGATCGCGTTGAAATCTCTGGTAATCTTTGCTCGGCTAGCTTTAGATTTGCCAACTTCGGATCGGCGATCGCATTCGTTGGTAAAGACTTTGGTAACGGCTTTATAGGATTTGAAATTGTTGCAGTGATTTCTGGTTTGGCTTCTGCGAATGCTTCAGATTGTCGAACACCCAATAACTCGCCTGTATAAAAACTGCCTGCGTAAATGCCCCAGATCAAAGCAAAGATCGGTCGACACCGCGATTCCCCATGGAATGTATTTCTTTGCAGCAAATTTTGCCGAATCATTCTAAGTAACAATAAATTCACAACTACACCTCCTCACAAACTAGCGGACAGAAAGACTTATAAGCATCTAGATGTTTCTACTGAGTTTTCCTAATACTAACGATAGACATAAGCCAATGATGTCTCAGAAATTATCTAGATTGCCTTTTACAACCGAGCTAATAAACTTAATCTTGATTTTAAGTGGCATTAAAAATCAAGCTAACTTCATAAATTTTAAATCTCATAATCAAATAATACAATAAGCCAATCCTAGCATTTGATTTGTATATAGATAAACATTTACAAATTTTAGTTCTGTTTGGATTTATGCTTCAAATTAATAGGAATAATTTATAAAACTTTTGTGTAGAAAGGAATAGAGACTCAAATATTACACATAGTCAAAATAAGAACCACTGATTTATGTGTATAAAAATTTAATTCCAAAGTTAGCCAACCATATAACAAATCCTAGATTAGTAAGTTATGGATTCTACGAGTAAGCGTTTAATCACCTAAAATTCTCAGATAATCAACATATACCATGGGGGCTGACGATTGCAAATAAGATAATGACTGATTTTTAGAGGTTTTTTGTTAAAAAGATATGGCTGTTTGTCGGTAATTTTCTGTTTGTAACTGCTAATTAAGCGATCTCATTGATTTTACTGAGCACAGAAATCTTTTTATCTCTTTTTAGTCTCAGGATTGAGCGCGCGATGACAAAAGAGCGTTCCATTCGGCAATTCAACTCTTCGCGTTTAAATGGGAAGTATGGTATTTGTTCCATCTTCTGCCACATTTTTGACTTTCCCATCACTCATATAGCAGATCCAGCGTGAAAAGAGTTTCAGAGGTTCTCTGAGATGTGGCGAAAGGACTCTGAAGGTCGGGAATAATCACCTCAAGGCAATTGTAAAACCCTCATTTTCTTCTGCTAGCCAAATTCTTATAATCTCAAACGTGACTTTTGTCATAGCAATATCTATGACCTTAGTCTGATGCTGTTTGCCTGTTCAGCCCCTTAGGATTTCCTCATTGCTCTCAGCAATTAAAATCATTCGCAATTTCTTAAGATGGTTTTCCCTAAATAACGCCAACTAGGTTTCTTGATATTTTTGGGGATTTGAAAAATTCTTTTCCTTAAAATCACTAAAGTAATTTGGTGTAAATTGAAGGTAAGTCAAATTTACCGCAAACCCACTTAACCTAAAATCTAAAATGGCTGGCGAAAAAATCTACGAAGGCAAAGCCAAAATTCTCTACACTACAGACGACCCCAATATATTACTGACCTATTTCAAAGATGATGCCACTGCCTTTAATGCGCTTAAAAAAGGCACGATCGAGCATAAAGGGCTGATGAACTGCGCGATCGCCTCTCATCTATTTCAATACCTAGCCACCCAAAATATTCCCACCCACTTCATCCAGCAAACAGCTCCCGATCGGATGCAGGTTGTGGCGGTAAAAATTCTACCTTTAGAGGTAGTTGTGCGAAATATTGCAGCCGGCAGTCTTTGCAAACGCACGGGAATAGCTACTGGGACGGTGTTAAAGCAACCTTTGGTTGAGTTTTATTATAAAAATGACGACTTGGGCGATCCTCTTTTTACAGAAGATCACATTGCATTGATGGCGTTAGCAAGTCCCGAGCAGGTTACCCAACTACGGCAAATGGCACTAAATATTAATCAACACTTGCAAGATTTCTTTCTTAAGTGCCAATTGATCCTCGTAGATTTTAAACTAGAGTTTGGCATCGACGCTCGTGGGAATCTGCTTTTAAGTGATGAAATCAGCCCTGACACCTGTCGTCTCTGGGATCAAACCAATCTAGATCCGCAAGCACGTATTATGGATAAAGATCGATTTCGTCAAGATTTAGGAAACGTTGCAGGAGCCTACCAAGAAGTTATGGCGAGGATTCAAGCAGTAATTTCACAAAAAATCCCTTGATAGGCGATACTTAATGATGGAATGTTAAGTTCTTCTAAGTTCTAACCTAAGCGTTTAATCACTTAGTCTTTCAGTTTTAAGTTTCAATGAAGTTCCAAGTTGGTGTGTGAGTCACTCGTATGCGTATAAATTTAGTCGTGTTGATGGCCTTGGTTTCTCCGAATGTGCTTTTGCTTGGGATCCCAACACAAGCACAGGTTGTCTCTCCTCAGCCAGCGATCGCGCAAGCTTCTCCAAAACCTATAGTACCTGCGACCCCTTCTAATCCAGCAACGCCCACTGTTGACCCCTCTACAACGCCTACTGCGCAAGTCCCTCCTAAACCCACCCCCCCGACAGAGCCTGCTACACCAGTTCCTGTCACACCATCTCCTGTCACACCAGCCACCGAACCTGCTACTCCCCCAGCACCGGCAAATGAGCCACAAGTACTCGTGGGTGAGGTCGTTGTGAAAACAGCTCCCGATCAGCCGCCACTACCTCCTGAGATTGAGAAGCAAGTCTACGACGTAATTTCCACCAGACCAGGGCGCACGACAACACGAACTCAACTCCAATCAGACATCAATGCTGTCTTTGCCACGGGTTTCTTTTCTAACGTCCAAGCAGAGCCAGAAGATACAGACATTGGCGTGCGCGTAACATTTTTCGTCATGCCTAACCCAGTTTTAAAAGCTGTTAAAACCGAGGGCACTAAAGTTTTAGAGCCTGGCGTAATCGATCGCATTTTTGGCGCTCAAATCGGCAAGGTTACAAACCTCAAAGATTTACAAACTGCTGTCAAAACCTTAGAAAAGTACTACCAAGACAATGGCTATGCCTTGGCTCAAATCATTGATGTCAAAGCGCAGCCTGATGGCACAGTTACCTTGGTTGTAGCCGAAGGTGAGGTTGAAGACATTAAGGTTGCCTACTTAAACGAAGAAGGTAAAACTCAAGACAAAGACGGTAAACCCGTCGGTGGTACGACCCGTGACTTTATTATTACGAGAGAATTGAGTCTCAAACCTGGTGATGTCTTTAACAAATCGAAAGTTCAGTCCGATCTACAGAGAGTATTTGGATTAGGGCTATTTGATGACGTTAATCTAGGTTTAGCCCCTGGAACCGATCCACATAAGGTGATCGTGACGGTCAACGTCAAAGAACGTAATACAGGCTCGATCGCCATAGGTGCGGGTCTGAGTTCGTCAACAGGTCTGTTTGGGACGGTGAGTTTCCAGCAGCAAAACCTCGGTGGTAATAACCAGAAACTTGGTCTAGACGTTCAATTAGGCGAACGAGAACTGTTATTTGACCTTAACTTTACCGATCCTTGGTTAGCAGGCGATCCATATCGCACTTCGTTTACTGCCAATATCTTTAGCCGTAGTGTATTTAGCTATGTATTTGATAGCCCGATCGGTGTTGGTGTTAACAACGATACAGCCCGCATCAACCGCATTGGGTTTGGGTTTAGCTTATCCCGTCCGTTAGATGTTGGTGCAACCGCTTCTGTGGGTGCGCGTTTTGAGCGGGTTAGAGTCACTGACAGTAATAGCAATACCACTCCTCTTGATATCTTGGGAAATCAGTTGACCATCGATCCTTCTGGACAGGATGACTTGCTCTTTTTGCAGTTTGCCTACGCTAAAGATGCGCGCAACGATCCGATGAAACCAACCTCTGGCTCTGTATTTCGGATTGCTGCCGAGCAATCGATTCCGCTTGGAAATGGCTCGGTTTTTCTCAGTCGTCTTCGCGCTAGCTACAGTTTCTATGTGCCAGTACAGTTCTTAAACTTTGCAGAAGGGGCACAGGCTTTGGCATTTAATATCCAAGCTGGCACAGTTTTGGGTACATTGCCGCCGTACGAAGCCTTCCAAATTGGGGGTAGCAACTCTGTACGGGGTTGGGATGAAGGCAAAATTGGTAGTGGTCGTAGTTTTGGTCTAATTTCGGCGGAATATCGCTTCCCAGTGTTTAGTATTGTGGGTGGCGTATTGTTTGCCGACTATGGTACCGACTTTGGTACAGGTGAATCGGTAATTGGTAACCCTGCAGGCGTCCGTGGTAAACCTGGCAATGGTGGTGGCTATGGTGTGGGAGTGCGCGTACAGTCCCCCCTAGGCGCAATTCGTGTTGACTATGGTATTGGTACGAATGGCTCTACTCAATTTAGCTTTGGCTTAGGTGAGAAGTTCTAAAAAACGCAACTTTCGATCGTTAACTTTAAGTAATCATGGCTAATCAACAAACGATCGCGGCTCCTTTTAGCTTGTCTGGAATAGGCTTGCATACAGGTGAAACAACCTCTGTGAGGGTATTGCCATCGCCACCCAACACCGGTCGTTACTTTGTCCATGGTGGTCACTCAATTCCAGCCCAGGTGTCTACCGTTTCGCCAACCCAGCTTTCTACAGAGCTTAAAAACGAATCGGGTGAATCTGTTAGAACCGTAGAGCACCTGTTGGCAGCGTTGTTTGGCATGGGAATTGATAATGCTCGGATTGAATTAGATCGTCCCGAAGTCCCGATTTTAGATGGCTCTGCCTTGCCTTGGGTGGAGGCGATCGCCAAAGTTGGTGTTGAGTCTCAAACTGTCTCCTCACCGATCTCCAAATCACTCAGCCAAACTATCTCGGTCCAGCATGGGGATGGTTTTGTTGTTGCTCTACCAGCCAATAGCTTGCGCTTTACCTATGGCATTGAGTTTGATACCGAAGCGATCGGCAAACAATGGTTTAGCTGGGCTCCTAGTACAACCAATTTTTTTGCCGAATTTGCCCGAGAAATTGCCCCCGCCCGCACGTTTACTTTGGCGCAATATATTGAGCCGATGCGTGCCGCAGGGCTGATCAAAGGCGGTACTCTAGACAATGCCATCGTCTGCGATCGCGATCGTTGGCTCAATCCACCATTACGATTTCAAGATGAACCCTGTCGCCATAAACTTTTAGACTTAATAGGAGATCTAAGTTTGTTAGGGTTTCTGCCCCAAGCCCATATCTTGGCTTTTAAGGCAAGTCATACACTGCATACCCAGTTTGCCCAAGCGATTTGGACTGCCTGTAAGTAGTAGTACCTAAATTACAGAATTCTTGCAAGTAGCTATTGATCGTTAACAGACAATCGAGTTTACTGATTAACGAGTTTTCTTTAACATTGGTTTCATCATAAAAAAATAATGCCCACCCTGACTGAAGTTCAACCTATTACCACTAAGCCCACAGAAATTCTGATTGAGGAGATTCAGAAGCTCCTGCCTCATCGTTATCCTTTTTTATTGGTCGATCGCATTATTGATTATGTCCCAGGACACTCCGCCATAGGGATCAAAAATGTCACAATTAATGAGCATTTTTTTCAAGGACATTTTCCTAATCGCCCGATTATGCCAGGCGTACTAATTGTAGAAGCAATGGCTCAGGTGGGTGGTATTATTTTGACCCAGATGCCAGGCGCTGAAGGTAAGTTATCACTGTTTGCTGGTATCGACAAGGTCAGGTTTCGCCGCCCCGTTGTCCCTGGCGATCAACTGATCATGACTGCTGAGTTGCTAGTGATTAAACGTAAGCGTTTTGGTAAGATGCAGGCGAGAGCCGAAGTGAACGGTCAACTAGTATCTGAAGGAGAGCTAATGTTTTCTATAGTTGATACCTAGTGAGTTTGTGATGCTTCTAGTAATATCAAGTGAGCTTAATCTTCTATGACCGTGTCTCATGTGCCTTCTCCTCAATTGATTCACCCTACCGCCGTTGTGCATCCCAACGCTGAGTTGCACCCTACTGTGCGCGTGGGGCCCTATGCTGTCATTGGCGAACAAGTCAAAATTGGTGCCCATACTGTTGTGGGTGCTCACGCCATCATTGAAGGTTGTACTGAAATCGGTGCGCGCAATCAGATTTTCCCCGGTGCTGCGATCGGCCTAGAGTCGCAAGACCTCAAGTATGAAGGCGCGATCAGTGCAGTCAAAATTGGGGATGACAATCGTATTCGCGAATATGTCACGATCAACCGCGCCACGGGTGAAAATGAAGTCACTTTCATCGGCAACTCCAATCTGTTAATGGCTTATGTCCATGTCGCGCACAATTGCGTGATTAGCGATCATGTTGTGATTACCAACGCAGTAGCTTTGGCTGGGCATGTTGTGATTGAGCCCCAAGCGAGAATTGGTGGTATCGTCGGCATTCACCAGTTTACGCATATCGGCCGCCTAGCAATGGTTGGGGGTATGAGTCGGATTGAGCGCGATGTCCCACCCTATATGGTAGTTGAGGGCAATCCTTCAAGGGTAAGAGCAATTAATCGTGTGGGGCTAGAAAGAGCAGGATTTGACGAGTCTACGCAACAGCTATTAAAAACTGCATTTCGCACCCTGTATCACCAAGATTTGACGCTGCCAGAGGCTTTAGAGAAGCTAGCAACCATCTCTGACAATTCCCATATTCAACATTTGCGAAAATTTTTGCAAGAATCGCTCTCTGACGATCAGCGACGGGGACCCATACCGGGCAAAAAATAGTAATTGTTAATCAATTTCAATTTTGATGAACAACTGCGTGCGCGAGCGCATGAAGCGATCGCTTATAATATGGGTCAAATAGCTAAGACACCTTTGGGGGTAGCTGATGCTCATAGATCTCAAACATCTACCTACCAGTGACGAATTACTCGGTTCGGATGATACCCCTGTGGATAACGAAGACCAGAATTTTGTACCCAATGTTCTGCTATTTTTGCTGGAATATATCTGGAAGCGTCGCGATGACTGGTTCTTTGCTGTGGATATGGGTGTTTACCATACAACAGGCTTAAATCCCAAAGTGCCCATTGTGCCAGATGGTTTCTTAAGTTTGGGTGTAGAGCGACGCAAGGGCGGTGGATCGCGCAAGAGCTATGTAGTATGGGAAGAACAGGATATAGCGCCCATATTCACGCTAGAGGTGGTATCGCAAACACCTGGGGGTGAGTATGACGAGAAATTGGCGATTTATAGCAAGCTAGGTGTACGTTACTACGTAATTTACAATCCAAAATTCTGGCAGAGAGATGGACATCTCCCTTTGGAAGTTTATAAATTAGTCGAAGGTAATTACCAGTTGCAGTTGGGCGAACCTTTTTGGATGGCAGAGATCGGCTTAGGAATTGGACGCTGTGTATTACCATCCGATCGCTTGCAGCGTGAAGTTTTAAGCTGGTTTGATGAATGTGGCGATCGCTATCTCACCACCGAGGAACAGATCGATATAGAGCGACAGCGCGCAAATGCTGCACAACAAAGAGCTGATGCAGAAAGTCACCAAGTAAATATAGAACGACAACGGGCTGATGAGGCGCAAAGGCAAGTTGATTTATTGTTGGCGCGGTTGCGCTCGCTTGGTGTTTCTCATGAAGAATAGGGTCTAGATAAAAACTGCACCGTTAGGCTAGGTCGTAGGCTGTGTTAATTGGC
This sequence comes from Tumidithrix helvetica PCC 7403, assembly GCF_965232925.1. Taxonomy (NCBI): domain Bacteria; kingdom Bacillati; phylum Cyanobacteriota; class Cyanophyceae; order Pseudanabaenales; family Pseudanabaenaceae; genus Tumidithrix; species Tumidithrix helvetica. The sequence goes on from NZ_CBDDRA010000008.1 coordinate 49,048, forward strand.
AAAGTGGGATGAAAAAGCTATTTGTTTTCTGTCTATTTTTTATTGGTTTATTCTGGGCTTTAGCCAGCTATGGTGGGCTGGCAACCCAAGGCAAATATGATTCGTTGATTCTAGATTTTCGCGAAGAAGTCAGCCAAGCAGAAATCGATCGCACGCTTCAAGCGATCGCAACCCAATTTAAGCTAAAACCACAACCAAACAGCATCTTTTCCCAAGCAGATCGTATTTATGTACTTAAGGGAAACGCCGATCTACTCGAACAACTTAAGAAATCAGATCTGAGCAAACTTACCGAATATATCGAGCCGAACTATACCTATTCCCTCGATTTTATTGGCGATGGCAAACCCAACGATCCGCTTTACAGCAAGCAATGGAATCTGCACAGCATCAACGTAGAAACAGCTTGGCAGCAAACGCGGGGCAAAGGGATTACTGTCGCTGTGATCGATACAGGCATTAGCCAAGTGGAAGATCTCAAGGACACCAAGTTTGTCAATGGCTATGACTTTGTCAACGATCGCGAACAGGCTGATGATGACAATGGTCACGGCACCCATGTGGCGGGGACGATCGCCCAAGCAACCAACAACAAGCTTGGTGTGGCAGGGATTGCCTATGAAGCCAACCTCATGCCTTTAAAAGTGCTCTCGTCTTGGGGTGGGGGAACCGTAGCCGATATTGCCGAGGCGATTCGGTTTGCTGCCGATCGCGGCGCAGATGTGATTAATATGAGCTTGGGTGGTGGCGGTGAAAGCAGCTTGATGCAAGAAGCGATTAACTATGCCCATCAGAAGGGGGTAGTGATTGTGGCAGCCGCAGGCAATTCCAGCAATAATGCGGCTGCATATCCAGCCCGCTATCCGCGAGTGATTGGTGTTTCTGCGATCGGACCTAGTGGAACCAAAGCCTCCTACTCTAACTATGGTGCGGGGGTGGATATTGCTGCACCTGGGGGTGTAACGCGCAGCGCAAAAGGCGACGAAGATCCCTCAGGGGGGATTTTACAAAACACGATCGACCCTAAAACGGGCGAGTCGGTATTTCGAGCCTATCAAGGCACGAGCATGGCATCCCCTCATATTGCAGGGGTGGCAGCTTTGGTCAAAGCATCTGGGATAAAACAACCTGACGAAGTGCTGAATATTTTGAAGCAGTCGGCACGTAAAGTTGAGGAGGATGGCTTAAATTATTACGGTGCTGGTCAGATTGATGCAGCAGCAGCCGTGCAACTGGCTACCAAGGGGCAAATCAGCTTTCCTGATTTCTTTCGATGGCTGCGCGATAATGGCTATCTCAATCCTCGCTTTTGGGTTGATGGTGGGGCTGTAGCGCTTCTGCCCAAAACTCTGATGGTGATTGGTTCCTATCTGTTGGCTTGGCTATTGCGCAATTTCTTTCCGTTTCGTTGGAATTGGTCGTTCGCGAATGGTCTGTTCATGGGAAGCATTGGGCTATTCTTTTTGCGCGGTTTTTATGTGTTCGATCTGCCACAATTTCCTTTCCGCATCATAGGCAGCTCATTGCCAGAACTGGGAACCGCTATCCAAACCACCAATGCCCTCAATCCGATTACAGCCAGTGTATTGTTCCCTCTGGCGCTTCTCGTTTTTCTTTTAGGTCATCGGGAATGGAAGTGGTTTGCAATCGGCTCCACAATTGGGGTTTCTGCCTGTTTGGGCGTCCATGCGTTTTTCTCTCCTCATTTAATCTGGTTGGGAGAGGGTTTGCTATCTAGTGGATTTCTGATCGTGAATGCTTTACTCTGTTTTGGTTTGGCTTATTTATCGCTCAAATCAGAGGTGGCAAGGGCATGAAGATTCAAGTTAAGGGCAAAATTCAGTTCCACGAGCTTGGGATGGGGGCTTGGGCTTTGGTCGCAGATTCTGGCGAACAGTACGAACTGATGCAGCCTGCTCCTAGTCAGCTTTTACAGGCAGGGCTAAGTGTGAAAATCACAGGCATTCTGCGTGAAGATATTATGACCATGGCGATGATTGGCACGGTACTGCAAATTGAGTCCTTTGAGATTGCGACCTAATCCAGTTGCGACTTTTTAGCTTCTCTATCGCGTTGGGTAGAACCTATCCCCCGATCGCATGACCTTTCAAATAATCTCAATGGGGGAAGTACCAATCTTGAAAGTTGCCTATTCTAAGATGTATTCACCTTAAAACTTCTTTCCAAGGCGTTTACAACTTCTAGACTTTTAGAGATGGATGGGTAAAGCTATGACGACATTTACAGAAACAGATTCCTGCAATCAAATCCAACTATCCGTGGACAACTTAGCGATCGTGATGGCTCGGGTAATGGAAATGCAAAAGCATCATCAACAAGAAAACCTCCAATTATTTGAACTTCTGATTCGCCAACAGGCTCATATTGAAGAATTACAGAGTCAAGTTCAAGGTTTGAGAGTCGAAAACCAACGTATTATCAGTCATGTTCTTCGGTAGTATATATTTCGGTTATCGGTAAAAGGTTATCGGTTATCTGCATTTATTGGAATTAACATTTGAACTGCCAACTGCCAACCATGCCACAAACTGAAACGCCACAAGTTAGCATCATTATGGGGAGTGATTCTGACTTGCCAACCATGCAGGCTGCGATCGCGATCTGTCAAAAATTTCATGTGCCCTACGAAGTCGCGATTATTTCAGCCCATCGCACGCCAGAGCGCATGGTGGAATTTGCCAAGCGGGCACACGAACGGGGAATTAAGGTAATTATTGCAGGAGCTGGTGGGGCAGCACATTTACCTGGGATGGTGGCAGCCCTCTCACCACTACCCGTAATTGGCGTGCCTGTAACAACGAAGCAACTTAGTGGTGTGGATTCTCTGTATTCGATCGTGCAGATGCCTAAAGGCATACCTGTGGCAACGGTAGCGATCGGCAATGCTGAAAATGCAGGACTTTTGGCAGTGCAAATTTTGGCTACCCAACAGCCCGAACTTTTGGCGCAAGTGTTGTCATATCGGGCGGAGTTGGCGAATACGGTACTAACAAAGCAAGCCCAACTCGATCGCGTTGGTTCCTTGGAATATTTAAAAAATATGTCTAAAGGCTGAGCGATCGCCTTCACGATTGCGAATAAACGTGAAATTAATCTACAAAAAAGTTAAATCATTCCGCGATCGCGCGGGTTTAGAAATTCATTCCGTACCATAGAGTCAACCTCGAAAACTTGTATCAAAATGGGTACTCTGTCCTATGGAACATCTGCAACAGCAAATTTGGGAACTCAGTCAGCAGGTGAGAAACTTGGCACAGATTGTGGAAAACCTACCACAGCAAGTGACCTCAACATTAATTCAACAGGCAGGAGCTGATGCTTCGGGAAAGCCAAGCTTTGCTGCGATCGAACATAAAGATGTGCTAGTCGAAAAAAACCACACGACTTGGTCAAATCATGTCAACGAGCATGAAATCTCTTCAGAATGGCAAGTTCGCAGGCTGACCGCTCAGTTGACGACTGCCTACAATCGCATTGCCGCCCTAGAAGAAGAACTCCTAAGCCGCCGTATCGCCCGCTAACCTTGCATCCAAATCTTTCCTTTACTCTTTAACTGCCTCAACATCCTTAACCGAGAAGCCATGCTTGGTAAGTTCTTTGGTTAGGGCAATAGGGTTTTGGACGCGATCGACAAACATCACGCCATTGAGATGATCCATTTCATGCTGGATCACTCTGGCTAGCAATCCATTTGTAACGAGTTTCTGGGGTCTACCTTCTTCATCGCGATAGACTACCGTAACTTCGTCAGGGCGTTGCACATCTAAAAATACTTCAGGAATACTCAGGCAACCCTCTTCTCCAACCACGATCGCACCACCCATCGACTTAATTTCGGGATTGATCAGCACGAGGGGAGGCTTGGTCTCATCTTTAAGTTCGATATCAATAACGATGACTTGTTTGTTCACCCCCACCTGTGGTGCTGCCAAACCAATACCATCATTGCTATACATGGTTTGCAGCATTTCCACCGCTAACTGACGGATCTCATCATTGATCTTGTTAACCCGTTTAGCGGGTTGCCTTAAGACGCGATCGCCTAGCTTATAGACCTTAAGCGGTGGATTTTTGAGCTTTTGTTTAGGGACTTGAGCGAGAGTAGTGGGCATTACCGACAGCCTATAGCGTGAGTTAGATGAGAGTTAACACATTGACATGAAATAATCGGTACTTTTTTTGCAAACGGGCATCTTGCCCATACTTACAAATATCTGTACTGCTGATTAATTTTTCGATCCTAAATATATTTTGACATGACGCCAAAGAATCTTGGCATAGATTTTTGGGTTAAGCTACGATCTACACCAAGATGCTTAAGGTCGCTGTTTACTTAGCAGCGGGCTTGGGCTTGAGTGATAACAACAACTCAGCTTTACTCGTAGATTTATCGGGTACAGAAACCGTTACCCCAATGCCACGCACAGCACCGATCGCCTCGATAACCACAGGAGGAATCTCGGCTTTGCTCGATTCAGGCATCGACTTGCTCATGATAGCCCAGGATTTTTCCATATCAAGATAGAAATAACCAATGCTCGATGGGGATATGAGCGACGCTGTAACCGTCTTAAACACAGCATCTGCATCTAGAGGGCTTGCAGGTTTTGGTGCGATCGTGCTGGTTAAAGGTGCCGCTGTAATAAAGAATGAATCCTTTTGATGCCACCCATGGGATACAAATGGAGGCGCACCAGGACCGCCCCATTCTGTAACCGATACACCGCCGACATCTTTGGTTGTGACTGCGCCACCATTCGTCTTGACAAAATCATCAAACTTTTTAAGGAGACTTTCTGCTGCGGCTCGATTGGATGTCTGGAGAATCAACACGGGACCAACACCAAACTGAGCCAAAATTCCTTCCGAAGAGGCGATCGCGCCAAGGGCAAATTCTCCATCCATCCAGCCAAAAACATCTTTGTCGAGGTCAATTGCAAACGGTGAGGCTTTACTTTGCTGGCGCCATTGCTCGACAGCTTTTTGGGCTTCAGGAACCTTAGCGGCAGCTTCAAGAAAGCGTTTCCAACTAGAGTTTAGGTCGATACCTGTGACCAAGGCAAAGGTTTGGGAGGGCAACTGAGAGATCACTTTACCTGGAGAGGTTTTATATTCCACCTTGGTGAAATTAGGATCGAGCTTGGCGATCATCTTGACGCGAATTCCTTCACTGTCAACCCCTGCACCCATGTTAAATGAAGTGATTTGCTTGATTTGTTCCAACGACTCTGGCGTTATCGGAGGGGTTTGCGGGTTCATAGCCGCCATTTGCTGTACAGAATTCGCAAAGTCTGGAATGTAGAGTTGAATCAGAGGATTTTTGAGTTCTAAATTGTCAGCACTTAAGGCACTGGACAAAGAAGCTTCACCCTTAAAGGTATCGATCGCTTTTTGCACCGTCTGTACTTGTGGGGAAACAACAAGATAGTCGCCCACAAAGGCCGAACTCGTTTCCTTAGATCCTTCACCAAATTTTGAAATTTGTACGCCCTTGTACTCAGATTGACTAGGCTTGCCACCCGCTTTGGTTTTAACTTTCTCAGCAAATTGTGTGGCACCAGCTTTATCTTTGATCTCTGCAACGATCAACAAATTAGGAACCTCGGTGCTTGCGGTTGCAGGAGGTGTAGGTGCTTGGACGAGCTGAATCGTGCCTGTATCAGAAACTGGCACGTAACGCGGTGTCGTTGAGGGTAGCAGGGCTGAAGGCTTTGCCTTAGGTAAGATAGCGATCACAACACTATTACCTGCCCAGGGTTTGATATCTTTCTCAAAGTCAAACTCTGATGAAGCTAACGCGCTTTGTCTCGCTTGGTTGAGCGTGGCATCAAATTGTTTTTTGACCTCGGGCGGGAGAAACTGATCGAGTTGAGCAAGAGCTACACCATCGGTAGCAATTGTAATTGCCATCAATGCCTGCTTGGGCACTAAATTGGCTGCCCCAGAGATCGGAGTAACCGTACCGCCAGGGGTGGTTACGGATTTATTAAAGTAAAAGTAAGCACCCACACCACCTGCTGCAACCACTGCAGCCCCAATGGCGGGAACAAGAAGATTCGGTTTTCTTTCAGACATAGGTTTGATGTTTACCAAATGGTTGTTATAGAGCTTTAACAGTGTGAGGGGCTGCCTAATAGGTATCTTACCCCTAGCCAGCCCCTCACCCATCATTATGTTTTAATCCGCTCAGATCGCGCTCTAATCAATGTCATCATCGTCAACATCCTCAAAGTCATCTTCTTCGTCTTCCTCGAGTTCGACATCATCATCGACAAGTTCATCGTCATAGGCGCGGGTATCTGGTGGAATTCGCGTATCTAGACGGCTCTCAAGACGAGGAGCGTCGAGTTGGTAAGTCCGTGCGATGTTGTCATCAATAATTACGTCATCAGACGCATCATCGTAGGCGATCGCAGGCTCATGCATGATTTCAGAATCTGCCGAGGTGTTGTCGTAAGCATTGAAGCCCGTACCCGCAGGGATTAAACGTCCAATAATGACGTTCTCTTTCAAGCCCCGCAACCAGTCTGATTTTCCTTCGATCGCAGCTTCAGTTAAGACTCTTGTTGTTTCTTGGAAACTAGCTGCCGAGATAAAGCTATCCGTATTTAAACTGGCTTTGGTAATCCCCATAAGTACGGGTGTGTACTCAGCAGGAACGCCCCCTGTGATTTCCATGGCTTCGTTGATTTGCTCGACTTGATGCAGATCGACCAATTCACCTGGCAGCCGTGTGGTGTCACCACCGTCATCAATACGAACTTTAGAAGTCATCTGTTTCACGACAACCTCAATGTGTTTATCAGAGATATCGACACCTTGAGATTGGTAAACCCTTTGTACTTCCTCAACCAAAAACTCTTGCACCTTTTGCAAGCTTTCTAGAGCTGCTTTTCTGATGCCGTAGATTTCTCTGTAGGTTTGGAAGAAGATATCAAGAATGTCATGGGGGTTGGCAGGCCCATCGGTGATAGGTTCTGCCGCCTTGAGGACTTGACCATCCGAGACTAGTAAACTTTGCCCAGGGCTAATAAAGTAGTCATCATCGACAGTTCCATCTATACCAATCATCCGCACTTCAGGGTTGTCGTCAGAATCATAGGCAACTTGTACAGTCCCAGCAATTTTGGCAAGAACGCACATTTCCTTAGGCTTCCGTGCTTCGAGAAGCTCTTCAATCCGAGGTAAACCTTGAATAATGTCGCCAGTTTTAGCCCGCTCAAATACCAGAAGCGCAAGGTTGTCACCGCGTTGGACGAGATCGGTATCGCTAATTTGTAGCAATGCCCCTGGAGAAACCAGATAAGGACGACCAATCCGCAAAATGACATTCCCTTGATCCACCGCAACGATTTGTCCTGATTCTGGAGCAATCACACCACTACCAAGGGGATCGCTGGAACGCAACAGATCGCCTTCTTTAACCGATGGCTTGGCACAGGGGATCGTGATGCGATCCAGATCGGTTACCACAAGAACGCGGCGGACTTGCTCCATACCCTCACGGATCCCGCGTACTTCTCCAGCACGTTTACAGAGAATTTCAGTGCGAGCAACCACAGAACCTGGTTCGATGCGTTCGCCTTCCGTCACCAAAAGACGGGTGCGCGTCGTTCCCTGCGTGGGGTCAGCAGCCATATCTTGGCGAATCACCAAAGATTCCAAAATCACGAGTTGCAGTCGCAAGCTTTCAGAATCATTTTCATCGGCTATAAATTCAATATCAGCGGCAAGTTGGGGTGCATCTGTATCGACTTCAAGAATTAACTGGGTCTTAAGCAGTTCCAGCCCGTCAATTGACTTGACCCGTTCCCCATCCTTATAGGGCATCCGTTGTACGGGTCTAAGGCGAATCGATCGCCCTTCTTGATTGACAGATTCTTGACTGGGTACATCGGGCTCGTCAGGCACTTGAAACTCTTCTACAGGGCGCAGGAGCAAGGCAGGACCTTCAGGAGTATCGACATATTCGACATAGCGCAACTCAGTAGCCACCAAGTCAGGCATGATTTCTGTGCCAGGATGGGCAAGGGTTTTGTCTTTGCGCATCGCAGTTTGTGGGTCGTCAACCAAGTGCAGATCGCCAGGCTTGATCACAATTTCCCGCAGAATGTCATTTTTCTGGGTAACTTCGACCACGCCAGCACTCTGACAAAGGATATCCTTGACAACTTCTGTGCCTGCTTCAATGTACTGTCCATCTTCTACCATGAGTAGCGTGATGTCTTTGTTGACCTCATGAGCCTCTTCAGGAATCCAAAGCAAGGTGCCACCCTTGGTGACTTCATAGCCCTGCTTGGCTTTGCTACGTTTAGAAACCTCCACGCCTGCATACTTGATAATGCCACCACTCTTGGTGTGGTAGGTACCATCAATCAGTTCGGCAACAACTTGGTTGTTGATTACCTTGGTGCCAGGAGATGCCTTAAGGGAGAATTGCTGACCGCCTTTGGTCTCTAGGATGTAATGCTCGCGTCCTTGGGAACTTTCTGTAATTACCTTGGCTTGATCCAGCACCACAGAGGCAGTAATAATCTCGATTTCTCGATTTTGTAGGACTTCATCTTGATCTTCTTGTTCGCGGTTGCTGCGACTTTCCTCTTGGGTAAAGCGCACCACACCACCATGCTCTGTAATCAGACGAGTTTCAGCCAGTACGCCATCGAGTTCGATGCGATCGCCATTTTTAACGACAGGCTCAGCCCCAGGAGGAAGGTTATAGACTTCTCCGCCCAGCACCCAGATTCTACCGCGTTCACCTCTAGCGATGTAGTTGGTGTTGCCTTGGCGATCTTTTTTCTCTTCAATCGTTAGTTCTGAGAAGAAGACCTCACCAGCAAGGTCGGTATTGAGGGCTTTTGTGGCTTTTTCTGTAGTCTTACGAGAAGTACGACCTGCTGCCGCTACTTCGGCGAGAAGTTGATTTTGGGTGACCTTTTGCCCATCTTTGACTAACAGCGTAGAGCCCTGTGTGATTGCGAAAGATTCTTTTTTGCCATCGGTGTACTCAACAGTAAACTCACCATTAGATTCCACAATGAATGCATCTTCGCCGTGACGCGTGCGCATGGGTCTAGCTTTAAGCTTTTTGTGCCATTTCACACTACCGTCAAAGGGGGCGCGTTGTTGCTGCGCAATTTCGCCTGTAAATACACCACCCGTATGGAAGGTACGCATGGTTAACTGCGTACCAGGCTCACCAATGGACTGTGCCGCGATGATTCCCACAGCTTCACCAATGTCAACTACCTTGGCATGGGCTAGACTCCAACCGTAGCAGGTTTGGCAAACAGAACGGGTAGATTCGCAAGTCAGCGTAGAGCGCACGAGCACTTCTTCAACGCCAGCTTTCGCAACAGCTTTGGATAGTTCGTCAGAGATGGATTGATTGCGTTCTACAATTACCTCTCCCGTCTTGGGATCGATAATATCTTCAGCAGATACGCGCCCAAATAGTCGATCTTCTAGTTTGATTAGGGTGCGATCGCCGTCTTTCATCGCCCGCAAACTAATCCCGCGTGTTGTGCCGCAGTCAACTTCACGAATAATCACATCCTGAGATACGTCCACAAGACGACGGGTGAGATATCCCGAATCGGCTGTACGTAGAGCAGTATCAACAAGTCCTTTACGCGCACCGTAAGACGAAATAATATACTCAGTAACCGTTAAGCCTTCGCGAAAATTTGTCTTAATCGGTAAGTCAATAATTTCCCCTTGAGGATTAGCCATCAGACCGCGCATTCCCACTAACTGACGGACTTGGGAGATATTTCCTCTAGCTCCAGAGAACGCCATCATGTAGACAGAGTTGAGTGGATTATTATTACGGAAGTTCTGAACCACTGCATCTTTGAGCGTTTCATTGGTCTGATTCCAAGTATCAATCACTTTTTGGAATCGTTCAACTTCCGTGATCTCACCACGGGTATAGCGATCCTCAGTTAACTCAATTTCTTCTTCTGCCTCAGCCAACAGTTCTTTTTTGGTAGGAGGAATTTGTAAGTCATCAACACTGATAGAAATGCCTGCTTGGGTAGCATATCGAAATCCCAAGGTTTTGAGCTCGTCAGCCAGATTGGCCGCACTAGAAGTCCCATAGTGGGTAAACGCCCAAGCAATTAACTTTTTTAACTGTCCTTTGTCAACTTGGCGATTGATGAATCTCCGAGGTTTCGTGGCTTCTGCGTTGTTAACGGTTTGATCTGCCATAGTTCTTAGCTGTTCGTTATCAATGGTGTTTATCAATAGTTGACAGTTCTGAATGAAACCTAGAACCTAGAACTACTAGCTCTTGGGTTCTAAATTTCAATTTCTGGAACTGATCTCGTTCGACCTTCTAGACTTTTTAGCTGACAAGCGAGTTATAGATAGCTTGGTTAAAAATGACACGACCTGGCGTGGTTTTGATGTATTGGTAGATGACATTGCCATCGGCATCTTCTCTGACCCTTCGAGAGTTATAGAGCTTGAGCTTAAAGCCAAACTCATCGGTAGTCTCTTCGTTGATTTCTTCATTCTCGCCTTCGCCCTCAAGCACTCCATCAAAGCGTACCCATATGGGCGAATGCAGGGTAAGCTCATGCTCTCCATAGGCCATGACAACATCGTTGAAACTAGCAAAGAAACGTTTTTCGTCCGCTTGCTGCTTGGCATCGACCGTGAGGTAATAACATCCCAAAACCATGTCTTGACTAGGTGCGACGATCGGACGCCCCGTTGCAGGGGAGAGAATGTTGTTTGATGCCAACATCAAGAGCCGCGCTTCCGCCTGTGCTTCTAAAGACAAAGGCACATGCACTGCCATTTGGTCACCGTCAAAGTCAGCGTTAAACGCAGGACATACCAGTGGATGTAATTGGATTGCCCGTCCATCGACTAAAATCGGCTCAAATGCTTGAATCCCCAATCGGTGCAACGTCGGTGCGCGGTTCAGCATCACAGGGTGATCTCGAATGACATCTTGCAAAACATCCCAAATGGCTGGGTCGTTACGCTGGATTAGCTTTTTCGCAGCTTTAATGTTATTTACCAAACCAGCGCGGATCAGGCGATTGATCACAAAGGGTTGGAATAACTCGATCGCCATTTCCTTGGGCAAGCCACATTGGTGGATCTTGAGATTAGGTCCAACCACAATTACCGAACGACCTGAGTAGTCAACCCGTTTACCCAAAAGGTTCTGACGGAAACGCCCCTGTTTGCCCTCAATAATGTCAGATAGCGATTTAAGCGGACGATTATTTGCCCCGACAACCGTGCGACCGCGCCGACCGTTGTCGATTAAGGCATCGACAGCTTCCTGCAACATCCGCTTTTCATTACGGACAATAATTTCAGGGGCAAGAATTTCTTGCAGACGTGCCAGGCGATTGTTGCGGTTGATAACGCGACGATATAAGTCATTCAGGTCACTGGTAGCAAAGCGACCGCCATCTAGTTGTACCATCGGGCGCAGATCGGGTGGAATCACAGGAATGACTTCTAACACCATCCAATCAGGTTTAGAGCCAGTTGCCACAAAGTTATCAACCACGCGCAAACGCTTGATTAACTTGGCACGCTTTTGACCTTTAGAGGTGTCAATTTCTCGGCGCAGATATTCTGCTTGTTTTTCTAGGTTAATTTTTGCCAATAACTGTTGAACGGCTTCGGCACCAATCCCTACTTCTACGCCTTCAATGGGTGGATCTTCAGCGTAGATCTGATCTTCTAGACTTAACCACTGATCTTCAGTAAGTAGCTGTTTGTAGGAAAGATCGTAGGCCGATGCGATCGCTTGACCGACTTCGATAACATCGCCCCTCGAAACGATCGCCTTATGCTTGGGGTGCAGATCGTAGGTCTTGTCCGATCCATCGGTGACACGAATGCGAATCTTGTCGCTTAATACTTCCGTAACTTCACCATCGACTTCCGACTCAATTCCAGGATTTAACACCACATAGGCATTGAAATAGACGATCTGCTCTACATCCCGTAGAGGCATATCTAAAAGCGTCGCCATGTAGCTGGGAATCCCCTTGAGGTACCAGACATGGGTAACTGGAGCAGCTAGTTTGATATAGCCCATACGATGACGGCGCACGCGCGACTCGGTCACCTCAACACCGCAGCGTTCGCAAACAATGCCACGATGGCGTACGCGTTTGTACTTGCCACAGTGACATTCCCAATCTTTGGCAGGACCAAAGATCCGTTCGCAGAATAACCCATCCATTTCAGGCTTGAGCGTACGGTAGTTGATTGTTTCGGGTTTGGTTACCTCACCAACCACCTGCATATTTGGTAGAGTACGTTCTCCCCATTTACGAACACGCTCGGGTGATGCCAAACCAATTTTGACATAATCAAACCGTTGTTCCACTTTCGCCATAAGTAAAACGTCCTTTATAAATAAATCAAAAGATCAGTAGTCAGTTGCTAGAAATTGATTGAAAGGGCAATTTTATGAATTGCCCGCGATCGCGCAGCAGCGATCGCCCTTAAACTGAAGCCTTTTCAAGCCCTAGAGTTTAAGACTTGTCTTTAAAAGTTCATTTAAAGCACAGAATCTCAAACCCCAGATTTGAAGCTATTCTTCATCCTCATCGAACTCATCATCTCGGTAGATCGACTCATAGGTTGGACGACTAGGGGTACGACGAGCACTCACATCCACCATTAGATCTACCTCGGTGTCTTGGTTGTTGCCATCATCAGACAACTTGTGTACAGAGACATCTAGACAGAGAGATTGCAATTCCCGCACCAGAACTTTAAAGGACTCAGGCGTGCCGGGGCGAGGAATAGACTGTCCCTTGACGATCGCATTGAGGGATTCGTTCCGTCCAGTCATATCGTCAGACTTGACTGTGAGCAACTCTTGCAGCGTATAGGCAGCACCAAACGCTTCCAATGCCCAGACTTCCATCTCTCCAAATCGCTGACCACCCTGTTGCGCTTTACCACCGAGGGGTTGCTGCGTTACCAACGAGTAGGGACCCGTAGAACGAGCGTGGATCTTGTCATCGACAAGGTGAACCAGTTTGAGCATGTATGCCTTGCCCACCGTGATCGGTTGATCGAAAGGTTCGCCCGTGCGTCCATCAAAGACTTGCAGTTTGCCAGGATGCTCGGGATCGAACAGCCATTCTTCACCCGTGGCATTTTGTGCTTCCTTCAGCTTTTCATGCACAGTGACGCGGGATGCCTCTTCACCATACATTTCATCAAAAGGAACCACCTTAAATCTGACATCTAGGTTTTCCCCCGCCCAAGCCAGCAAGCATTCAAACACTTGACCGACGTTCATCCGAGAAGGCACACCTAGAGGGTTGAGTACGATATCAATCGGCGTACCATCAGGGAGGAAAGGCATATCCTCTTTAGGCAAAATGCGGGAAATAATCCCCTTGTTACCATGGCGACCAGCCATTTTGTCCCCTACTTGAATCTTACGTTTTTGGGCAACGTAGACGCGGACAACCATATTTGCCCCTGGTGGCAACTCATCGCCTTGTTCGCGGGTAAAGACGCGGACGTCTACCACACGACCTTTTTCACCATTGGGCACGCGCAGAGAATTATCCCGAACATCTCTGGCTTTTTCACCAAAAATCGCGCGCAGAAGTTTCTCTTCAGGGGGCTGATCGGATTCACCCTTGGGCGTTACCTTACCCACGAGAATGTCTCCTGACGATACCCATGCCCCAATCCGAATAATGCCCTGTTCGTCTAACTGGCGTAGCGAATCTTCGCCGACGTTAGGAATTTCACGGGTAATTTCTTCGGGACCTAGTTTGGTCTGACGGGCTTCAATCTCATATTTTTCAATGTGAATTGAAGTGTAAACATCGTCGTAAACCAGACGCTCGTTGATTAAAATCGCATCCTCGTAGTTGTAGCCTTCCCAAGGCATGTAGGCAACCAGAATATTCTGACCTAGTGCCAACTCGCCGCCTTCGGTGGCGGAGCCATCTGCCATGACTTGCCCTGTAACCACGCGATCGCCGACAAACATAATCGGGCGTTGGTTTAAACAGGTATCTTGGTTTGACCGCTGATATTTTTGCAAATAATAGCGAATCTCATGCCCATCATCAGAGCGAACCCGAATCTCATCGGCAGAAACATAGCTCACTTCGCCATCGCTGCGAGACACGATCACCATCCCTGAGTCTCTCGCTGCTTGAGACTCTAAGCCCGTGCCCACTAAAGGACGTTCGGGTCTGAGTAAAGGGACAGCCTGACGTTGCATGTTTGAGCCCATCAGAGCGCGGTTAGCATCATCGTGCTCCAAGAAAGGAATCAGCGATGTGGCAACAGAAATAATCTGCACGGGCGAAACGGCTACGTAGTCAACTTCGTGGGGTGTCGCTGTACCGAACTCTTGGCGATAACGCACGGGTACAAGATCGCTGGTGATTTTCCCAGATTCATCGTTGGGAATGTCCCCAGGAGCCACGCGAAACTCATCTTCCTCATCCGCAGTCATGTACACAGGCGCTAAATCTCGGCGCACTCGTCCATCTTCAACAGGATAGTAAGGAGTTTCAATAAAGCCATAGGGGTTGACACGCGCGTGGGTAGCCAACGAACCAATCAGTCCAGCATTAGGACCTTCAGGCGTTTCAATCGGGCAGATGCGACCGTAGTGACTAGGGTGAATGTCACGTACGGCAAAGCCTGCGCGTTCGCGGGTCAGACCACCAGGACCAAGGGCACTAAGACGGCGTTTGTGGGTTAGCTCTGCCAAAGGATTGGTTTGATCCATAAACTGAGACAGTTGGCTGGAACCAAAAAATTCTTTGATGGCAGCAACGAGGGGCTTAGGGTTAACCAAGGAAGCTGGTGTTAAGGCATCAACATCAGAAACAGTCATGCGTTCGCGAATGATCCGTTCTAGACGATTAAGACCCACACGCACTTGGTTTTGCAACAGTTCGCCTACAGATCTAACGCGACGATTGCCCAAGTGGTCAATATCATCGGTTTGACCGACATCAAACTTGAGGTTGATCAAGTAGTTGATCGCGGTCAAAATGTCTTTTTCGGTTAATACCCTTGTGGTGTCAGGGGTGTTGAGACGAAGCTTTTTGTTTAACTTATAACGACCTACGCGCCCTAAATCGTAACGCTTAGGATCGAAAAAGCGTGATTTCAGAAGTTCGCGGCCGCCTGATTCAGTCGGTGGTTCGCCAGGACGCAACTTGCGGTAAAGCTCTTTTAGGGCTTCATCTTCGTCAAATTGACCTTCTTTATCGATGGTTTTTTGGAAATACTCTCGATGAGTCAGGGAATCCAAAATTTCAGCATCAGTAAGCCCGATCGCTTTGAGCAAGACCTGCGCCGATAATTTGCGGGTTTTATCAATGCGTACCCACACCAGATCGTTTTTATCTGTCTCAAATTTTAGCCAAGCACCACGGTTGGGGATAAGGCTAGCGTTGTAAGTCCGACGACCGTTCTTGTCAATTTCTTCTTTGTAGTAAACCCCGGGGCTACGCACAATTTGGTTGACGATTACACGCTCGGCACCGTTGATGATAAATGTGCCGCGATCGGTCATCAATGGTAGATCGCCAATGAAAACTTCTTGTTCTTTAATTTCACCTGTTTCTTTATTGATGAGGCGCGTTGGCACATACATTTGCACGGCGTAAGTCGCATCACGGCGCTTCGCTTCATCAACATCGTATTTGGGTCGTTTGAGCTTGTAGTCCTTAGCGACAAAATGTAATTCCATTTTGCCTGTATAGTCGGTGATGGGAGAGAAGCTATCGAGCTCTTCAATCAGTCCTTCTTCTAGAAACCATCGGAAACTCTCCCGCTGAATTTCTACAAGATCTGGTAGAGCAAAAGCAGGAGTTATAAGTGTTGGCTTGTTCATGCACTAATGACTGCAGTTTAGTGAGCGTAGAATGTGTCTCGCCTGATCAAGGCATAAGCATTTTAAGATAACCTATCAAACAGTGTTTGTCAATACATTTTCTTAATAGAAAAAGACATATTGAACTTTTTGTGTCTACAAGTCAGTAAAGCCTATACTTAATGGGGCTAAATAATATAAATTTAAGTCTTAGTTGGGGCTGTGGCTCAGTTGGATAGAGCAAGCGCCTCCTAAGCGCTAGGTCGGCGGTTCAAATCCGCCCAGTCCCGTTGTTTTTCTCAATAATTCCTTTACTATTGAACATAGTAGTTTTTAGTTGAGTCACACTGAATAAGTACAACCATGCCACTGATTACAAGCAATAAAATTGTCAAAGACATCGAGAAAGCTGGTGCTTTAGCTATGTATGTGCCACCCGAAGGTGGCTATGAGGGGCGTTACCAACGCAAACTCCGAAGCTCAGGGTATGACGTCCTGTTTATTACCGCACGCGGTCTAGGGGATGTATCTAGTTACTTAACTGGAGTGCATGGCATTAGACCCTCTCACTTGGGCAAGACTCAGATTAGAACCTACTTTATTCCACCTCAGATTCAGTATCGTCTAGCAAGCCTACCCGAAAAATCAAAAGGCTTGGTCGTCTGGCTAACCGAGGGTAAGTATTTATCTCGGCAAGAACTTGAGGTGATCAGCCAAATCCCAGCTAAAGACTCAAGGGTCAAGATTGTGATTGAGGTTGCTAGTGGACGCGAAGTTACTTGGCAACCGCTGACGCAAGCGATCGCTGCCTAAAAGCATTTAGCTGTTAGTTATACTTCAGATCCCCGACTTTTTCTAAAAAGTCGGGGATCTGAAGTATTTGGGACTATTCTAAGCAATCCGTGAGTTGCCGTAGCAATTCGTCGCGATCGAGATTGCGCCCAATTAGAACTAACTGGTTGTTTAAAGGCTTAGCGCGATCGTCAGTTTTCAGTTCGTAACGCTTGCCGCTCAGTTGAAAAATATAGCGATTGTCGATGCCAGCAAAATTGAGAACGCCCTTGGCACGAAACACATCAACAGGCAGGTGTTTGTCTAGGAAATCTTGAAATTTATCTAAGCTTAGGGGGCGATCGCTTTGAAATGAGATCGAAACAAAACCATCATTGGCTAGGTGCTCGGAGTGATGGTGGTCGTGGCGATCGTGACCGCAGTCGTGGGAATGCTCGTGATGATCGTGATCATGATCGTGAGCGTGATGGTCGTGATGGTCGTGCTCCTGTTCTTTTGGGTTAAGCCCAGACTGATCGACTTGGATATCTAAAATTAAAGGCAGGGGGACAACACCATGTTGAGACTCGATCACTCTCGCCTTATTTTTGGTTTTAGCAATATAGCCCTCTAATTCCACGATCTTTTCTGGAGTCGCCAGATCGGTCTTGTTGAGAATAATAATATCGCCATACATCAACTGGCTGAAAGCAGCTTCGCTATTGAAATGCTCGGGTGTAAATGCCTCAGCATCAATCACAGTCAAAATTGAATCGAGACGGGTGAGGTGCTTTAACTCTGTGCCTAAAAACGTCAGCGCGATCGGCAAAGGATCGGCAACCCCTGTGGTTTCTACAATCATGTAATCGATGCGATCGCTTTTTTCTAAAACGTCATAGACCGCCTCGACCAAACCATCATTAATCGTGCAGCAAATACAGCCGTTACTGAGTTCCATCATGTTTTCATCGATAGAAATGAGCAACTGGCTATCAATGTTAATATCGCCAAATTCATTCACCAAAACTGCAACTTTTAAGTCCTGTTGATTTTGCAGAATATGGTTGAGTAGGGTGGTCTTTCCGCTTCCCAAAAAACCCGTAATAATGGTAACAGGCATCCCTTGCTTGGGGATGTCAATGGTTTGTGTGTCTTGTACCGAAACAACTTGAGAATCAGTGGTTGGCATTGTGACTACTTTTTCCTTCCGTAATTGTGTAGAGCTATTCACTATTCTATTGGCAATCGATCTGGGATTTTGCGATCGATAAGCTTAAGAGAAATAATGCATCGATGCCCCAATTGAAACTGCCTTGTATAATTAATCACATCCCCCTCCGAGTAAAAATTTTCAACCTAGTCGTTTAGCCAGCATCAAGAAAGTATGCTCACAAAGTCCTGTAGCCTCAAAGAAGTTGTAGAAACGTTAGAATCTGTATCCTTCACAAACCCAGAAACCGACCTAGAAAATCAAAAAGAATCCCCCTCTTTAAGTGCAGCTCTAGAAAAACTGGCAGAATTTGCCCAGGCTCATCATTTAGTCGCCTTGGAGCAATTCGCCCTTAACGAACTACGGGGGTACACGGACAGCCAACAAAGCAGTTCAGCATCGTACCCTAGCTATCGCGTGGTTGCCCTAGATTATTTTGATACGGGCGGTCAGGCTATGCCTAGCTTAAGCGCGCAGTACGGCAGTTATCCCTTACTGAATGGGTTACATAAATTGGAGCTACACCTCAAAAATGGTTTGGCTTTAAACTTACCTTCACCCGTTTTAAACTTTTTGTCTCAGGCAGCCAATCGTGAAGTACGCGGCGGTCATGTTGCCCCCTCAAGACTACAAACCCTACTTGAAAGCATTCGTTATGAAGCGATCGGCAAACTCAAACATGTGGATAGCTCGCTCCTCTAAACTTTAAGACGGTGAAATTTGAGGCATGTAAATCGCTTTAATTTCGGGAATCAAGCAAGAAACCCAATAGTTTGTAACTTTTACAACAGTTTTTTGTTAACTTTTGGTTGCGATCGCTCCTCCAGTCTCAGTGTAAAATTAGGTTGAATTTGCCTAAGCATCAACCCAAAAGTTTTTATGCTATCGACAGAATTGATTAAACCTCAACCGAGTTTTTCCCTAGGATGCGTGCTGGTTGTGGAAGATGAAGCGGTAATTCGGGATACGATCGCGCTAGCATTGCGCGATGAAGGCTATGAAGTATTACTGGCAGAAGATGGTCATACCGCCCTCAGTACTGCCCGCAAAACCGAAAATCTCGACCTGATCGTTCTGGATGTGATGCTGCCCTACGTCAATGGGCTGGATCTCTGTCGGATGATCCGCCATGAGGGCAATGGTATTCCTGTGTTAATGCTCAGTGCCAAAGGTAGCGAGTCCGATCGCATCGTAGGTTTAGAAGTTGGCGCTGACGACTACTTGAGCAAACCCTTTGGCATGCGCGAATTGGTGGCGCGTTGTCGCGCTTTAATGCGTCGCAGTCGTAACGATTTTCAATCTACAGGCACAACCCTAAAGTTTGGAGACATCACCATGCACCCCCAAGAGTGCCGTGTCATGGTACGAGGAGATGAAGTGAACCTTTCACCCAAAGAATTTCGGATTTTAGAATTATTTATGAGTCACCCTCGCCGCGTTTGGTCGCGAGAACAGCTACTAGAGAAAATCTGGGGGGCTGACTTTGTCGGTGATAGCAAAACGGTCGATGTGCATATTCGTTGGTTGCGCGAAAAGCTAGAAACCGATCCTAGCGATCCAAAACACTTGGTAACCGTAAGAGGTTTTGGGTACCGTCTGGGATAAGCAGGCTTGGAATTGTCAGATTCGGTAAGCAGGTATAACGCCCGTTGGTCTCTACTGTCCTAGAATGGTGGTTAGGATTACCTAAACACCTTCTTTGGTAATGGCTAATTGCTAACAGCCACCTGCTAAATCGCTGAGGAATATCCTATGGAATTGCTTTGGGTCTTATTAGGGATGGGGATCGCATTCAGCCTATTAAGTATTTATTGGGCGATCTTAAATTTTCGACTCAAAAAGCAACTCAAACGGCAAAGTCCCCATCAAGAGGGTAATTTTCAAACGGATGGTCTACCTAGATTAGCCTTACCTGTCTCAGCCCTGAGCGCCAATTTTAGTCAGGCTTCACAGACTGATAGTGACGAACGATTGCAAAGCCTGAGCCAGCTAGAACAAAAGGTCAGCGATTGGCAACAAGTCATGCAAGTTGCCCCGATTGGATATATTCAAGTTGATGAAGAAAACCGACTTTACTGGTCTAATGCTCAAGCTTTAAAGCTTTTGGGAATTCCGATCTACGATGAAAAGATAACAAGACAGCAGTTTCTTTTACAGTTGGTACGATCTTACGATCTCGATCAGTTGATCGAGCAGACGCGATCGCAGCAACAGCCCATGCAAAAAGCTTGGGTATTTCATCAGGTGATACCCGATCCGTTACATCCCGTGCAACAGCAAGGTCGTCCCCTCTGTGGCTATAGCATTCCTCTCGAAGATGGCAAAGTAGGAATTTTTATTGAAGATCGCTTAGAGAAAGTAACTCTCACACAACAACGCGATCGCTGGGCATCGGATGTCGCCCACGAGCTTAAAACACCCCTGACATCGATTCGCCTAATTGCCGAAACCCTTCAACCTCGTGTTGAATCGACAGTGCGCACTTGGATAGATCGCTTGATCGACGAAGTCATGCGGCTGACCAATTTGGTCGAAGATTTGCTCGATCTAGGACAGCTAGACACCAGTTTGACTCCTAAGCTATTGCTTAAGCCCGTCGATTTGCCTCAATTGATCCATGCAGCTTGGAGGGGTCTGGAACCCCTAGCGATGCGAAAACAAGTGAGCCTGACCTACAGTGGGCTAGAGAATTTAACCATTCAAGCTGATGAGTCGCGCCTATATCGTTTGTTTCTCAACTTGCTAGACAACAGCATTAAACATAGTCCCGAGCTGCAAACTGTGCTTGTACAAGTGAATATCGTCAAGCCTATAAATCCGTTACCCATCATTCAGGATCCTGCAATGAAGAATCTGGAGACGAACGATCTAGAAAACCAGGCTGGGGGGATTCAGGAACAACCCCAGTTTGAACGGGTCGAAATCGATGTGATTGACGCAGGATCGGGATTTCCAGAGGAAGCCATTCCCCATGTATTTGAGCGGTTTTATCGCATTGATCAATCGCGATCGCGATCGGTGGTCACAGATCGAGGGGGTAGTGGCTTAGGACTCGCGATCGCCCATCAAATTGTGCAGCTCCACCAAGGTACAATTCATGTGAGCAATCATCCCGAAACAGGTGGTGCTTGGATCAAGGTAGCGCTTCCCCTACCGACTGCTGCTGCAATATCATGGCAGCCTTCTAGTGGTTTGTAAGTTCTGAAGTAGTTGGGCGAACAAATATGAGTGCTGAACAAATTCTCAAAGGTTACGCATCAGGCAAGCGAGACTTTGCAGGGACAAACCTTGCAGGTATAAACCTATTTAATGCTGACTTAATCGGAATCAACTTGAGTAAAGCCGATCTCAGACGTTCCAATCTGGTCTTTGCCTATCTCAATAAAGCCACTTTAAATAGCGCCAACCTGAGTTCGGCAAAGCTAGGGGGAGCTACGCTCAACCAGGCTGTAATGATGAATATTAATCTCAGCGAAGCCGATCTTCAGGGTGCCTTGTTACAGCGCGTCAATCTATTTGGCGCAAACATGCTTTGGGCAAATTTAATGGATGCCAACCTCAGCGAAGCCGACCTACGAAGCGTGAATTTAAAAGGTGCCAACTTGCGAGGGGCAATCTTACGCGCTGCCTTAGTGCGTGAAGAGCGTGGCTATCCTAATACCAGTATGCAGGGAGCCAATCTGCGTAAGGCCGATCTTCGAGGCGCAAATCTCAGCGGTACCGATCTGAGCGGAGCCGATCTCACAGATGCCGATCTCAGCGAAGCCACCCTCAGCCGCGTAGACTTACGCGGCGCAAATCTCAGTGGAGCGTTAATGGTTGACACCATTCTTGCTGAAGCAAACGTCAGTGGTGCAAATCTATCTGGCGTTAATATGAAACGAGCTAACTTAACCAGAGCCGACCTCAGTCAGGCCAATTTGCAAGCAGTGCTTTTAGATGGTGCCATGCTCTCTAAAGCAAACCTAGCCGCAGCCGATCTCAGCGATGCCAGTTTAGTGCAAGCAATTCTGACAGGATGCGATCTCAGTCGTGCTAATTTAAGTGGGGCAAGGCTAATTCAAGCCAGTTTGGTAGATGCCTATCTTGTCCGTTCTAATCTTGATGGTGCAGATTTGACCGATGCCGTACTCGAACGCGCCGAATTAAGTGGTGCCAGCATGATTGGAGTAAACCTGCACGGTACAACGATGCCAGATGGTAAAGTTAACCATTAAATTAAGTAAACACAAGCAATTTAAAAAAGCTTATGCTTATTGCATAGTGGGCAAAACCTTGGGAATCGATCGGGAGACTTTATGGAAGATTTGAATCTTCTAGATGAAATTGTTGCAGACATAGAGCAAAGTGAAAATCTCCTTCGCATTAAGCGATTGATTTTATTTACTAGTAGTGATTTTTGGTCAAATGACGCTGAGGAAATTAAGCATCTAGATTTACGTCAGCTGATTCAAACTTTGCTCGTCAATGTGCCTAATCTAGACGATCTCAAACATAAGCTCAACAATCAGGTAAAACGTCTAACCAAGCAAACAGACTATCTCCTTGCTGCGGACACAATTATTGACACGATTGGACTACTGTATTCTTTTCTACCCAAAAAGTCTGGCGCAGCCGAGCCAATAACGCAAGGTAGAACGTATGCCCAAGTAACTCCTGAGACTGCTTCTGATTCTTCGGGGTTTAGCAATCAACAAGCTTATCAACAAGTATATGCCCCACCCACCAAACAAAAGCTCACCTATATTCCCAACCCGTTTGAGCTAAGACTAGAAGTATCGAGAAATATCAGTCCTCTCCATGCCAAAATCGTGCTTTTTTCGGCACTGAACTATCGATTTAGCCCCTTAGAAAAAGACTGGTCACCGCTCAGCACCTACGACCTTAACGATCTACTTGACACGATCTTTCACACCTGTGAAACGGTAGAAGATTTAGAATCCAAGCTATACGCAACAGCAAAGACCCTAGATCAAGCCGAAGACGGACGTAGAGCCGCAGGTGTGATCGTCCAAGCCCTCAAACCTCTTTATGAGTGGGAAGGGTAATGCACTCTATATTTCGCATCAAAAGTCTTATCCAAAATTCACATTAAATACTCAAAAAACTAGATTTTGTTAACAAAGAGCTATTTCAACTGTTCGGCTTCGGCGAGGATGGGGTTGAGTCCGAACCATGTGCCAAGTTCGTCGAGATATTCAAACACAAAGAGACTACGGAGGAGGGTTTGATAGCCTTCTTCACCAACGACGGCTTTTTGGGCTTTAACTTGCTGTAAGAGTTCCCATTCATTGGCGGTGATGGCACGCACGAGGGAGTCGCGCTGGGTGGCGATCGCTTCTTCGAGGGTGTCGCGATCGATCGGTGGGTCTTGTTTTTGCAGGCAGCCGTAGAGAAGCACGAGCAGGTTACGGACGTGACCGCCGCTGACGGTGCAAAGCCGATCGCTAGTTTCAGCATTGTCAAATACTCGATCGAGATATTGGGCGCGTTCCTCAGAGGGTAGATCGGGAAAAGCACGGGCGAGAACCATGTCGCGTAAGAGGTAGATGCCTTCTGCATGGAGTTGATTGTCGCGATTTTTGACGCGCACCATTGGCAGGACTTTGGGTGCGCCGCCGAAGCGATCGCTTAAGGGTGCGATCGAGTTAGAGAAGTTGAGGACGAGGGGGGTGGTATAGACGATGTGGCAATGGAATTGACGGAGTTTTTCGCCGCGCGTGACGAAGATATATTCGGCTTGGTTGCGTTCTTTGGTGTTTTCGAGGCGATCGAGGCTATCAACGATCGCAACTATGCCTTTTTGTCCGCGTTCTTGGAGGGCTTTGTTGGCGGGTTCGAGAAGCTCTTTGTTGATGAGTTCGAGGAGGTTATCGGTTTGGGGTTCGAGGTGTTGGCGCAGTCGGGCGCGTGCGTCGGGATTACCTTTGAGTTTGGCGCTAAATTTGCCGATGCCGAGGAGGTCGGCGGTGACTTCGCCTGTGGTGCTGGCGGAGACTTTGCCGACGAGGGGAATTGTACTTTCGCCTGAGACACTGACATCGCTTTGGAGGACACTCCAAGTTTTTTGCAGCAGTCCTTGAAAGCCTTTGGGATCGAGTTTGATTTTGGCGGCGGCGAGGCTTTTGCTGACTTGTCGGGCGACGGTGAGCAGGATGTCGGATATATCTACGTCGGTCATAACCAGATCTTCGCTAGAGTCGAGATAGACGACGTGAAAGCCTTCGCGTTCGAGGTCGTATTGCAGCTTACGCAATTCGGTGGATTTGCCGCAGCCGATATGTCCTGTAAAGAGTTGATAGCTGCGATCGTCGCTACGGGTAATGGTGCGATAGAGTTCGTCGATGAGGCTGACGGTTTTGCGTTTGCCGCTTCTGGCGGCAGTGAAGTCGATGTAGTAGCTGCGGTCTGTTTCGTTGGAGACGATGAGGGTTTTGCTGGGGTTGCAAGCCTTAAAAAATTTGACGGGATCGAGTGTCATAGGTTTGTGGATTGGTAAGCAAAAGCAATCTATAAAATGTCTAGATCCCCGACTTTTTGGGTGACTAGCAAAATCGATCTGTGGTTGCAAAGAAAAAGTCGGGGATCTTAATCTCTCTTACCGATAAAAATGGAGGAGAGAAGGGTTAGGTTTCCATTTTTTAGGAAGTTGAAGGAAGTCTTGGGTGGGGGGATGCCTTCACAGGCGGTTTTGGCACGTTGGCGGAGTTTGCGATCCTCTTCGAGGATGTTGGGATCGTTGCTGAGGGAGGCGAAATCATGTAAATGGTTACACATAGCGGCGAGGGAATGCTCTAGATTGAGATCCCACAACTTCACAGTACCATCCTTATTTCCTGTAAGGATGCTCTTGCCATCAGGGGCAAAGGCGACGCTATTGATTATGGAATTCTCATTTTGGAGAGTTGCTAGCAATCGTCCGTCGAGGTTCCACAACTTTAGCGTATCACCCCCCCCTATCAGTACGCTCTTACCATCAGGTGCAAAAGCAACACTAGTAATCTTCTCTTCATGCCCCCTAAAAGTGTTTATTAACCGCCCGTCGAGGCTCCATAACTTTACTGTTATCCCCTCCAGCACCATTACGCACTTACCATCAGGGGCAAAGACCACGCCAGTGATATCATCTTTTTTACCCAAAGTGAAAGTGTGCAGTAGTTGCCCATTGAGACTCCACAACTTCGCTGTGTTATTCCCGTCGACCACTAGGATACTTTTGTTGTTAGGGGCAAGGACGACATCTCCACGGAAAGTTTGAAATGGTTCCCTGTCGAGGTTCCACTTCCACAATGTAACCCTGCCATCATTACTCCAAATCAGCACCCACTGTCTATCGGAGGTAATGGCGACGCTAGTGACGTAAGCCCCCACATCGAAAGGACGCAGCATTTGCCCCTCAGGACTCCACAACTTTGCCGTAGTATTATTTCTATAGCCTATGAGAATGCTAATTTCATCAGGGGCAAAGGCGATGCTAGAGACATAACCCTCATTTTCCTCATTTTTGAAAGTATGTAGCAATTGTCCGTTGAGACTAAGAATACCGTAGTTAGTG
Source organism: Tumidithrix helvetica PCC 7403 (assembly GCF_965232925.1). Classification (NCBI taxonomy): domain Bacteria; kingdom Bacillati; phylum Cyanobacteriota; class Cyanophyceae; order Pseudanabaenales; family Pseudanabaenaceae; genus Tumidithrix; species Tumidithrix helvetica. Next base: position 74,455 of record NZ_CBDDRA010000008.1, read on the forward strand.
ATGATGTACTTGCCATAGATAAAGCCTTGGAAGGAACGCATCAGTCGTTTGTTGAGGCTCCAAAGAGTCGCTGTGGGATATCTGCTGCCGATAGAGATAAGGATACTCTTGCCATCAAGGGCAAAGACTGCGTCATTGATATAATCCTCGTGTTGCAGGGTTTGTAGTAGGTACCCGTCAAGGCTCCACAACTTTATTCTTCTCCCACTCCCCGTCATTATGCTCTTGCCATCAGGGGCAAAGGCGACGCTATTGACAAAATCCTCATGTTGGAAGGTTTGCAGCAGGTGTCCGTCGAGGCTCCATAACTTTGCCGTTTTACCCCCCCCTGTCATTATGCTCTTGCCATCAGGGGCAAAGGCGACGCTAGCGACGGAATTCTCACTATTCACAGAATCCTCACTATTCACAGAATCATTATGTGGGAAGGTTTGTAGCAATCGTCCATCAAGGCTCCACAACTTCGCCTTTCCCTCACTTCCTGGTATGCTACTAATGTCCCTTGTTATACTACTCCCCGTTATTACACTCTTGCCATCGGGGGCAAAGGCGACGCTATCGACGAAATTCCCTACCTTGAAGGTTTGCAGCAGGTGTCCGTCGAGGTTCCACAACTTTGCCGTTTTACCACCCCCCATCAGCACGCTTTTGCCATCGGGGGCAAAGGCAACTCTTGTGATGGAGTCCTCTACCTTGTCATTTACCTTGAAGGTTTGCAGCAATCGTCCGTCGAGGCTCAACAATTTCACTCTTCCATTGGCATTGACGGTGAGGACACTCTTCCCATTGGGAACAAAAGCCATGCTTCTACCGTTAGAAAGATCTCCAAAACGGTTTTTCTCTGTAAGTGTGTTCGTGATTCGATACACAGCAGATAGTAACTCCAAATAGTTGTCTTGACGCAAATCAACGAGGTTGTTCCTCCATGCTTTGGCAGTCTCTAGGATCGCAACGTTATCTTCAAGGTTAAATATGTTTGTGTCCATTAACTCTTTCCAATAGAGGCTGTCAGCAACTGCCCGCGTGTTAATAGCATCTAACCTATTTGTCTCAGCTAGGTTTTTTGCCTGTGCTTCTGCTCGACGCGCAATTTCTGCCTTCTGCTCCGCAATCTGTCGTTGTGTTAACTCATTTTTTTTCGCCTGTTCCGCCTCCTTACGCCGCTCCTCCTCCTTTTCCCTTGCTGTTTTTTCTGAGTCCCTCGCCTTATTCGCTGCTAGTTTTTGATCGTTAGCAATTCCTTCCTGAGCCTTAGCAAGTTTCGTCTGTTTCTCAGCCTCATCTTTCTGTTGTTTAGCAATTTCTGTCTGTTTATCTGCCTTTTCTTTTTCCTGCTTAGCAATACTTTCTTGATGTCTCGATTCCAACGCAAAACTAACCGCCACTAAACTTAACCCAGCCAGTACCAAGGTAGCAACCAAACTCCCTTGCAACAACCACTTATTCCGCTTCTGCAAACTTGCTTCTGCTTCCTTCCGTTTATGTCGTTCCTCCTCCAACTGCTGCGTCAACTTCACCCCAAACTGCTGACGAATCGGCGGCACAAGATAATCATGAATCAACTGATAACAAACTTCTGGATTAGAAGGAATCTCAAACGCCAACCCCGCCCCAATCGGCACACTCAACACAAAATCCAAATCACCACGCACCGCCAATTCCCTTTCTTCAGGCGACAGCGAAGGAGTCAACAACCGCACATCCCTCTGCAACTCCGTCCTAGTCTTCGCAGGACGCTTCTCTGGCTCCTCCGTCAACGCAAACAATACCCGTTGTGCCAACTCCTCATTCTCCTGCCCACAATCCCGCACCACCTGCATCAACCACCCCTCCACCAGCGCCCGTTTCGGATTTTTCCCCAATCCCTCATACGCCGCTAAAGTTGTAATCTTCGCATCCCCATGCAACATCTGCGCCCCCACCACCTGCAACTCAATCGGACGAACCTCCCCCAACTCCGCCGCCAGATCCGTCACCAACCGATCCACCAGCGCCTCCTCCAACCGATAGGGCGATCGCTCCGTCAACTCCTTGATTACCGCCTTTGCCCTCTCCTTCGAGAAATTACCAAGGTAATAGCGCACATTCTTATTGAGAATGTCATTATTAATCAGTTCAAGATTGGCAAGGCGATCGCACTCCAGCAAATAGTGAATGTAATCTTCCCGCAACGACAAAATCACCCATACATAAGGCACAGCCAGACATTCGCGCAAAAAATCATATAACTTACGGCGATCGGGTACTTCCGTATGCTTAAAAAAGAACTCCTCAAACTGATCGAAGATGAGAACAGTAATTAGATTTTGGCGATCGCGATCGTGCAGTTCATCAAGCAGCCTATCTGTAAGTCCATTTTCTGGATCTAGCCCCCTAAATCCCCCAGTATTTGGGGACTTTGAATGTTCTAAATTATCTGATTCCCCCCAATTCTTCTGGGGGGCTAGGGGGGCTAAATCCAACTTACTCGCTAATTCCCCTTGCCAATCTTCATAATGCTCGATAACCACAGGCTTAATCGATCGCGACTGATGCATAATTTTCCGCAAGGCTGGCACTAACCCCGACTGCAACAGCGAACTCTTACCTACCCCTGATGGCCCATGCACCACCGTTAACCGACAATCGCTCCGCTTAACCCGATCCACCAATGCCTCAATGTCCGCCTGTCGTCCCGAAGCCGCAATCTCCTCCGTCGCATCCTCACCGATCGCCCCCACCCGACGCTGCGGTTGTAACCTTCCCGCCCCAATAAATGCCCGAAAACCATAACTCGTTTCCACCGACTCGCGATAGCATTTCACCGTAAACGCATCGCGATAATTTCCCACCACCGTATAAGCCTGATGCAACGCTTGTAAAATCCGAATATGCAAATCGGGATCGACCTCTGGCAATACCAAAGCTTTCGCCCGTTCTAAGGTTGCGATCGCCTCCTTGGCACGATCCATACCCATTAGCGATCTTCCCAAGGAAAACAAATTAAAACCTTGGCGCTCCTGTCCCTGTAAAGCTTTCTCCGCTTCATTCTTTGCAACTTGCCAATCTTGACGAGCGATCGCCTCCTCGGCGCGTAACCCCGCCACCCAGTCAGGAAGAATTGCCAACTCATTCGCAAAATTTGCTAATGCTTGCCATCTAATTTGAGACCCAGTTTGAGATTGAGTTGCATTCCCAGTTTCAGACAAGGCTAGGGCTAACAAAATCTCGCCTAAAGCCAAGGCTACCGATGCTTGTTTACCCTCAGGCTCCTGCCAAGCCATCTGTAACTGCTCGCGGGCGCGATCGCAATTCACCAAAAAATTGACTCGCTCCTGTTTGCCCCGCAGTTGCCACCACAACCCCAACCGATAACGCGCCGCAGCCGCCAAACTCCCCGTACTCACCTGTGCCAGACAATTCTCAAAATGCTCCCGTGCTACCTCACTACTCCCCGCCTCAATCCCAAACGCCAATGCAACCCTTGCCGCTAACTCAGGCGATCGGTTTTCCTCAAGGCGCTGCCATTCCTGCCATGCCCACTGCAACTCTTGCCCAATGCCGCGTTTGCCCTCCCGCGCAAAAGCCCATGCCAAAACATCCGCAGTCTCGCGCTCCAGCATCGCTTGCAACTCAGAATGCTCCAGCGCAAAGTCAAAGGACGGTGCAGCCCAACTTGCTAGATCGGGCGATCGCCTACGCAGTTGCGCCTCCACATCATCCGTTACCCATAGCACCAAGGGAAATTTGAAACGCCTCCGAAATTCCTCTCTCGCATTATTCGCCAGCGCCAAAATATCATTCAAGTGCGGCGAAGCTTCTAACCCTGTGACACTAATTACCTGCGTCCCCTCACCCACCTCATCCAAAATATCTACAAGATTCACCACCCCATCCGCATCCGTGACATGGCGCTCGTAAAGCCCATCACCCAATTGCGCTTTCAAATCTGCCACAAGGCGATCGCGCACCTCGGTCGAATTGCACCGTGCCAGTAACAGCACAAACTCACCCTCTGACAAAGCGATCGATCGTAATAGCTGTTTCAGAGTAGCCCGTCTATCTGTACTCATCTCTATTCACATCAGCAGCTTTAAAATTAAGACTTGTGAGTGATTTTCCTAGAATCAAAAAACTCAGAAGATGCTCAAAGTATAAATGCTATTTCTCAATATTTCGATAGTCGATCGTTTAGAAATATTTCTTAAAAATGTTTCCCTTCTATTTCAAATCTTGCTGCACTAATCTCTTCCGATGAGTGGCAATATTCACACAAAAAAGCTGCTCTCTGCCTTACTAGCAGCTTTACTGAACCTGAAATTGCCATACAACCTTACGATTCGCTAATAATTTTGGCATTCAGCAAGGTAAAAATACGATCTAGCTCCAAAATTCCCGCTAGCTCTGCTTTCTCATCTTCATTTAAACCATTCTCCTTAAGATGCTCATTTAGATCGTCTAGCCGATTTTGTAATGTCTCAGAGAACTTAAACAAAAAGCGATCGCGCACCTTTGCCATAACGATCCCTGTCGATACCCATGAAGAAGGCTTCACCATCATTTGAGCAATCATTTGCTTAACGTGAATTCGGGATAAGGTATTGAGAACGAAACATAGGGTGTACAAGCGTTCAGGGCGAGCACGGGGGCATCGCCCCTACCACAATTCGTAGGGGCATCGGATGGTGCGTGCCTGCCCTGATTTGCTGGATAAATGGTATTTTTGGGGGAGAATTTGGCATTTACGGCATCAATAGCTCAGATAAAGGGTTTCAGCTTTTCTTATCTCGAACTGAGGTTTGCTTAGCTCACTTTTTCTTATATCGTTCTTATCGACAATACAGATGTCACAGAAGCGCGGCTACTGTGACATCGACCCTCAGAAATGCTAGCAAGATTAGCTATTCACAACCGATCGCTGTTTGCCAACTGCTAGATTTGCCAAGATGCGATCGCTGATTTGTCCGCTGGTGAGACCGAGTTCGGCAAAAGACTGCTCGGGCGAGGCATGATCGACCAGAATATCTGGGACGCCGATCCGCTGTACGGGCACGACAACACCACAATCCATTAAAGCTTCCATCACGGCGCTACCAAAACCACCCATGATGCAGCCTTCTTCGAGGGTGACGACTTTACCAATGCGTTTGGCAAGAGGGGCGATCAGTTCGATATCCAGAGGTTTGACAAATCTGGCATTGACTACTGTTGCTTGTACGCCATGCTCCATGAGCAATTCCGCCGCTTGCATCGCTGGGTAAACCATCGAGCCATAGGCAACCATCAGCACATCGTCGCCTTGGCGCAGCACTTCGCCTTTACCAATGGGTAAAGCTTCCCAACCTTCTGACTTGAGGGGTACACCATAGCCATTACCGCGTGGATAACGCATGGCGATCGCGCCGTTATGTTGAATGCCCGTCACAATCATCTGCTGCATTTCGGCTTCATCTTTAGGAGCCATCAACACAATATTGGGAATGCAACGCAGATAGGCAATGTCATACATGCCTTGATGGGTGGGGCCATCTGCGCCCACAATCCCAGCCCGATCTAAACAGAAAAACACAGGCAAGCTTTGAATACAAACATCATGGACGATTTGGTCGTAGCCGCGCTGTAAGAAGGTGGAATAAATCGCAGCAACGGGGCGCATTCCTTCGCAGGCTAACCCAGCAGCGACAGCGATCGCATGTTGTTCCGCAATCCCAACATCGACAAATTGATGGGGCAATTCAGCTTGAAACTTGTCTAATCCAGTCCCAGTGGACATCGCCGCCGTAATCGCTACAATCCGTTTGTCTTGCTTAGCAAGTTTAATCAGCGTATCTGCAAAGACCTTAGAATAGCTAGGAGGCTTGGGTTTACTAGCTGTAGTCGAAGTCTTGGCTTTACCCGTTGACAGGTCAAAGGAGTTTTGGGCATGATAGCCAACGCGATCGGCTTCTGCGTAGCTATAACCCTTGCCCTTGGTGGTTGCAACGTGAACCATAACAGGACCAACGAGTGTATGCGCCATTTTGAAAGTGTCAATCAGGTCGCGCAAATTATGCCCATCGATGGGACCAATGTAAGTAAAACCAAGTTCTTCAAATACTGCGCCAACCTTGTTTTGCACCATTGTGACAATCTTGAGATTGTCTTTGATGCGCTCAATCTCTGGACCGATCTGTTCGCCCACAAAAGGAATATTCCGAATTTGATCCTCGAGATTATTCGTAATAAATTTCATCGGTGGGCTGAGACGCATCTTATTGAGATAGCGAGGAATTGCGCCCACATTCTGAGAAATTGACATTTCGTTGTCATTTAGCACCACCAGCAGGTTTGTTTTTGGTAAATGGCCTGCATGATTAATTGCTTCAAGAGCCATTCCACCTGTGAGTGCGCCATCACCAATGATGGCAACGCACTTATGGTTTTCACCTTTGGCATCCCGCGCTAATGCCATACCGAGGGCAGCAGAAATACTGGTAGAGGCATGACCTGCACCAAAGTGGTCAAATTTGCTTTCGCTGCGTTTGAGATAGCCAGCAACTCCATGTTGTTGGCGCAATGTATGAAAGCGGCTATAACGACCTGTGATCAATTTGTGAGGATAGGCTTGATGTCCCACATCCCAGATGACTTTGTCGCGATCGAGGTCTAGGGTTTGATATAAGCCTAAGGTGAGTTCTACCACTCCTAAACCAGGTCCTAGGTGTCCGCCTGTGGCAGCGATCGTTTCTAAATGTTTTTGGCGGATCTCTTGAGCAATGGTTTCCAGTTGTGAAATAGAAAGACCGTGCAACTGGTTGGGATGGACAATTTCACTCAGACGCATAGCGACTCATTTTTAACGTTGATATTAAATCTAGTCTACCTGAATCCTGTTAATGCCATGTTCATCACGATTTTTAACAAGCTGCATTTATGCCGATTGTTCCAAGACTCCAGAAGCCATAGCTGCTACTGTGGCGATTGCACTGATTTATTTGGCTCAAGGCTGATTAAACTGGCACGAGATCGGGGTGACAGGTTATGCTGGGTATCCAGACTCTAGTTTTTAATAAGAAGTAACCTCGTCTATGTTTTGGGCTGATAAGATTGCGGCAGATGCGCAGGGTGATTTGATTGTAGTCAATGACTCTAAAACGCCCTCTGGCAGGGTACATGTAGGGTCTTTGCGGGGCGTAGTGATCCATGATGCGATCTACCGCGCGCTCAAACATGCGGGGAAGCCTGTCAAATTTTTATACGGCGTCGATGACTATGATGCGCTCGACACTGTTCCTAAGTATCTAGACCAAGACAAATTTGCCCCCTATCTCGGCTACCCTCTGTGTAACACCCCCTCACCTGACGATAGGGCTAGTGACTACGCCAAATATTTCATGGGTGAATTTCTAGAGGTATTTGACTATCTGGGGGTAAAGCCAGAGATTTATTATTTACGCGATTTGTATCGCACGGGCAAGCTCGATCGCTACATCGATCTATTCTTAAACAACGCGCATTTGGTCAGAGAAGCCTACAAAGAAGTTAGTAAAGCCGATCGCCCTGACAACTGGTATCCCTTTCATCCGATTTGCGAGAACTGCGGCAAGATCGCCACAACTGTGACGACGGCTTATCAAGACGGTAAGGTTTTCTACACCTGCGAACCCAATGCCACCAACTATGTGAATGGCTGCGGTCATTCGGGCTGGGTGTCTCCCTTTGGCGGCAATGGCAAACTGCCTTGGAAAGTAGAATGGGTGGCGAAGTGGGATGCAATCGGGGTGAGCATCGAAATGGCAGGGAAGGATCACTCCCAAAAAGGCGGATCGAGAGATGTTGCCAATTCTATCTGCCGTAAAGTTCTGAATAAGCAGCCACCGTTCCATTCCCCCTATGAGTTTATCTTGGTGAATGGCACAAAGATGAGTTCGTCGAAAGGGGTTGGCTCCAGTGCCAAAGAAATTGCGGAACTGATGCCACCCGAACTATTACGGTTCTTGATGTTGCGCACGCAACCCCGAAGTGTGATTAATTTCTCACCGAACTACGAAACGATTACACGCCTGTTTCGAGATTACGATACATTGATTGGCAAGTATAAAGCTTATGCTGAATCTACGGTTCCCGAACAGGAAATTACCGAAGATTTAATTCCATTGCTGTATGCGCAGCTCAATGAAAAGTTGAGTGAAAAGTCAGGTACGGATGGGGAAAACACCAAGATTCCAACCTATGAGGCGATCGATATCAGTACCTTGATTTCGCTCCTACAGGTTCCTCACCTCGATATCGAAGTGGAAGTAGAAAAGCGTAGCCCCAAGACTCTCAGTGAATACGACTGGCAGATTGTCAGACAAAGAATTTCTGTCGCGAAGAAGTGGTTACAGGATTATGCCGATGAAGAAGAGAAATTGGTGCTCTATTTAGATCGAGTGCCTGACAAAGCAAAGAATTTAGATTCCGAGCAACTTACCTATCTGGCGCAGTTGATCGCCAACTTAGAAGCAGAAACCAATTGGGATGGTGAAGAACTACAAACGACCCTATTTCGGACTGCAAAGGAATTAGAGATTTCCCAAAAAGTCGCCTTTGCGTCAGTTTATTTTACATTTTTAGGGAAAGAAAGAGGTCCAAAAGCAGGAAGTTTGTTGTCTTATTTAGATAAATCTTTTGTGATTGCCAGATTACAAGAGGTGTTAAAACTGAATGAGATTGCTACGGTGGGATAATTTACATGGCAACCATTCTGAGGGATTGGAGCTATCGCTATCAGTGGCTTTATGACACGGTATCTGCACTTGCAGCTTTGAGTGTAGGCGGCGAAGGAAGGTTCCGTCAGTTGTTTCTGCGCGATTTAACGATCGATCCCACAGCGAAGGTATTGGATCTCTGTTGTGGCAGCGGTCAGGCAACAGAGGTATTAGTCAAACACTTTCAAGATGTGACTGGGTTGGATGCTTCTCCCTTTGCGATCGCGCGATCGCGTCGGAATGTCCCAACTGCCAATTATGTCGAAGCCTTTGCTGAAGCGATGCCCTTTGGCGATCGACAGTTCGATTTGGTGCTGACTAGTACAGCCATGCATGAAATGGAACCTCAGCAATTACGGCAGATTATCCAAGAAGTATTTCGAGTACTCAAGCCTGATGGTCGCTTTATAATTGTTGACTTCCACAAACCCACCAATCCTCTGTACTGGTTGCCAGTATCGACTTTTCTCTGGCTGTTTGAAACGGAAACCGCATGGCAATTATTAGACACAGACTTAAACTCAATATTGGGCGAAGTTGGATTCATCATAGAATCTCAACGCCTCTATGCGGGGGGTAGTCTGCAAGTTTTGCAAGCTAAGAGTGGGGCTAAAGCCTAAACTTGGACAAATAACTAACTGCTAGTCCTGTGTTAGTTCCTACGAAGCGATGCCTTACAGGATAAGTACCACACAAAATCTTGATATGAGTCTTAAGGATTTACAATCGATTCCCACCAACTGAGCAAAGGGTGGTTTTTGTTAGGCAAATATCTACCTTTGATCCGAATTGCACTCAAGGCTGTTTTCAGTTTTGTCACATCAAGTTTTGCATCCTCCGACCAGTGTTTAACTATCTCTAAAGTAGATAGAATCTGACAATGGGGGGCTTCTTTTTGAAAAAATGAGATCGCTTTCTTATCATCCGTTGCAACTGCCCATCCTCGATGAAATGCGATCGCAAAAGTAGCAGATTCGCCATCATCCCCAAGCTCAAAAACATAGTTTACAAAGGTTTCTTCCTCTAATTCAGATTCAAAGTCCACAACGAATAGAAGACCTTGCTGAATTGCTTGTTCTAATTGGATTGCTCCTTCATTATCGACATTTTCAAGCTTTTGAAGAGTTTTTAATTCCTGTGTCCTCACAACTTCGGAAACAACAACCTGAGCAGGGATAGATTTCAAAATTGCCAGAAAATCGCCAGAAGCACTAAAGTTGAGAATACAGCAGGCATCAAGAATGACATGGGAATGTTTTATCTGCATAGTTAAGTTTCCAATCCCTTTAAGCCAAACGCAGATCTAAACGAGCAACTTCCTCAATGATTCCACTTGAATGTTCGCGCAACACTTCGGCAATGCGGCGGGCTTCTAGGCGATCGACATCAAGGAGTTTAGCAAAGCGCCCTTCAGTAATTAGTCCCTGATCCAGTGCTTCGATCGCTAGATGCTGATAGTGAATGGGAGCCATATCTGTTCGCTGTACGATTGCTTCTAACCCCATTTCTTGTTGCACTTTTCTCACTTTTAGCCCGCGATCGCGCAAGCGATCCCAAGTTCCTACTGGTAGTAATTTCATATCCTCTAGGCGATAAATGAGCGCCTGCACAGACACGCCGTAGTAATGAGCTAAGGTAAATAGATTGGTGGGGGTGAATTTGCCATGAGAACGATGCATATCGTTAAATTGCTTTAATAAGCTACTCGTTGGCATCAGAAAATATTTGGGGAAAGCTTCTGCTAAACGTTCGCTTTCAGGATATCTCTGGTATTGACCGTCAAAGTCAAATACTGGATTTCTGCGATGGGCAAGAAAGTGAAGATATTCATGGGCTAACGACCAGCGGCGGCGTTCTTCAGGATGACCGGCGTTAATTGCCATGTAACCACCAAGTTTCTCATCGTAACTATATACTCCAGAATATTTGGATGGCATTTTGAGATAGAAGATACGAAGACCGACACTTTGTTCTAAAACATCTCTTAGATTTGTAATCGGGGCATCACCAAGTCCTAAACGTTGGCGTTCGGCGATTGCAATGCTCTCGGCGGCTGCCTCAATTGGCATATTGGATACTTCGTACTCGTGAGGATAGTTCCGAGGAAGCGGAGCATCCACAATCTCTTCAAGCTCTAGGTAATTTCGACATAACTCTTCTAAATGCGAAACACTTGGAGCGATCTGTAACTCTTCGTCTTCGTTACGCTTATAGGCAGCACGAAACTGTTCCTTAAAAGGTTGTATGGCAGGGCGTTGTTGCACAAAGTCACTGACAGATCGTCCATAGGCACGGGCGAGTTTGATCAGCTCGTGGGGCTTGAGCCGGCGCTCTCCTTTTTCGATCGCAACAATGGTTGTCCGTGCAGCATCAAGGATCTCGGCTGCCTCGGCTTGAGTCACGCCACATTTTTTGCGAGCTTGCTGAAGGAGTTCCCCCAACTTGCTTAAGTCAATGTCATCTAATATATTGCCAGCCATTGCATTTCTCTCTATGAACTTTCTTAAGCGATCGACCAGTTTTGACCTGAGAGTTCTATGTCGATTGCAAGTCGGATCCCTTAATCATCTGGCATGTCTTATTAATCTAGATCCAAAATTTGACATTGTCAATATTTAAGCTCGCCTTTTATACGTAAATGTCAGGTTTTGTGAGTGAATTTAAAATTGCAACTTCCAAGCTCTCAGCGCGATCGAATTTGATTATTGTAAAGATGTGTATTAGACAGATTTGTATGGCTATGATGCAAGGGGGCGATCGCGCGTTGTGAAAGTCTCAATTTTGTACTTTGATTAGCTGCCAGTTACGAATATTACCCAGAGATTGTTCGCGTTGAGTAATTGGCACATCGGGAGAAATCCAAGCATAACTTGCTGGCGGAAGTTCAGCCACTGTCTTGATATTCTTACCTAGATGAGGCGTGTAGAAGCTCAAAAGCACCCAAGTTTTATGGATTTCACCATCAGTAACATTTTGCGTGACGAAGTTAATCGGCTGAGTTTGTAAAATCGAAGCGATCGCAGGTTGTTGCAAATAAGACTTCAGATCTTGGCTATAGTTTCCCCATAGTCCCGCCAGCCCCGCTGTAGCAAAGGTAAGCCAGGGCGTAATTAAAAAAACTGCCAACAAGATCGATAACCCTTGCGATCGAAATGGAATGAAAGATTCATGCTTTAAGTGCTTTTGATATTCATTTTTGTATTGATGCCAAAGGAATGGTAAGGTCAACCAGCCGATTCCTAAAACGGGAACAATGACTAAATGTTTGCGAACGTCATCAGAAACTGCGATCGCACCCAAAGCGATCGCGGCAAAAGCGACCAGCAAAATTGCTGCCAATCCTCCAAACAGATAGCTAATAACTTGCGGTGCGCGTGCTTGCGGTCTATGGGCTAGCCAGTCTAGTGCAACCGCAGCTAACAAACCAATAAACGGATAAAGCTGAATTGAATAGTAGGCTGTACGAGTTGAGAAATTGGTTAAAAAAACAAACAGGAGAACAGGATAGAAAATGAGGATTGAGATGGAAGTTCTCTGTTGCCATCGTTCTTCTCTGGTTAATCCGCGATCGAATTCTTCTTGATAGTTTCTTACTTCAAGTTCAGGTGAACCTTCAGCTTGATTTAAAGATTTACCTTTAACATCCCCTCTTAACTGAGACCAAAGAATCCCCGCACCCAAAATAGCAAAAAATGTCCAAGGGAAAGAATTGAGGGGAATATTCCAGAAATAATAGAGAATTCCGCCATCGCTGTGATATTGCTTAGCACCAAGAGCGAAAAGCTTGCCAAACATCTCCTGAAAGGGAGCCATGCCATAGTGTTGATAGGTTAGCCCAACCCAGACTGCTGGAGGGATTAAACCGAGAATCACTCCTAAATAGAGAAAGGGATTGGTCAGATGATGATGACGGCGATGTTGCCAAATCAAATAGGGAAATAATGCGGCGATCGGTAGGAAAATCATGATGCTTTTAATCATGAACCCAAGACCAAAAGTACTTCCTGCTAGTACTCTCCACTGCCAACGAGTTTTAGGTTGTGCTTCCGCTTTCAGCAACGCCCAAATTCCCAAGAGTTCAAGAAAGACAAGTGGTACATCTTGGGTTGCCATGCGTGCGTACTGTATCCAAAGCGAACAGAGACTAAGAATGGCAGCCCCCAACCATGCCACGCGTCGGTTGAGTAAGAGAGCGCCAATCTCATAGGTGAGAAGAGTCGCAATCACACAGGCAATTAAATTGGGTAAGCGGGCAACCCCATCGGTCATGCCAAATAGACTGTAACAAGCCGCGATCGCCCAATGAATGCCAATCGTGCGATCGTAGACAGGCTCTCCCCACCATTTGGGTGTAAGCCAGTCACCTGTTTCAAACATCCAGCGCGATTGGGTAGCATACCAGCCCTCATCATGAGCCATCAGGCTCTGTTGACCGTTTGTCGCAACCAACAACAGCCCAATCCATAGAGTCAAGGTGATGTGAGGTAGCCAAGCCTTTAGATGGGGATACTTTTGCTCAAGTATAGGGATTAAATTCATTGCAGGATTTGAGATCTGGGGCTCTTTCAATCAACAGGATAACGCGATCGCGCCTGTCTAAACAGACCTAACCCACTCAAGGTCAATCTCAGGAAGCTAACGCGATCGCACTAAGAAAGCAGGTAACTCTACTAGAGATCTACCAACAACTGCTAAAGGTTTCTCCTGTGAGAGGTGGTGCGTTTCTGGTCGTTGCGATGTCTCATCAGTGCCATGCGCAACTTTGGAATTCTGTTTACCTTCTAAGAGTCGTTCGATCGCGGCACTCAGTTGCAGGGCATGATGTTGATGTCTCACCGACTGTTCTTTCCAATGTTGCACGGCAGCTTCGTACTCAGAGGCTTGACCCGCTTGTTTGAGAACCTGTTCTTGCAGTTCTCTGACCTGTTGCTCTAGCTCTTGGGCGCGCGAGGCAGCGATCGCCTGTTCCGACTCGTTACTATGCAAGGACTGTTGTAAGAGCGCTTGTATGCCCACATGTCTGACCAGTTGCGATTCCAGTTCTTCTTTTTGTCTTTGGGTTTCGCTGAGTTGGATATGCAAGCTTTGCAGATTTTTGGTGCATTCGGACAAACTCACACGAGTTGTCTCTAGAACCTCTTGCAGATTTTGTTCTCTTGCAGTCAAGCGATCGACCTCTAGCTGCAATTGTTCGATTTTCTCGACTGCTCCAGAATTTGCTTGTGAAGCTGCAAGCTGCACTGCATGCTCTGCTTGCGAGATCCTTGCCAGCATTTCTTGTTGTTGCTGAGAATTTTGCTCGAGTTGAGTCGCGAGACTAGTTTGTAAGGTTTGGGCAGTAGACTCAGCCTGCTCTAGCTGTGATGTGAGAATACCCATGGCATGTGTATGTCTCGATTGGGTTTGCTGAATCTCGGCTTCGAGTTGCTGAATGTATTCCTGCTTAAAAGCATCTTGCGATTCCATATGGGAGACATTCTGCCGCAAGTCTGCGATCTCTTGTTTTAATGCTTCTAGCTCAATCTCTAGCAACTCAGCTTTGAAATTGACTTCAGATTCTGAGTCTGATTGCGAATTTAATGGTAGATCGAGCGTTAATTCCGCCGTAACGTCAATTAGTAAGTCATCAACTGGCAAATCATTAACTGGCGCGATCGCCACAGATTCTATGGGAATTTCGCTTACAGTTCTTTTTGCAACTGCTTTTACAGGTTCTTTTACGGTTTCCAGTTGAGTATTCGGTGTTGCTCGATCTTGTGCAATCGCAGTCTCCACTTCCACTTCAGTCGATGGTGGCGTTTGGGGATCTGGAGCGTTGTTTCGCACGATCTTTTTACGGGGCGCTGCCGATGCCGTACTAGAAAAAAGACTCCTCGCTAGGTTTGATTCAGCCACTGAGTACCTCACAATTAACTAATTCTTGAATTCTTTTTGCCGCAATTTCTCCTGGTTTGTATTCGATCACGGTTAACCCTCGATCGAATGCCGTCCGAATATCAGCGCTATCAGGAATCGTGACAGGGCAGAGTACATCAGCAAAGATTTGTTGTGCTTGGCTATAGAGTTCGCCTGTATGAGAACTTGCCCAAATTCCACCAGGTAAATAGCGATCGTCCAGCATATTGATAATGACTCTAACTTTACGATTGCCGATAAAGTCTTCAGCTTCTTTGATAAAGCGCACTGTCGTTTCTGTACACTGAAAATCTGTACGATTCAGTCGAGTCGGAATAAATACTGTATCAGCAGGAACGAGAGCATTTGCAGTGAGTTCGTTTAAGTCTCCTGGACTATCGATAAAAATATAGTCATATTGATCGATGACGCGATCGATCTCGCGCTTTAAAACTCCCTCTTTGCCCATTTGCATTCCAGAGAGCTGTGCTACGGCTTCAGCCATCGAAACATGGGAAGGTACAATATCTAAGCCCTTGGGGGACTCAAAAATAATCTCTTCGATATGTTTGTCTGGTCGTTTTTTTAAAAATGCCAATACAGTATCAGACTCATTTAACATGCTCGTTTCTCCCAGAAACAATGTACTGGAAGTAGTTTGAGATGTCATATCAATCACCAGCACTTTCGCGCCAGTTTGAGCCATTTGATGGGCTGTATTTGCACATAACGTTGACTTGCCCGTGCCACCTTTGTTATTGGTAAAAGCTAAAACTCTGGTCATCAAAGTTCCTGAGACTAGTCAAGCAATTTGTACAGCACAGGTTAGCAGAATTCTTTCAATTTGGCAGCATTTTACTGAGATTTTTAGACCAATAAATCCAAGGGAAAGCAGGAGTTAACAAAAGAGCAGCGATCGAGTAACTAGAAATTGACATTAATTACAATATTTCCCCAAAACTTAATAGACTTCGTAAGTGATAATTTACGATCGCTCTAAACATCTCTAAATATTCAGTTGCTTTTGGGGCTACTCGGATGAAACATTAACAATTAGCTTTCAACAAAAAACTAAAAATATGCTTACAGCCGAACCTAATAATTGCATCAAACTCTTACAAACATTTTCGCTACGACCAATCAAATCAAAAAAGGATTTAATTGCAGTTCAAAAACTAGCTAATTTTTTTAAGCTCTTACCTTCAGTATTTTTTGAGAAATAGAGCGATCGCACTCCTCAAAGAACGCCCCTCTGCCGTGATTACCGCAGAAGTTACAGAAAAAATTAGCCTAAAAGAACGTCAGTTCTGGATAAGAAAACCTGAAACGCTATACATCCCAAGGATCCTCCCTAGCCCCCCTTGAAAAAAGGGGGGAGAATTCACTTGTCCCCCTTTTTCAAGGGGGATGCCCGATAGGGCAGGGGGATCAAACCTCTCGGTTCCAGCAAGTCGGCTTGATTTGTTCCGAAATCCTTAACCCGAACTCAGGTTAAATACTGATTTCTGGGAATAGGCGAAATGCTCGAACTTAGTCAAATAAGCGTAAATATTCATCAAAAACATACATCTTGCCTCTTTTTCCCCCTGTTACTTCATTGAGGATTGCAAATTTTTCTAAATCAGCAATTAACTTGTAAGCAGAGGATGGTGATAAGGAAGTTAATTCCACAACTTCAGAAGCATCGATCACGGGTCTTTGATATAGATAATTCAATACTTTTTGAGCGTTGGCACTGCGGCTGCGTAAAGTCTGAATTTTTTGATCGACTTGCTTTTGTAACTTTAAAATATTGTCAAAAGTCGTAACGCTATTTTTAGCTGTTTCGATCGCACCGACCAAAAAGAACTTGAACCATTGCGATAAATCATTGTGTTCTCTAACGCGCATCAAATTATCGTAGTAAAGCGATCGGTTACGTTCAAAAAAATCTGACAAGTACAATATCGGTTTTTTGAGAATACCTTGGCTAACTAAGTACAGGGTAATCATTAATCTACCGACTCGACCATTTCCATCTAAAAATGGGTGAATTGTCTCAAATTGATAATGGACTAAGGCGATTTTTAGCAATTCAGGAAAATATTGCTCTTGGTTATGGACAAAGAGTTCCAGATCGCCCATTAACTCGTCTATGGAGGTATGTACTGGCGGCACAAATCTAGCATCGTCAATGCTGGCTCCGCCGATCCAGTTTTGGCTTTTTCTAAATTCCCCTGGTTGTTTGTGTTTGCCTCTAACGCCCTGTAGCAATATTTGATGGGTTTCTCGGATTAGTCGTGATGAGAAGGGCAAGTCATGCAATTTGGCGATCGCTTGATTCATTGCTTGTACATAGTTTTGGACTTCTTCCCAGTCGTTTCTCTTGTCGAGGGGTACATCTTCAATATTGAGCAGGGCTTCTTCGATGTTGGTTTGTGTGCCTTCGATTTTGCTAGACTGGGTGGCTTCTTTGAGGACGTGCATACTAATAAACAAGTCAACATTTGGGATGTACTCAGAGTACATATCCAGCCTGCCGATTTCTCGATTAGCTTGCTCTAGTAGCTTCTGGATTTCCATGTTTTCCAGTGTCCAGAGCCGATTAATCGGGTTGGGCTGAAAGCTTTTGTAATAGCCTTGTTGTACGTATGTGCCAGCTTTAAAATTTTTCACGAGCTCAAAAAACTAAAATAGCTACGGTGCTTATTTTAGATTTTAGCAAAAAACTAAAATAGTATCTTTCCTTATTCTAGATTTTACTAAATTTTGACATCCTCACCCTTGTAGTCAATTTCGCAATTTCCTAAGATATCATGTATGCACATCATCACGAGATCGCGCTGAATACGAAGAAAAGTATGTATCCATCACCGATCTAAGCGGCGTTGGGTTACTCAAGGCACTAATCCATGAATTTGACCTTCAACAAAAAGACCTAGTTCCAATTTTCAAAACAGAATCCATTGTGTCAGCAATCCTCAACAGAAAGCGTAAATTCACAGTAGAACATATCGAAAAACTAGCTAACTTTTTTAACCTCTCCCCTTCAGTATTTTTCAAGGGATAATCATAGATTGCCATGAATAGAACCTCTGAACAAGCCTTTGAACATGCGATCGCCGATGTTCCATTAGCATCTGGATTTCAGCGACATTTCTCACAGGAATTTGACCGCGAAAATGCAATTTCCCCTAACGAGGCAATCGTGTTTATCCAATTCATTAGCTTCACCTAGTTGGAAGCTAATGAATTTTCGATCGCAGGAATTTTTAGCTAGATTTTTCTAGGGCTAGGTCAATCAAGCGATCGCATAGGTCAGCAAAAGGAATGCCTGAATATTCCCACAGTTTCGGGTACATACTGAGGGCGGTGAATCCGGGAAGCGTGTTGATTTCGTTGATCAGTACTGTGGCAGTTGATTCGACATAGAAAAAGTCAACTCTGGCCAGTCCAGAGCCTGCCAGCGTTTGAAATGCCTTAACAGACATCGCTTGCACTGCCTCGATAACTTCGGGAGGCAAATTTGCAGGAATAATTAGCTCTGCCATGCCTGCGGTGTATTTGGTTTCGTAGTCGTAAAAATCACTTTTGTAGGTAATTTCACCGACAATCGAAGCTTGGGGTTGGTCGTTGCCTAAAACCGCACACTCGATTTCCCTAGCCGTCACACCCTGCTCGACGATGATGCGAGCGTCGTACCCGATCGCACTGGCGATCGCAACTTCTAACTGAGCGCGTTCGCGCACTTTAGAGATCCCCACCGACGAACCCAGATTGGAAGGCTTTACAAAACAGGGATAGCCCAGCTCGGTCTCAATATATTCGCCCCAAGATTCTGGCTCCTGTTGCCACTGCCAGCGACTTAAAGCCACATATTTCACCTGCGCCAAACCTGCTTGCGCGAATAAAGACTTCATCAAAATCTTATCCATGCCCACAGCGGAGGCAAGTACGCCATTGCCGACATAGGGCTTTTGCATCAGTTGCAGTAAACCTTGTACTGTGCCATCTTCACCATTGGGCCCATGCAATACGGGGAACCAGACATCGATCTGATTGGCTTCAATGGGTAATTGCCATTGGATGGCTTGGGAATTTGAGCTTGCAGAGGGTTCCACTTGGGTTTGTTGAAGTACGGCTTGGGAATTGGTCGGATTGCACCACAAGCCATCTTTTTGAATGTAAAACGGCTGCAAGTCATAGAGAGAGTTTTGACTGAGTGCAGAGGCGATCGCTTTGGCTGAGGTAATTGACACTTCGTGTTCACCCGATTGCCCGCCAAACAGCAGTCCTACCCGTAATTTTTTAGATTCCATGGGATGTGATTGAGAATTTCTACAGCACTGTAACCGATTGAGGCAGCAAAACCTCAGCAGGACTGTTTCGATCGCTAATGGGATCGCTAAACACTTTATTGCAGAGTACCAAGGTCGTACTGGCGTTTAGCTCAAACCCGATGTGCTGATAAAAGCTTTGCTGATGGGTTGTCATCAAATAAACCCGTTCGACATTACAGACTTTGGGGTGAGCGAGAACCGTTTGCACGAGTTTGCGCCCTAAGCCCGTACCGCGATAGTCTGGATGAATTACGACATCCCAGATCGTGGCGCGATAGACAACATCGCTGGTGGCTCTGGCATGACCGATCAGGCGATCGTTATCCCAAACGGTTACAACGGGATCAGAGTTCGCGATCGCCACCGCAAGGCTATCCAAATTGCGCTCGTTTGCCCAGAATGCCCCTATTTTAAATAATGCTAATAACTGGTTCAGATCGACTTGATCGGCGCGATCGCAAAACCGAATATGACGATTGTCCATATTCATGCAGCTCTTAAGTTTTATTCAATCTTTACACAGCTAAAAACTAATATAGCAGGAGGCATCATGCCCCCTGCTGTAATTGCGATTTCTCCCACAAGATCTGACGATGAGAGACTTACTTCTCGGTTACAGGTTGCCAAGGCTCAGGCAAATAGACCTTTTGCGCTAGACCCAAGGTCTTTAAAAGGCTAATTGCAGCCCAAGTGACATCGACTTCCCACCAATGCAAACCAGCGCGAGCAGATTTAGGATAAGCGTGATGGTTGTTGTGCCAGCCTTCGCCATAGGTAAGTAATGCTGCCCACCAAAGATTGACTGATTTATCGTTGCTGTCGTCAAAGTTACGATAGCCCCATTTATGGCAAGCAGAGTTAATCAACCAAGTACTGTGAGAAACCAAGATCACCCGTACAAATATGCCGTAAAGTACAAAACCGATTCCCTGACCTATGGTAGAACCGATAAAGTAAAGCAGAATACCTAGAGGGATCTGTAAAGATAGAAAGTACTTATCTAAAAACTGGTAGTAGCGATCGCTAGCCAAGTCTGGAGCAAAGTTGCGATAATTTTTTAGGTCAAAATGCTCTGGTTTGGAATACAAAATCCAAGCCATGTGACTCCACCACAACCCCTTTGTCGCCGAATATGGATCTTTGTCATTATCTTCGGTAAAACCATGGTGTTGGCGATGACCGCCCACCCAAAAAATTGGGCCGCCCTGCATAGCCATAGCCCCGATTGTGGCGAAAACATACTCAAGCCACTTGGGGACGTAAAAACTGCGATGGCTTAACATGCGGTGATAGCCAAGACAGATACCAATGCTGCCAAATAGCCAATGGAGAAAAATGGTTAAAACTAAGGTTTGCCAAGAGAAATAGCCGATCCCTAGCAAAGCGATCGCGTGGATGACAATATAGAAAATCGTGGTCGTCCAATTCAGTTGAAGTGGCTGTGAGGAGGTCGTTGATGTCATGGAATCTCAGGGAGAAATTGGTAAGATGCAAGTAGTACTTGCACCTATATAGATTAACCTGTTTATAGGAAAGAATGCAAGTAGTACTTGCAAAAAAAATTTAACATGACCGCATCTCGTATTCCTACTCGCCAACGTATCGTCAACACTGCATTACAGCTTTTTGCGCGTCAAGGGATTACCGAAACAACAACAAGACAAATTGCCGACCAAGCCGAGATTAATGAGGTAACGCTATTTCGCCATTTTGGCAATAAACATGGTCTTTTACTCGCTGTACTGCAGGAATGTTTGCAACAATATCTACTGCTGACTCAGGTTGGGGAATCAATCATCATCACAGAGATGTCAAACCAAGGTGATTTAAGTAGATTTTTACGCTACTACATGCAAAATTCCCTACGCTTGCTTGAGAGTGTACCAGAACTACTGCGATCGCTGGTGGGAGAAGCAGGACAATATCCTAGCGAAAGTCGTCAAGCGCTAGCACAGGGGATCGCACAGATCAATCAGTCGATCGCCACTGTCCTCGAAGATGTGATGGCACAAACCCAAACCCACTATCCCTTGGCTCCAATCAAATTAGCGAATCTCGTTAATACCTGCATCTTGGGCTATGCCGTGATTATGCTTACCAGCGATATTGAGTCGATCTGGTCGAGTTCTGAGGACTTTATCAACACGCTCGTGGAAATGATCGTTAAGGATACCGAGACAATCCAACCGGTGATCGATATTCCTACTGAGATAGTACGCAACATTATGCTGCTGGCAAAGCGTCAAGGGCTTAGAGAATACGCGATCGCTTATCTCCTATTTGGGGCAGGTCTATCGGCAACAGAGTTGGTTCAACTCAGACGCGATGATTACCTCACCGCATCCTCCAATCGAGTCTTGAGAATTGGGACTTTGGGGCAACGCTTAGTCCCAATCAATCAAAATATTTTGGGGCAGCGCTACGGTTCGGGATCGAATAACCCACTCACGGCATATCTTAAAAATCGCAAAGATCAACATCCAGCCATGTTTTTAGATGCCGATCATCAGCCTTTGAGCTTGACTCAGCTCGAGCAGATTTGGCGCGGTTGGGCAGAACTACATCGCAACCCCGACGGTAGCCCAGTATTGCTAGAGCAGGCCCGTCAAACATGGGGCTTGGATATGTTGGTTCGTGGTATGGATGTTGATAATTTCTGCATTATTAGCGGGTTGAGTCCCCATGAGATCCAGCCCTACTTACAGCGCGTCAAAGAAAAAGCTGCCATTCATCAAGCAATTACTTTAGATAGTTAGGGTAAAAGGGTTATCGGTTATCGGTAAAAGGTTAGCTGCATTTATTGGAATTAACCTTTGAACTGAAAACTGACAACTTATCTACCCCTACTTGGTTTTGCCGTAAAAAATTCCCTTGTAAGAATTTTCGAATAATGAAAATGCCATGCTATTCTGAGCTATCCCTTGAACCAATATGTAAAATCAACTGTTTGAATTTTCCTTTAAGCTAGATAAATTCGGCATTTCTATGAAATATCGTAATTAATTCTAAAAATATGCTTGAAAATTCTTACAACCCAGCTTAGGTTTAGGTATTGTATATTTCTGTATCTAAGAATTTTATTGATACAGATATATCCAAAGGTTCTAAAAGATAAATACGCCGAGACATTCAAACAACTTCAGAATCTAAATCATTTAAAGATATCGATCTTTTGAGATTAGGTTTAAGTATTATAAAAAAATTGTAGCTAAATTACAGTTTTAGGGTATAATGCGGGCGTTTAGTGTAGATTTGAGTATTCTTGAAAACTTTCGGTCGGCAAAACAGATTAGTGTTGTAGTAGGAAGTAGAAGGTGAGGATTCCCCTAGACTATTATCGTATTCTGGGCTTGACATCGCAGGCTACGTTTGAGCAGATTCAACAGACTCATCGTGATCGCGTTCTTTCTATGCCACGTCGAGAATATTCTGACGCCGCGATCGCCTCTAGAAAGCGAATCATTGATAGTGCTTACGCTTTACTGTCAGATCCAGCTCGACGGCGTGACTATGATGCTAGCGTTGCCTTAGAGTTGGAAGAACAAGCTGCCGATCCCGATCGAAAAACAGAACGCAGCGACTCTGTATCCACTGAACTCGAAATAGAGGATCAAGATTTACCTGGGCTCCTCCTCCTGCTTCACGAGCTAGGTGAGTACGAACAGGTTTTAACCATCGCTCAGCCATACTACGATCCCGACGCGATCTCTTTTCAATCAGTACGCGTATCGCGCGATCCCGACGTTACGCTGACTGTAGCCCTCTCTTATTTAGAAGTGGGCAGAGAAAATTGGAAGCAGGGACAGTATGAAAGTGCTGCTCAATCTTTAGAGTCTGGGCAAGAACTCTTACTCAGAGAAGGTCTATTTTTGAGCGTGCGGAGTGAAATTCAAGCCGATTTGTTTAGGCTCCGCCCCTATCGCATTCTAGAACTGTTAGCTGCGTCTGATAGTAAAGTTGCCGAGCATCGTCAAGGCATGTTGCTGCTCCAAGAAATGCTAGAAGCCCGCAGAGGCATTGATGGCACGGGCAACGACTCCTCTGGGTTGGGAATTGATGATTTTCTCCGCTTCATTCAACAGCTACGTGGCTACATGACTGCTTCCGAGCAGCAAACCCTATTCGAAGATGAAGCCCGTCGTCCTTCTTCGGTAGCAAGCTACCTCGCCGTCTATGCTTTGATTGCACGCGGGTTTTCGCAACGCCAGCCTGCATTGATTCGACGCGCCAAGGGGCTATTGGTTAAGCTCAGCGTCAAACAGGATATTTATTTAGAGCAAGCAGTTTGTGCTTTGCTACTGGGACAAACCGAAGAGGCAAGTAATGCCCTTGAAAAAAGCGGTGAGCGCGAGCAGATTGCATTTATTCGGCGTAACTCAGAGGACTCTCCAGACCTACTGCCGGGGCTTTGTTTATACAGTGAGAGATGGCTACAAGAAGAGGTCTATCCTCATTTTCGCGATCTGATCAATCAAGTTGTTTCCTTAAAAGATTATTTTGCTGACGATCAGGTGCAGTCCTATTTAGAGGAGTTGCCTAGCACCAACGGGCTTGGTAATTCAGATTGGACCATGCCCACTTTTTCTAGCCGCATCACAACCACAGCAGATACTCCTTCCTCTGAACATGCCGAGGGAAATGAGTATTCCTTGCCATTAGATGGGCGCACTGCCTCTAGAGTTGGTTCTAGAGATGACTCTCGTTTTGAGACTCAGCCTGAGCGCAGACCAGAGCCCAAGGTTCCAGCCTACACAGCCGAGCGAACAAGCCGTTTAGGTCGGACTTCTCTATTGGATCGACCCGCCGATCTCGATCGCAAGGCAAATGTACATAGTAATACGCGTACCCTACCTCCCTTACCCAAACATAAGGAAAGTTCTCGAGAGAATGCCAAGCAAGGCTTGAGAGAGCGTGCCAGAGAAACTAAAAAGCCCTCTGCAACCTCACGTTCCAGAAAAGTTAAGCCTCAAAGGTTTATCTTATTGCTTTTGATTGTCTTTGGCGTTATGGGTGGGTTGATCGGACTATCCGTTTGGGCATGGAAATCTCTCACTAGCCCACCGAAAGCAGAGTCAGTGGTGAGTATGGAGCGTTCCTTAGCCCCCCTGCTGACATCAGCCAAATCAGAGGGTTTAACGGTGACAGCAAAGCCAGGCCCTATGGATAAAGATATTGCCGTAAAACTGATCGAGTCATGGCAGTCAATCAAATCTAAGGCATTGGGAAATGCTTACGATACAGAGGCTTTAACTAGCATTCTAACTGAACCTGTTTTAGCTGACTGGAAGTCTCGGGCAAAGGAATTGAAATCAAGCAACTCTTATTTGCAATATATCTCTAAGCCAGCAGAGGTTGTGAAAGTCACTCCCGATGGCGACGATCGCGCTAGGGTAACAGCAAAAGTTTCTGAGACGCGCAACTACTTCAACAATGGCAACCTCGATGCCAGTGCCTCTAAGTCTGATACGAGCTACTTGGTAGAATATGATTTTGTGCGTAAAGATGATAAGTGGCTGATTCGAGATATGCTCGTTTCTGAGTAAATCTGGCACAGCATGAAATTTAGTGAATTACTAGCAAAGTTAGGTATCGATCTAACCGAGGTTGGAGCGGATTTTAGCAACGGCGATCCCAAAATTTCTGGCGTAGCAACCCTTGCGGATGCTACAGCTAGCGATCTGGGCTTTCTAGAAAATAATCTCTTTTTTCGACAGGTAGCCGAAACAAACGCTGCTGCTTTAATTATTGGTGACGAGCCAGAGGCGATCGCGTTGGTGAAATCTCGTTCTATTCCCCATGTCGCAGTGCGTCAGCCCCGTTTGTTGTTTGCAAAGGCGATCGCCTTATTTCACCCCCCTTACCTCCCAGATCCCAGCATTCACCCCAGTGCAACGATCGCACCTGATGTCCAATTAGGTGAATCTGTCTATATTGGAGCCCATGTTGTAATCGGTGCGGGTTGTCAGATTGGATCGCATGTCTATATCTATCCGAATGTCACTATTTATGAAGGTGTGAGCATTGGCGATCGCACAGTACTCCATGCCAATTGTGTAATTCATGCTCGTAGCGTCATCGGCGATCGCTGCACGATCCATAGTGGGGCAGCAATCGGCTCTGAAGGCTTTGGGTTTGTACCCAGTTCTGATGGCACTTGGACAAAAATGCTACAAGTGGGGCGCACCATCCTAGAAGATGATGTAGAGGTTGGCTGTAATGCTGCGATCGATCGCGGTGCTCTAGGTGATACCCACATAGGGCGAGGCACTAAGATTGACAACCTCGTTCAAATTGGTCATGGTTGCAAGACCGCTGAGAACTGTTTGATGGCGGGTCAAGTGGGACTGGCAGGGGGTGTAGAACTAGGTAAAAATGTGATTTTGGCGGGACAGGTTGGCATTACCAACCATATTAAAGTTGGCGATCGGGCTGTGGCGGCAGCGCAGTCGGGGATCGCCCACGATGTAGAAGCTGGCACTCAAGTCATGGGTTACCCAGCGATCCCCGCAAAAACATTTTTTAAGGCTACAGCTGTGTTTCGTCGCTTGCCCGAACTCAATAAAATGGTTAGAGAGTTACAAAAGCAGCTAGATAATTTGGTAGGTAAGTAATTGCCGCATATAGCCATCCTCAATGCGTTGTAATTAATTTGTAGCGCAGGCAAGATGCCTGCAAGGGCTAAAAGCTCGTACTGCATTTACAAGCAATTAAGGAGCGCTATAAGTAATAATTACTAACTGTTATGGACGCTGTTTGATTCATTTATTTCATTTACAAATCACGCAATTTATTTAAGACAAAATGGCAACAGATACACAGACTCCAGAAGAATTATTTCAACAAGGACTAGAGCGATATAAGGCAGGCGAAGAGGCAGGAGTCCTCATTCCTATATTTCAAAAAGTCTGCGATCGCCAACCGAAGGTCGCTAGTAGTTGGATTTGCCTATCATGGCTTTACTTGCTCGATCGAAAGGCAGCCCTTGCTTACAAAACAGCGCTCAAAGCGGTTAAGCTCAGCCCTGAAGATCCCCAAGCTAGGATTAATCTTGCGATCGCAATGCTAGAGACATCTCAAAAAGGCGTGCGAGAACATATTGAGGCAGCGCAAAATTGGATGATGATTTTAAAAGAGATGAAAGAGGAAATTGTTGAGAATTTTGAAGAAGGTAAGCGGCGTAGACCTGACTGGAAAGAGCTTGAACGGGTAGAAAATTGGGTGTTTGAAAACAATACTTAAAATTGATCCCCGAATTGTCAAACTATCCTTAACGCAAGCTTACATATCTTTACTCACAAGCCTGTCTCATGAGTTAAAACTTAACGCAGCCCAGCGATCCCCAGTGCTAGACTAGCTCCATAAAATAAATTTAATAACTAGTTTTCAATGGAGTTTTAATCATGATCGACAACGTAAGAGTTAGACCCGACACCCGTAATCACAAAGGCTTTTTCGTTTTAGAATCTTCTTATAAATTGATGGATATCGATCAAAATGGTTGGGCGCTGATTTGCCTTGACGATCATATGTGTCATTACGTAGATCCTGACGATCTAAAAATGCCAAGAGGCTGGAAAAAAATGCAGAGTGAAAAGGCGGTAAGTGCCTAACTTAATAAGGTATGTTTATCTGCTTTTCATCGGATTTCTTTGGTTCAATTCGTCACTTAAAAATATGGTTTGGCATTTGAGTTTAGTCGTGCCAAACCATATTTTTTTGCTCTCAACCTATCGCTTTAAGTTCTAAACTGCGCCATAGATACCACAAAGCGATCGAGCAATAGGGTTTCCAATTTTGAGCAAGAGCTTCTATTTGATTTTTATTGGGTAGCTCGTCCAATCCATCCACTTTTTTGATGCCCATGCGAATGCCTAAATCATCAACAGGCATGACATTTAAGCGATACATCCGAAAGATTAATAGCATCTGTACCGTCCCATTCCCTTGACCTCCGTCAGAATTTTGACGATCGCTTCATCATCCATTTTCTCTAGTTCCACGAGATTCGGTAACCCATCGATTACTTTTTGCGATAAATCCTTGAGGTATCCAATCTTTGCTCGCGAAATTCCCACTGCTCGTAAAGCATCATTTTCAGTATTCAGAATATCTGTAGCATATGCCTCTCTCCACCTATTTACCTCGATCGGCGTCCTACTTAACCTATGCAACCAGAGAAAAACTAGATTAGAATATTGGCGTAGTTACCGTCCTCGATACCCCTGCTATGGCTCGAAGCTCTAAAGCCTCTACTCCTACTTCTACTACTTCTAAGAACAACCTTGGACTTTCAGATCTTCGTATTCGCCTAAATTTCTGGGAGAAGGAGAACGAAAAACTAATCAAGCAAATCGAGACAAACCGAACCAAATTGAATAATCTGAACAACAGCATTAAAGAGGTTGGGATTCAGATAGCACAGCGGAGCGCTCCTTTGCGGCAAAAAATCTTAGAACTGGATAGCCAAATTCATGGCCTATTCAACGAGATTTTCACTGGCAGAAAATTGGGTAAGAAGTCACGTCAAGACATTGAAACAGTGTACTTTCATCTTCAGGCAGATGGGGTCATAAGCCCTAAACACGCTCCTATACATACAGGTTATACAAATGCCGAGCCTGATGATAAAACGGATTGGAGGGATCGTGAAGAGCGATACGATCGCCAAATTGAACCAGATGTTCCTCAGCCAGACCGAGACGAGCTAAAAAAGATCCGCCAGCTCTTTTTACGTTTAGCGGACTGTTTTCATCCTGATAAAGTGATGGATGAAGCTGAGAAAGAATATCGTACAGAGGTAATGAAGGAAATCAATCTAGCCTATCAAAATGGAGATTTGGCAAGGCTTTTGGCAATTGAAAAGCAGCAAGAGATAGGTGAAGTGATTAACCGTGATAGCTCTGACGATCTGACGCGACAATGTGTCAGAGTAGAAGCAGATCATGCTTTTCTCAAAAAGCAACTTGACAATTTAAAGCTTCAACTGAAACTGACTAAAAATACACAGCAAGGAGAAATAACTGCTGTTTTTAAAAAAATCGCAAAATATGGTGGCGATCCGATTGGGGAAGCCTTGAGTGAAATGGAGGCTCAAATTGAAGTCATCGCACAACTGCA
The DNA here is from genome assembly GCF_965232925.1 of Tumidithrix helvetica PCC 7403. NCBI lineage: Bacteria > Bacillati > Cyanobacteriota > Cyanophyceae > Pseudanabaenales > Pseudanabaenaceae > Tumidithrix > Tumidithrix helvetica. The sequence goes on from NZ_CBDDRA010000008.1 coordinate 102,494, forward strand.
CCAGTTTATCGTCGATTTTCGCGATCGCCGTATGACGATCAAAGAGTTTTTGAGAGGTCCCACGGCATTTTTGCCACAACAGGAGATGGATCTGTCCGAAGAGGAAATGCTGTTTGAATTTTTGTCGCGATATTAGCGATCGGAGATGATATGACATTCGTTCCCAGAACGAACGATCGCTTGGGATAGATGCCCGTCCCCCCATGAACTACAAACCATCCAAGCATAGAGCTAGAAATTTTTTGAGCGACGAAACTCGCTTACGACTTGTTTGGGATCTTTCTTTTCGCCATCGACTAGATAGTTCAATCTTTGCATATCCTGTTCCGTGATTTTTCCTGCCAACGTATGGAAGACACGATCGAGTTCGGGATACTTGGCGATCGCTTCTGCACGCGTTACGATTGCGGCTTCGTAGGGAGGGAAGTATTGCTTGTCATCTTTTAAGATGACTAAATCTAAGGTAGGAATCACGCCATCCGTAGAATTCCCTGCAACTAAATCCACTTGTTTCTCGGCGATCGCGCGATAGAGCAGCCCTAAATCCATCGATTTTGGAGCTTCGGCAAAGGTTAAGCCATAGGTTTTCGCTAGTCCTGGTAGACCGTCAGCGCGATCGATAAATTCATAGCCAAACCCCGCGCGCCATTTTGGCGTATACTTCCCAACTTGAGAGAGGGTGGTGATATTGAACTGCCGCGCATCCTGACCGCGAATGATAATGGCGAAAGTATTGTTAAATCCCAAGGGTTCCGACCATTTCAACTGAAATTGTCGAGCATATTGCTGTTTGACGGTTTCGGAGACTTGGCGAGGATTGGTAATCGGTGGCAGTTTGAGAATTGCCGTAAAAGCCGTACCCGTGTATTCAGGATAGATATCAATTTCCCCTGCAATTATGCCTTGATGGCAGATAAACGTACCACCCAAATTTAAGCGTCGCTCTACCTTGATATCTGTCTTGGCTTCTATTTCTTGGGCAACCAATTCGCCTAAAATCACCTGTTCTGTAAAATTCTTAGAGGCAACAACGACTCGTTTCTCTTTATTCGCACCACAGCCAATCAGACTTACCGAGAGAAGTAAGCCTAAAAACGCATAAGACAGAATTTTTTTCATGGTTAGCTGACGACCTTCAGTTTTTTCTCAATCCATCCTATGCCCAAATCGGCAAGTAATGCCATCAAAGCTGAAGGCACAGCTCCCGCTAGGATTAGAGGATTATCTACCGTGGCAAGTCCGCGAAAGATAAATTGCCCCAAGCCCCCTGCGCCAAATCCGCCCGCGATCGCAGCGACACCCACGCAAATCACGATCGCTACCCGCACCCCCGTTAGAATCGTACTCATCGCCAGAGGCAACTCCACCTGCGTCAATAACTGCCACTGGGTCATACCCATGCCTTCGCCCACTTCTAAAATCGATTTGTCGATCGCTGAAATCCCCACATAGGTGTTTTGCATTATCGGTAGCAGGGCATAAAGCACGAGGGCAATAATCACCGATCGCACCCCAATCCCCAAAGGAATCAGGAAGCCCAAGAGCGCTAATCCCGGAATTGTTTGAATGATATTCGCCGTTCCGATCGCGATCGCTTTAAATTTTGGATGCCTCACGGTCAGGATGCCCAAGGGAATACCGATTAGAATGGCAATGCCACAAGCGATCGCCACGAGCATGAAGTGTTCCCAACTTCGCTGGGCAATTTCTGCACCGTATCTTGAGAAGAATTCACTCAGATTCATAGTTCTCCATATTCAACGAGTCTCGCAGTAAGCGCACGGATTCCATAAATGCACGAACTTCTGGAACCTGCGATCGCATTAAGTCGGCTTTTGTCGCGATCGCTAAGAGTTTGCCTGCGTCCATAAACCCAATGCGATCGCCTAGCAAAAAGGCTTCTTGAATGTCATGGGTAACAAAAATGACGGTTTTTCCCAATTGTTTCTGGAGTTGTTTGAATTCTCTCTGGATCTCTAGGCGCGTAATTAAATCTAAGGCTCCAAAGGGTTCGTCCATCAGCAGCACGGGCGGATCGGCGGCTAAGGCTCTGGCAACGCCAACCCTTTGTCTCTGTCCACCTGAGAGTTCGTGGGGATAGCGGTTCGCAAACTGTTCAGCATTCAATCCCACCAATGCTAGGAGTTCGCACACGCGGTTGGCAATCTGCTGACTCTGCCAGCCTAAAAGCTTGGGAACCAAACCAATATTCGCCTCTACAGTAAAATGAGGAAAAAGTCCCGTCTCTTGGATGGCATAACCCGTCTGTCGCCGCAGTTGAATCGGATTCCATTCATTTGTAGAGATACCATCTACCAGCACCTTCCCTTGAGAGGGCAGCAGTAACCGATTAATCAGTTTTAAGGTGGTCGTTTTGCCACAGCCACTCTCTCCCAAAAGCGTAACGATTTCTCCCTGTTCCACTTCAAAACTAAGATCGGAAACCAAATCGCGGCGATCGAGTTGATAGGATACGTTGCGGAATTCGATGGCTTTTGGCATGATTTAGCGATCGTCGGTAGTTTGAGTATCATACAATTTGGCGAGCCTACTGGCGGCTTGTTGATAGCGAGACACTAATTCTGGTGGGTTTCTGACTTGAACGCTATCCATAAATCGATTGAGCCACCGACAAAATTCGTTGAGCGATCGCGGTGGTAGGTTAATGGCGTAATCAAGATAATCTTTGCCCTTTTTGCCGATTTTTTGAAAGGGATGGCGATTTTCTCCTTCTTGAATGAAGGCGATCGCAGGCTCAAAGAAACGAACTTCAATTCGCATATATTTAAGCATTCCTTGTTTCTCTAAAGCTTGTTCTTCGCGATCGCCTAGATATAAGCCCCAACCCTTGTGCAGTAGATCGTGAGCGATTTTAAGACTGTGTTTTTGTAGTTCGATATCTCTTGGCGTACCGATGGGTTGTACGTAGTCTCTAAAGCGATCGATGCGTTCGATTTCTATATGCCGATCTTCTATATATTCGTACAACAAGTACCACGCAATATCGTGGTAGAGCAGTTGTAAAGGAATGACCTGTATATAGCTAATGTTTCCTGCGTAGGGATCGGCATGACGATAGAGTTCGATCGCTTGCCCGTTGTAAATTGCAGTTTCGATCGCATCGAGGCAGCTAAATAAATTATGCCGATTGGTTGGCTTGGCAAGCATTTCATCGGGGTTTGTATAAATTATGGCGCGGTCGATCTGCGATCGAACGGGATAGAGCAAGTCTTGAGCCGTTGTCTCTTGCAGTCCTCTGAGTTTGTTTTCGAGATCGCGATAGATGCGAATGGCTTGCGGCGATCGCTGGTAAGTTGCCATAGAGGCGAGGGCATTCATAGCGACTTGAAGTTCGGGAATGGTCATGGCTCCTGTGCCCAGAAAGTAGCCCCAGCGGTAAATATGCTGGCTGAGAATGCCGTATTTTCGCAGTGTCACGAGGTCTTTGCGGAGGGTGGGAATGGCGTAGTCAGTCAGGGGAATTTGGTATTGCTGGGCAACTTCGCAGACTTTTTGACGCACAGCTTCGAGGGCTTGGTGATGAGTGCCTGTTTTTTTACCGAGGCGATCGGGACAGCCAACACCAGGATGATGGACAAATGTTGCAATCAATAGCAGCAACCGCTCAAAGGCACTAAGATCGCTATAGGGATGGAGTTGGCTGGGTTTAGGCATAGACTAAATTTTAGTGAGAAAATGCCAATATTTAAACAGGGTAGCATTTGTGTGTCTCTATGCTTGCTATATATAGATCTTAGGTAAATTCTAAAAATATTGAGAATTTCATGTACTTTACAGGTTTTCCCTGCTACATTGCTAAAACAAGTATGTTTTAAGGGGCGTGTCTGCTATGCCTGAAAAGTTGCTTACAAATCGTGAAGGATCTGATGCGAGTTCAACCGCATGTATTTACACTGCGATTAGCTTTGCGCCTGTGCAAGGCTTTATCGAAAAATCTCGCAAGTTACGAGATCTCTATGGTGCTTCGCAAATTCTCTCGTACTTAAGTTGGAAGATCGTCTGTGCTGCTAATAGTAAAAATTGTGAAGTGATTTCACCTGCGATTGCTGAGGATGATTGCACTAACGTGGCAAGTGTTGACATTGTACAAGGAATGCCAAATCGGATTTTGATTAAAGGCGATTTTTCCTGTAATGATGCGCAAAAGGCTTTGATGGTGGGCTGGAAAGAAATTATTGAGGCTTGTCGTAAATGGCTTGGCGATAATTTGGGAATAGATGATTCTAATTCTAGCTGGGCAAATTCTTGGACAAGATGGAAGATTCACGCTTGGGAAGTATTTTGGGGAGGTGGTGACAGTATCGAGTCAGCCATGCGAGATTTGGAAACTCGTAAGTTACGGCGTGGCTGGACTGTCCCAAATTGGAATGGAGAAAGTTCTAGTTTGTCTGGGCATGATGCGATCGCTTATCCAAACATGGATCGGCAGATTACTCCTGATAACAAACGTAATGAAGGGCTTGAGAAGAAAGAGATTGATAATTTTTATGTAAAACTTGCCAATGCTCTAGAAAACAGTAAAAACGAAGATGAGCCTAAATTTCTTGACCCATCAGAAAAGTTGAGTATTCCTGAATTGATTAAGCGCTTGGTGACTCATCATCAAGTAGTTAAAGATCTTCCTAAATTTCCTCGTACCAAGCGATTTAGCGAACTACTTCGCAAAGAAGATGATGACGAGAAAGCCAAACGTGGTTATTGGACTGGTTGGTTTATGGGTGATGGTGATAAAGTTGGCGATCATCTGAAGTCCTTAACTGAAGCCCAAGATGTTAGCAATTTTAGTCAAGCATTGCGAACTTGGGGTAAGCAGTTTCAAGATGGTTTCCATCGTGAGCGCTTAGGACGTGTAGTCTACGCAGGTGGTGACGATTTTTTGGGTGTTATGTATGGTATTAGAAATGGGACAGAAGAAGAAAAACAAAGAAAAGGAACTGAAGCGATTGATTGGTTGATCGCGATGCATCAAGATTGGCAATCTAGCAATCTAGAAATTAATCTCAGTGTTGGCTTTGTGTGGGCGGGGCATAGTGTACCCCAGCGTGATGTGTTGCAGCATTGTCGCGAAGCTGAAAAATTGGCTAAGAGTTTAGGGCGCGATCGCGTGACGATTCGGGTTTTGTTTAACAATGGGCAGTTTGTGCAGTGGACTACGCCTTGGGAGTATTTGAAATGGTTGAAGGACTATCGCGATCGCAATGACAATACTGGCAAAGATGCAAATTGGAGTCATGTGTATACCGATCTGGCACAACTCAAAGCTCGTCACGCGATTCCGCCTGCAACTGCTGAAACAGCTAATGATGCGATCGCGCTTAATTTATTTGGGTTGTATTTCGGTGAAGACAATCGGGAAATTCTCTCTCAACAACGCGGACAAATCACTGGGTCTGAAGATCCCAAATCGATGATCGAATGGATTGACGGCATGATTAAAGTGGGGTGGCAGTTATGTTCAAATTCCTAATAGTGATTCGTCCGTTGGGTTTGCTCTATGGCAGTGCTGGCGCATTTCTGTCTCCTGAAAACTTAGTTGGACGCTCTGGCGCAAAATTTCCACCTGATGCGGGAACGCTTTCGGGCTTGATTTTGGCAACGAACCAAGAGCAGAAGTTTACCGAGCATCAAGAGCTAAAAACTAATCTGGCTGTAGCTGGAGCATTCTGGGCGGAGTCAGATAATCCTGAAAACTTCTTTGTGCCAATTCCGCGATCGCGCATTGTGGGTGAGAAGAATAAGGACTTTGATGAATGGGTGCTAATCAATAACAAATGGGAGCGTCAACATCCCGATCTCGATCCTGAATATCAATGGCAGAGTATCAACTCTTGGCACAAGCAAACCCCACAGCTAAAACGTCCTGAGAAAGGCAAGTTGAATGATGTTGCCAAAACTCCTTGGGAATTTATGCCGATTTTACATCCCTATCTCAAGGATGATGAGAAACATGTGCGCGATCGCGATGGACTATTTTTAGAGAATGCGGTGCAGATGCGTGAAGATAGCTGTTTGGTGTATCTCTCGACGCATAAATTGCCTGATGGATGGTATCGCTTTGGTGGTGAAAATCACATTGTGGAAATCACCAGTCAGGCAATTACAGAGCATAGTTCGATCTGCAAGTTACTGAAGCAAAAAATTGGGCGGAGTTTTGCGCTGATTACGCCTGCGGTGTGGGGAAGCAATAATCTATCAACTCGCTATCCTAACGATGTTCGCTTTAGTAACAAGCGTCCTGAGATGCTGACCGATCGCCCTGAGCCTTGGCGTTATCGCGTGGGTAAGGGTGATGCTCAAAACAAACGCGCCAGTAAGCTGAGCATTGGTCGCTATGCTGTGCCTGTGGGAACGGTTTATGTGGTCAAACATCCCCTCGATCTCACTTGGTGGGAATTCCCGCCTGAGTGGTTTGCGTCAGGTGAGGGGCTACCGTTGCGGCAGTTTGGTTGTGGGTTGTGTTTACCTGTAGAAATCAAAATCGAGCCTAAAGTTGAGCCTAAAGTTGACCAAAAAAATTAAACAAAAAGGAGAGGATTAATGTACAAAAAAGCCTATGGAATTATTGAAACCCTTGCGCCTTTGCATGTTGGCGCTGCCGCAGGTGAGGAGTCTGGTAATCTCAATTTGATTTTTCGCGATCAATTTACGCAGACGGGGATTATTGCGGGGAGTTCGATTCGTGGACGCTTTCGGGCGGATATGCGCGAGACGGAAAAGGGTTTAGAGAATACATGGTACGGGCATGAATCTGTGGATGGCAGACCTGATGGCGGGACTACGGAAGCGATCGTTAAATTTGAATATGCGTCGCTGGTTTGGTTGCCTGTTTTTTGTCCCGGACAGCCTGTAGTTTGGATTAGTTGCCCAAGATTGCTTAAGCGTTACAAACTAATTACTGGTTGCGAAGCGCCTATTCCTAAGCCTTACACGGCGGCGAAAACTCTGCGGGGGCGTCAAATTAGCGATCGCGGTACTGCTAAGCAAATCCTATTTTTCAACCTTGGATTTATGGAAATCGAGCAGCAAATCGAATCCGAGGCAATGCAGAAATGGGTTCCTCAAGGTGTAGATCTGGCGGTTGAGAGTTTGGTGGTGGTTGCAGATAATGATATTGCGATGTTACATGACATGGCTTTGTATCGCCAGAGTCGCATCAAGATGATGGACGACATGAAAAAGGTAGATGGAGGAGCCTTTTTTAACGTTGAGGCTTTGCCAGAGGGCAGCGTTTTAATATTTCCGATCGCTTTAAAAGAGAAAGGTTGGAAACCTTTTGGTAACAATGCTTCGCAAGATATGTATTTCGGTGGGTTGGAATCGGTTGGCTTTGGTCGTTGTAATGTCACACTTGCAGGAGCGTATCAGTAATGGCTTGGAAAACCTATGATTTGGATCGCATTGCTCAGAAGCTAGTTCTAAATGCGAAAGAACGCGATAAGGATTCTTTGGGGCAAGCCTTTAAGATGCGTGTAGCTGTGGCTTATGGTTTGGAGCGTTTCTGGGGTGAGCATTTGCGCTTGCAAGGTACTCCTAAGGGGACTTACTGGAAAGAGACATGGGAGCAACTTGTGGCAGTGATGGCAAAAGCAGGTGTGAAAATTCCTAACGATCCTGTAAAAGCCGAAGATGCTAAGGCTGTCCGAGCGATGGCAGAAAGGCTGTGGAAAGAGGTAGACATCCAAGATCAACGGGTGGCGATGGCTGTGCTAACGCAACTTTGCGACTGTTTGGTTTGGTGGACTCAGCGCTATAAGAAAAAATAGTTTTTAGGGACTAGAAAAAATGTCAAATATTCCCGATGCATATGAAAAAGTGCCGATGATGTTTCAGGCGCAAACGAATGGGCGATGTCAATTGCAGCGCCTTGATACAGAGCGTAAAGCAGATCCGAAAAAAAATAAACCTAGAGAACCTCAAGATGCGGAAATTTGGGCTGAAGAATGGACAAGTGAAACTTATCCTGTTGCGCCAATATTTGAGAAGCCAGTCAAAACGCAAGAATATACGATTAGCTGGCGATTTGTGACAAATTCAGGTCAGGATGATGGCGTGATTCGTCCTGTCATTGGTGCGTCTGGCTATCCCTTTTACCCCGGTTCGAGTATGAAGGGAGCTTTTCGTCAGGCTTGCAAGCGCTTATTTAGCGATCGCCTTGGTAAATATTGTGGACAGGAAATCTCTAAAGGAGACTTCTCTCCAGGGATTTTGCGCTTTCATGGTGGTTATCCTATAGACGATAGTTGGACTGATGGGTTAGTTGATTTGGTACATCCACAGCAGCCACGTCAAGTGATGGATAGTAGTAGAACTAGTGCTTTTATCCAGATTTCACTGTATCAACCCACAATTCAGTTTGGGATTTCGGCTTCAGAGGAACTTGATGAATCTGAGTGGGAGGAGATCTGGCAAATTTGGGAAGCGGCGTTGGGGCGTGGGATTGGCTGTCGGGTCTCCGCAGGCTACGGTCATCGCGATCAATTAAAGGGTGAGTTGTTGTATCCGCCGCATCTGTTGAAAGGACAAGGGATGGCATCAAAGCGCTTAGATGAATCTGGCGAGTTTCGCCCCAATATTTTTCGGGCGGCAATTCGCGGTCATGCCTTGCGGATTTTTGGCGGTTTGACAGATGCAGAGAAAGCAAAAATAGAAGTTGAGAGACTTTTTGGTGGAGTCTCAGGTGGGGGGACTTGGGGCTTGCTGGCTATGAACTTTGTTACTAAGCAAATAGATGAAAAAATATTTGGGAATGGACAATGGGAAGTACCGAGTTATGAGGTCGAAGGCGAGCTTGGTTGGTTGTTATCACAAGAAATCTCAGAAGTGCATAAGATTGCTTTAAAAAATTTGATTCTGCACTTAAACCAATTTGCAATGATTTTTGGTGGGTTTGGTAAATCATGGCGTAGAGCCGATCACCGATTGTTTTATGAGGAATATTACGAAGATAACAATTATAGAAAGCCACTAATTGGATGTCATTGGCAATGGAAAAAGCTTTATGGACGCGATGTTCAAGTCTATAATCTAAAACAGATTTCCACGTTTTTGAACAAGTTGCAAGAGGCAGCTAGGGTTTGGTTAGGTTTGCAAGACGTGAATCTTGGGGAAAGTTACGCGGGAGGTTGGCGTGAGGCATGGCACGCGGACAAGGTGCAAGTTTGGGGAAGGATTGCAGGCGATCGCGATAGTTCAGAAGCAATTCATTGGCTGCATAAGCCCTATCAGAATAGAGATACTACGGCGCATATTCCAGAATTATTAATTAAAGGTTCATCTGTCACTGGTAAGATGGGGCAGATTGGACGATTGTGGCATCGGATGTATCCTTTGAAAAAGTTAGTTCCCGATCCAAAAGATTCCACGAAAAAGATCGTAAGACATACCGAACAATATATTGAACTATTGACAATTTTCCCTGATAAATATGACAAATGCTTAGATTTTCTTGATTTCTTGGCTGAAGATGGACGATTTCAACAACTATGGGGAAAGCCTTGGGAAATAGAATAGGGTTGTGCATACACTCTCATAGCGTAAAACTATAAAACTATGGCTTACAGTGATTTTACGGTTGAACAGATTATAGATAAGTTCTCTCTCCATTTTGTTGAGCAGGACTTATTTTCATCTCAAGAAAGTGTAATTCAGATTAGTAGTTGGTTATTGGAAACCCTTGCGAAAGGTAAAAAGTTTGCGCTCACAACTAGTAGCGAAAAGGCAAAATCTGAGTTTATTATTGCGCCAATTTTGTTAGAGGTGGAGGCGCATTTTTCGACACAGTTGGCTATTTATTCGGGCAAAAACCTTGATAGCGATCGCGATGAGGGACTGGTAGGAGAATGTGATTTTATTCTTGGTAAGGGTTCGACGGCAACTTTTATTAGCACGCCAATTATGGCGATCGTAGAAGCGAAGCGCGATAACTTAGAGAATGGGCTAGGACAATGTGCGGCTCAAATGTATGGGGCTATTCGCTATAACCAAAAGCATGGTGAGACCTTGGATAAGGTTTATGGATGTGTGACGACGGGCAATTTATGGCAGTTTTTGAAATTAGAAAATAAGTTGCTGACTCTTGATAGTAATGTTTTCTATCTCAATGAACTCGATCGGATTTTGAGCTGTTTTAGTAGGATCATCACTGAGTTTCTGTAGTCTCTTTTGTAAATCTTGGAGCTTAAGCAGGATGTCTGTAGTTTGGATTGTGACGACGGGTAATAGTGATGTCAAACTGACAGATAATACTGGCTCGACACATTTGCTGGATAAAAAAGGTGAGCAGTTATATTACTGTGGATTTTCTCTAACACCAGAAAGCAATAGTGATTTATTTACTTTACAAGCGAGAGTAATGGGAATTGTCTATGGTGATGCAATTGAGACTCATTGGGAGCGTTTGACTTTTCCTTTGTTGGATGGATTTTGTCAGGAATTTAAGACTGAGAAAAGGAATAAGCCCGATCGCATTATTGTTTTGCTAACCGATCAGGAGGCGATTTTTGATGCTTACAGTCGTGGTGATGCTGCTTGTCCTTATTGGCAGGATACATATACGCTTCAGCCGATTTTGAAACATTATTTTACGCAAGCATTTGGTGAAAAATTTGCCGATGAGAAGATTGAATTTTCGGTATTGAAGCCGCAGCAAGGGGCGGATGGGTTAGATGATTGGGATGCGACATTGACGCTAGTAAAGGCGGAGTTGGCGAGGTGGGAAGAAAATAAGTGGATTTCTAAGAGCGATCGCGTGATTGTGAGTCATCAGGCAGGAACTCCTGCAATTTCTTCGGCAGTGCAGTTAACTTGTTTGATTCGCTTTGGTAAAAAGGTGGAGTTTCTGGTTAGTAGTGAGTTAGATCCAGATAAGACAAAGTTTTTAAAGGGTTCATCCTATTTTGAGACCTTGCAATTTAAGAAATTAGAGGATTTGCTGGCAAGGGATGATTATGCTGGGGTGGCTAGTGTTGTGGACAGCCTGAATTTAGAAGATTCGGCGCTAAAGGTGAAGTTGGATCATTTGCTCGAACTGGCGAAGTTGTGGAATGCGGCTAAGTTTGATGAGTTTGCTAACAAGATGGGATTGGTAACATCTAGTCGAGTTAGGGAATGGTGGTGGAAGGGCTATGAGATGGCTTATCTGGCTGTGGTGAGGATGAAAAATGGCGATCCGACTGAGGCGCTTTTTCATAGTGTGAGAGCGATCGAGGGGTTGATTTGTGAATGGGCGATCGCAACTCATGCTTCTAATATTCACTACAGTTTCGTTAAACTGGATCGTAATGGCGATCCTGTACTTAATCCAAGAGGTAGTAAAGTTCAAGAATATGATTCTAGGCGTTATCGTGGTGATAAGGAAGGTTCGCCAATTGCAAAGCATACGATTGATTCTAGATTTGAAAATGCTCTGAGGTATCAAAATCAGAAAGAAGATTTAAGCCGTGATAAGCTTGGCTTGTATGGGCGAGTTTTATACACGCTATTTGAATCTACTTTTGAACCGAATTCACGGTTAACAGGTCATCCAATTTCGATTGTTTGGGAACAGTTAGCAGATGAACGCAACGAGTTATTTCATCGGTTAAGGGGAATGACTCCCCAAGAGGTTTATGAGGCTTGGGGTAAAGGGAATCAAGAGGAATGGACAAAGGTTTTACTTGCTTGTTTAAATTTAGTCGCTGGTCAGTCTTTTGTATCCTTAAAATCTGCTAGTTTAATGTCACAGGTGCATAAGGATTTGGAGGAGGTGATTAAGGCGATCGCTTCTTATTAGCTGATGAGTTATTGTCAGTTTTGGCTATCAAAATGAGTCTCCTACTAGCTAGGGGAAGCGATCTATTGGAAACGTTCCAAGTATGAACTCAACGCTTGATCCCATTTGGATCTCCTACATGATAGGGGACGCGATCTATTGGAAACATCGCTAGTAGAAGTTTGCAGAGTGCGAGTGCGGGTGTATCATCTCCTACTCGCTAGGGGACGCGATCGATTGGAAACAAAGCGCGTCAATAGAACGATAGCTACCTTCAGTAAGTGATCTCTCCTACTCGCTAGGGGACGCGATCGATTGGAAACATGAAAACACCCAAACAACACGAGCTGCTTTCTTTTCTCTCCTACTCGCTAGGGGACGCGATCGATTGGAAACCTTGATGTACTTGTTTTCATCTCTGTAGCCATTCAGTCTCTCCTACTCGCTAGGGGACGCGATCGATTGGAAACACAGAAATATCCACAGGCTTGCACATCAGCATGATTTGAACTCTCCTACTCGCTAGGGGACGCGATCGATTGGAAACCCATCCACTCATTAGCAGCTATCTCATCCTCAAAATACTCTCCTACTCGCTAGGGGACGCGATCGATTGGAAACACTCCTATCGTAATTAAATTGTATAGTCTGTAGCCAGCTCTCCTACTCGCTAGGGGACGCGATCGATTGGAAACGAACGAGGGTCATCTTTCACGGTAACTTGGATGGTGTCTCTCCTACTCGCTAGGGGACGCGATCGATTGGAAACTTCTAAATACATAATCCATATTTGTTTATTTCCCCAATCTCCTACTCGCTAGGGGACGCGATCGATTGGAAACAGAGCAAAACTATTTCAGAAGTAAAGCTGCTTCTTTTCTCCTACTCGCTAGGGGACGCGATCGATTGGAAACTCTAGCTCTAGTAAAAACAATTCCCCTAATAGCTCAGGTCTCCTACTCGCTAGGGGACGCGATCGATTGGAAACTCAATATATGAATTGCGACTGGCTTTATTTTGATCAAGTCTCCTACTCGCTAGGGGACGCGATCGATTGGAAACTCTGCTTGGATTTTTTGGCGGCTATCATCGTTTTTGTCTCCTACTCGCTAGGGGACGCGATCGATTGGAAACTTGCGCCAATTTTCAAAGCGCCGTAAAAAGCAATAATTCTCCTACTCGCTAGGGGACGCGATCGATTGGAAACAAAATCCTTGCCGCTAGTTCGTCGCGATTAATCATGGTTCTATTCTCCTACTCGCTAGGGGACGCGATCGATTGGAAACCAGACTTATACTTGTAGTCCACCCAGACCTTGAAGGCATCTCCTACTCGCTAGGGGACGCGATCGATTGGAAACAGTGATGAAAAGCTTGTAGTAGCCATGACAACCATTGTTTCTCCTACTCGCTAGGGGACGCGATCGATTGGAAACGCCCCCGCGCCTTGGGCGACCTGCTTTAAGCATCTCCTACTCGCTAGGGGACGCGATCAATTGGAAACAAGAAGACCATGAAAGCAGGAGTAATGCATGTATATCTCCTACTCGCTAGGGGACGCGATCAATTGGAAACATAAGTGCAGTAGTATATTTAGCTTAGTAGATTGTGTTTCTCCTACACGCTAGGGGACGCGATCAATTGGAAACATACGACCGTCACGACCCGCTGCAAGGCAGTCGTTACAATCTCCTACTCGCTAGGGGACGCGATCAATTGGAAACAGCGACGGGATTCCCCATTCCTTCCCTACTGCCTTTGTCTCCTACTCGCTAGGGGACGCGATCAATTGGAAACATCTTTTTAGCCGATCTGATAGCGTGAATCTCTTTCAGCTCCTACTCGCTAGGGGACGTGATCGATTGGAAACTAATAGTTACCGTCCAGTTTGCCTTCGTTGGTAATCTTCTCCTACTCGCTAGGGGAAGTGATCGATTGGAAATGTGAGGTGATCGGGGCAATTGATAACCGTATCTTGAGATCTCCTATTTGTTAGGGGACGCGATCGATTGGAAACTTACCAAGAGGTATATAGGGAGTATTTCCAATATAAACCTCCTACTCGCTAGGGGACGCGATCGACTGGAAACAGTGAGTTAGCTTGATTCATTAGCCCTACAATGTTATTTCTCCTACTTGCTAGGGGACGCGATCAATTGGAAACATACAAATTGCGGTCACATCCGCAGGCATATCGAGATCTCCTACTCGCTAGGGGACGCGATCGATTGGAAACCTATAAAACGCTAATATTCCATCGCGATAGCTCTCATCTCCTACTCGCTAGGGGACGCGATCGATTGGAAACCGTGCTACGTTGGAGATACCCTTGAGTGTTGCGCACTCCTCCTACTCGCTAGGGGACGCGATCGATTGGAAACTACTCTACTAGGTTGTCACCTTTTGAGTCTTTTCCTTTCTCCTACCCGCTAGGGGACGTGATCGAATGGAAACACAAATACTGATCCGCAGGCTTCACGAACTGAAACAAGTCTCCTACCCGCTAGGGGACGCGATCGAATGGAAACACAAACGTTACATCGTTTTTTGCCTCTTTAGCTGTAAGTATCTCCTACCCGCTAGGGGACGCGATCGATTGGAAACCACATTTGCGCCTTGCCGTGATACTCCTCAAACTCTTGAAGCTTCTCCTACTCGCTAGGGGACGCGATAAATTGGAAACGCCAAGGGGAACCCTTGATTGTCTGGCTTTCATTAATCTCCTACTCGCTAGGGGACGCGATAAATTAGAAACTTATTGACTTTGGCAAATCCCCAAAACCATGCATAAATCTCCTACACGCTGGGGGACGCGATAAATTGGAAATTTCCTATCACCATCAAAATCCATTGTGCAAGCCGATGCCTCCTACTCGCTAGGGGACGTGATCGATTGGAAACAAAACATTAGGAGCGTCAGGAGGTTTTCCATTATTTTCTCCTACACGCTAGGGGACGCGATCAATTGGAAACTTGATATGCTCTAACTGCCACTCAAGATTATTCTTCTCTCCTACACGCTGGGGGACGTGATAAATTGGAAACTCGATGAGCCGTTCTACAATTTTTTTAGTGGATTCTTTCCTATTCTCCTACACGCTAGGGGACGCGATAAAATGGAAATGTGGAACACTCCTCAATTTTGAAGAGCATATCCTCAAGTCTCCTATACGCTATGAGACGCGATCAATTGGAAACAACATGATTGCCATAAACTGAGGCGATAACACTTGGGTATCTCCTACATGCTAGGGGATGCGATAGATTGGAAACTTTCCTGAATACTTCGCGAAGTATCCTGCACATCCTTTACGATCGCCTACACGCTAGGGGACGCGATGGATTGGAAACTCGTAGATTGTGATATGGGTGATCTGTTTAAGTGGCTCTCCTACCCGCTAGGGGACGCGATCGATTGGAAACCTAGTTCTGGAATAGGAGAGGGCATATTGAGGACGCACCTCCTACCCGCTAGGGGACGCGATCGATTGGAAACGTTTAGGCATAGTTCAAACTGAGGCTCTAACCAGTTTTTTTTCTCCTACTCGCTAGGGGACGCGATCAATTGGAAACACAGCCATCCCTGTAAGTACAGCTTTGGCATCATTTGATTCTCCTACTCGCTAGGGGACGCGATAAATTGGAAACTGAGTACCTTCAGTGAATATAACAGGCATGTTTTTGTTCTCCTACTCGGTAGGAGATATGATCGACTGGAAACTTCTAGCGCTTTGCTACCATCTCTACAATCCTCCAAGTCTCCTACCCGCTAGGGGACGTGATCGATTGGAAACCGATGAACAGTACCAAAGTTTGAGAATGTGTCATCGATCTCTCCTACACGCTAGGGGACGCGATCGATTAGAAACGTAAAGTATTCAATACACTGGTCTCCTTTGCTAGTATCTCCTACACGCTAGGGTACGCGATCGATTGGAAACCACCATTGAGCAGACAACCCTTTGCCGTTGAGTAATGTCTCCTACTCGCTGGGGGACGCGATTGATTGGAAACGTAGTGATTAGATACTCTGCGATATCGCAGTCAGGTGTCTCCTACTCGCTAGGGGACGCGATCGATTGGAAACCTGTAGTAATCGACACAAGGTAAGTCTAGCTCAAAATCTCCTACTCGCTAGGGGGCGCGATCGATTGGAAACGTGTATTCGTCCGTGAAGCGCATGTACTCCATGGGGTTCCCCATTCGTTAGGGAAAAACTCCTAAAAAAAGGGAGTAGGTCAACTTGCAACCTGCTCCCTACTCACTAAAAAAGGATTATTTGAGAGATTCTTGTTTTTAGAGCTGCGATCGCAAAACTGAGACAGTTAAAAAAAATAAGTCAGATTATTTGAAGAGGATGTTGGTAAACTTTAATTAGAGACTCAATCTGCTTAAAATCATGAAATTAGAAAAGCCCGCGATCGCGAAGTGCAAAACTGGCTAAAATTGGTAGCTTTTTCGATCCGTAAGCGTGACATCAAAGTCAATTAATGGGAGAAAAACCATGCAACAACTCACACATAAATTTGACGTCGAGCAATATCAACTGATGGGAAAGGCTGGTATTTTCCATCCTGAAGCCCGTCTTGAATTAATTGAAGGGGAGATTGTGATTATGACACCCATCGGATTGAGACATGCAGTCACAATTAACCGTCTAGCTCGTTTTTTTAACAATGCTGTCCAATCAGAAGGCGTTATTAGTATTCAAAACCCAATCCGTTTGCCAGATTATTCAGAGCCACAACCAGACATTACGATTTTGCTGCCTCGCGATGATTTTTATGCTGGTAAATTCCCTCAAGCCGAAGATACTTTGTTACTCATTGAGGTGGCTGATTCCAGCTTGAAATACGATCGAACTACCAAGCTTTCTCTCTATGCTGAATATAGTATTCCAGAGTACTGGATTGCCAACCTAGAGAGCGATATCCTAGAGATCTACCGCCAACCACAAAATAAGTCATATCTCCAACAGACATTAATTGACTCTTCTGTTATTTCCTTCTCGCCGATCGCTTTTCCTAAAATAACCATGACTCTAAAAGATATTTATGGACAAAGACACGAATCTTGATATATCAGAAGGGGATAGTTTATGAGCGTCACAATTCCAATCAGATCGATAGACTTACGACAAGGCAGCGCGATCGCAATCCACTCCCTTAGTTGGAATGACTGTGAGGATATCTTGAATGAGTTAGGTGAAGATCGCTCTACTCGGATTGCATACCACAACGGCACTTTAGAGATTATGTCCCCCTTAGCAAGACACGAACGTCCCCATCGCATCACAGGAGATATTGTTAAGGTGCTTTTGGACATGCGGAGCCAAGATTGGGAAGATTTTGGCTCAACTACCTTTTATCGAAAAGGAATAGCTGGCGTTGAACCCGACACTTGTTTCTATGTGGCTAATTCGGCTTTGGTGAGAGATTGTCAAGAGCGAGTTGATGTGGATATCTATCCACCGCCCGATCTGGCGATTGAGTCAGATGTCACTTCTAAAACATTGTTGTCCGCGTATGAGGCGATCGCCGTGCCTGAAATCTGGATTTATCGCGATCGCAGTTTGAAGATATTTGTCCTAGCAGATGGGCATTATCAGGAATCTGAGCAAAGCTTGCTATTTCCCGACTTGTCAATTAAGACGCTAATTCCGCAACTTGTAGATCGGGCAATCGCGATCGGAACAAGTGGGATGCTGAGAGAATTTCGTCAACATCTTACGAGCAGGTAAAATCATGACATTTACTGAGGTTAAAGAGCAAATTTTAGAAGTGTCAGATAGTAAGCAAAAGCTAACGTTAGCAGAGTTTTTACGTTTATCAGTGTTAGATGAAAGCTTTGAATTAGTAGACGGAAAGGCTACGGAATTATTGGATTTATTCTCAGCCTAGTTACCTAAGCTATAATTTGCTGATACCGAGCTAGATAAGTTCATAACCTATGCTAACCCAAGAAAAGTCAAGAGATCTTAAGAGCATTACTCAGTCAATAGATGCCCTAAATCTAACTGAGCAGTTGTGGCTTTTAGAACACATAGCACACCAAATTCGGATTAGAAACGAACTAACAGCAATGGCTCAAGATCCACAAATTCAAGCTGAACTTACTCAGATTCAGCAAGAGTTTGCCGCTACAGATTTTGATGGTCTTTATGTGCTTTCAAATAAGATCGCTTGATTCTTCACGCTTTCCAGATCGGCCATCAGGAATGTTGTCTCCAGTCAAAATGGAAGAAATAGAAACAACAGTTAAATATTGTTTGGGGTTATAAGGCTAGACGGCTAGACGGTAGATAAGATCTCTAAGAATCAGACAAAGACAAAATTGTCATTGGCAAGAAATTTGATGAGCCATTGACAGAAACTCAGGATTTTATTTCAGGAATTAAGCCGTTCCCTGTTCGTTGAACTCTTCGCTGAGATCTTCAGAACTAGGTTCGATGTCTGGTTCGGGCTTGCGCTCTGGTTCCCTTTCTTTTTCCCGTTCCTTTTCTCTTTCGCGTTCTTTTTCTCGATCGCGTTCGTCTTCATCTTCCTCAGTGCGCTCGATCAGAGAGACCATCACCCTTTGGCTGTCCTCTAAGACCTCTAGCAAAATATCATCGATTTCTAAGCGATCGCCAGCGATCGGTGGGCGTTGCATTTCTTCTAAAAATAGTCCAGCCAGCGTCGCAACTTCATCTCGCGGCAATTGCACGTTGAGTTCGTTATTCACCGTAGAAATACTGGCGCGAATTTTGAAAATACCTTGATGTTCGGCAATTCGATGAAATTCTTTTTCTTCTTCGGCATCGTATTCATCCCGAATTTCTCCCACAATTTCTTCTAGGACATCCTCTAAGGTGACTAGTCCCGCCGTACCGCCAAATTCATCCTTGACAATCACCATATGCAGCCGATCTTTCTGCATATCCCGCAAGATATCTGAAGCTGGTTGATCTTCAGAGACATAACGCACAGAACGCACTAACTCTCGCACAGTAGGAGGTTGCTCCATGATTTGCGGAATCGGACGAATTAAATCTTTTACACACAGGATACCAATGATATTGTCTAAGTCTTCTTCACAGACAGGTAAGCGGGTATGAGCATTCTCAGAGACGATTTGATAAGCTTCCTCTAGGGAAGTAGAGTCTTTGATGTATTGAATTTGCACCCTCGGAACCATGATTGCCCTAGCGGGAATATGGCTGAGTTCGACTGCCCCATAAATAATGCGTCGTTCCTGTTCGCCAACCGAACCGTCTGTGCGAGCGGCATCCACCATTGCCTTAATTTCTTCAATGCCCGTCACTTCATCACTCTCACCCGTTGGCGAACCAAATACAAACAAAATGAGGCTGGCGATCGCACTGGTGAGGCTGACGAGGGGCGAGATCGATCTACCCAAAAAATTAATCGGACGCACCAAGGTCATCGCAACCTCTTCGGCATGGTGCATGGCAAAACGTTTGGGTACGAGTTCGCCCAAAATCAAGCTAAGTAAAGCGATCGCCGTGGTGACGCTAATAAAAGCAATGGGATAGGCAAAACTAGTGCCAATTAAGGGCGTTAGGAGTGTCGCGAAGGGCTGGGAAAAATGTGTAGATGCGATCGCTGCCGTAAAAAAACTGGTAAAGGTGGCAGCAACTCGAATTGTAGAGAGAAATCTCGTGCTGTCCGTCGTAATTCTTTGGATCATGCGCGCGCGTCTGCTTCCACGCTCAACCAAAGCTCTAATCCGCACATCACTCACAGAAATTAGAGCGGTTTCTGCTGCCGCAAGCAAGGCACTAGCTACAATCAAACAAGAAATAACGATCAGCTCAGGGGCAATATCCATACAGTGCGTTAGCGGTTTACCTGATGACCAGCAATATCAACCAAGCGTGGGTACGCATCCCATAGGGAATCATGACTCCTCATTAACTTTAAAAATAACTACAATAAGATAGATTATGGCTGGCTAGATGGATGCTTTCACTAAAGCAGGTTTATTAAAAGTCTCTACATGAGATTCAGAAATATTTACTGTTTAGCCATCTAGTTTAGGATGAATTGACCTTAGATTCAATTACAAAATCTATTCACGCAGACTTGAGCCAAGAGGTGAACTGGAAAAAGTAATGGTTAAAAGCACCCCAAAAACCTCTAGAATTCGCCCGTAACATAGAAATTATTCATGGTTTAGGGTTGGTCGGGGATCTTGCCCACGCCTTAAGCGATGAACGCACTGCACTTTGATTGAAAAGAATCGCGATCGTTTAAAGTCCCCCTTTGGAAATTGTCGTTCTAGTCACTTTTTGTTACTAAAAACATGAATTTGAAGATTTTAAGGATTGCCGCTAGACTATCTAGCCAGAGATATCGGGTTAAACCCATCGCTATGCTTACCAAAATGCCAAGAAAGTTTCTACCTGTCGTGTTAGCCGTCTCGCTTTCCCTTGGTGCTTGCGGACAGGGCAGTGAGCCTCCTAGAGGAGATGGGGCTGCCAGCGTCAAAATCGAAAGTGTTGTCTCTGGAACGGTCACCGATAGCTCGGACTATGTGGCAAGTTTGCAGTCTCGCAAGTCAGTCACGCTACAACCAAGAGTTGACGGTCAGATTTTAGCAATTTATGTCAAGCCAGGCGATCGCGTCGAAGCAGGCACACCGCTTTTACAGATCGATCCCGCCAAGCAGCAAGCAACAGTCACCAGTTTTAATGCCTCGGTGTTATCGTCACAGGCAGATGTAGAGAATGCTAGAGCTACGCTAATTAACCTGCAAGCGGAACGTGCTTCTAAAGAATCCGAGCTAGCGTTTACCCAAAAAGAATTTCAGCGGTACACAGATCTAACCAAAGAAGGGGCAACCGCCCAGCAAAAATTGGACGACACTGCCAACAAACTCAGAACAGCTCAAGCTGATATCTTGGCGATCGATGCGCGGATTCGCGCTCAAACGGCAAGTATTTCTAGCGCTGAGACCAGAGTGGCAAAATCGGAAGCAGATATGGTACAGCAAGAAGTACAGCTTCAGTACTATACGATCGCTGCC
Organism: Tumidithrix helvetica PCC 7403; assembly: GCF_965232925.1. NCBI lineage: Bacteria > Bacillati > Cyanobacteriota > Cyanophyceae > Pseudanabaenales > Pseudanabaenaceae > Tumidithrix > Tumidithrix helvetica. The sequence continues at coordinate 123,290 of NZ_CBDDRA010000008.1, forward strand.
CCCTTTGCTGGTGTGGTGGGCGATATTCCCGTCAAGGTGGGCGATTATGTCAGCAATGCCACCCAACTGACCCAAGTTACAGAAAATCGCGCCCTAGAAGTCCAGATCTCAGTCCCCGTGGAAAAAGCCCCTCAACTACGCATTGGCTTACCTGTGGAGTTACGGGATGGTCAAGACCAAAAAATCTCGGAAGGGACAGTTTCATTTATTTCCCCGAATATCAGCGCCCAAACCCAGTCGATCTTGGTAAAGGCAAATTTTGATAACAGCAAAAATACCCTCCGTGCGGATCAGTTTGTGCGGGCAAGGGTGATTTGGTCAACCAAGCCAGGGATCTTAGTCCCCACCAGTGCGATCGCGCGGGTAGGCGGTCAAGATTTTATCTTTGTGGCAGAGACCAAAACCCAAGAGGGCAAACCACCCCAGCTCGTGGCCAGCCAAAAAGCGGTGAAACTCGGTAAGATTGTAGGCAATAACCAAGAAGTTTTAGAAGGGTTAAAGCCCAACGCGCAAATTGTAGTCGCAGGAATTTTAACGCTGCGCGATGGCGTCCCGATCGTGCCTGCCCCACCTGAAACCCCTCAGCCGAAAAAATAGCCTAACCTTTATTTTTTTATCGTTAGTTATTCGATAGTTCCAGACAATCAAATAATTTTTCGATTAGACACCCAGCACATTTATCCAGCGCATCGATCTAGTTTATTCATCTGGATTTTTTCATCGAAGCCAAAACCCTACCTCCAAACTCTCCAGATCCAGATTTAATCCCTAAACTCCCTAGCTCCTCCCATCAAACATCTAAGCGCCCATGATCCTATCTATTGCTGACTTTTTTATCAGGCGACCTGTGTTTGCGACAGTTTGCTCGATCGTCGTCACCCTGATTGGTGCTGCCTGTATTTTTATCCTGCCGATCGCGCAATATCCTGAAATTGTGCCCCCGCAGGTGAATGTCGTTGCTAACTACACTGGGGCAGATGCCCAGACCGTAGAGGCGACGGTCACCTCCATCTTAGAGCGCGAGTTAAACGGCATCGAATCCGCCAAATACATTACCTCTAGCAGTTCTAACGACGGTACGAGCAACATCAGCGTCACCTTCGATTTGGGAAGAAATCAAGATCTTGCCGCCGTAGACGTACAAAATCGCGTGTTTCGGTGTTGTCGCAACTGCCTTCCGAAGTCCAACAGACTGGGATCAGGGTGAGAAAACAAAGTACGGGCTTTTTGCTGGCGATCGGGATTTATTCCGACAGGGATGAGAATGGCAAGCTCAAATATGACAACGTTTATCTCAGCAACTATACCGATCTCTACATTACGGACGTGATCAAACGTGCCAAAGGGGTGAGTAACGTCACGATCTTTGGCGAACGCAAATATGCCATGCGGTTGTGGCTCGACCCCAATCGCCTCGCGGCTCGCAAACTCACTGCCCAAGATGTAGCAACCGCTTTACAGCAACAAAACCTACAGGTGGGGGCGGGACAGATCGGACAACAACCCGCACCCAAGGATCAGGAATATCAGCTCTCGATCTCCGCCAAGGGTCGGCTTAAAGAAGCCAGTGAATTTGCCGATATTGTAGTCAAGACGGCCGATGATGGTTCGCTGATCAGGGTGCGAGACATTGGTCGGGTAGAGCTAGGGGCAGAAAACTACGGCACAGTACTAAGATTTAACGGAATTCAGGGTGTGGGTGTAGGGGTGAGCCAGTTGCCCGATGCCAATGCTTTGGATGTGGCTCATGCCGTCAAAAAAGAAATGGAGGCTCTAGAAGAAAGCTTTCCACCAGGACTGCATTACAAGGTTGCCTTTGACACCACTCGATTTGTAGAAGCTGGGGCAGAGGAAGTAATTTTCTCTCTGTTTTTGTCGATCGGTTTGGTGGTCGTGATTATCTTTTTGTTTTTGCAAAACTGGCAAGCCACACTGGTTCCCGCTTTGGCAATTCCTGTAGCTCTGATCGGTACGTTTATCTTTGTCAAACTGCTGAACTTTAACATCAATACCCTCACCCTGTTTGGCATGACCTTGGCGACAGGTTTGGTGGTAGACGATGCGATCGTGGTAGTTGAAGATATCAACAAGCGCATTCAAGAAGAGGGGATGAACCCGATTGAAGCCGCGATCGCCTCGATGGACGAATTGCTCAGTGCTGTAATCGCCAGTTCGTTGGTGCTAATCGCCGTATTTGTGCCCGTAGCCTTCTTTCCCGGAACGACGGGGCAGCTTTACAAGCAGTTTGCCTTGACGATCGCCTTCTCGATTACCGTTTCAACCTTTAATGCGATTACCTTTACGCCGATGCTCTCGGCGCAACTGTTACGACAGGGACAAGTCCCCAATAACTGGTTTTTTAATGGCATTAACTGGGCGATCGACAATACCAGAGCCAATTATAGCAAGGCGGTCGGAAAAGTAACCCACTTAAAAGGCGTTGTACTGGTTCTGTTTGCTGCTGGTTTATTCCTCACCTATGGGGTCTATAAAATTATTCCCACAGGCTTTTTGCCCGAAGAAGACCAAGGCTATTTCATTACGATCGTGCAGGCTCCCGATGGGGTTTCGCTCAACTACACCGAAAAAATCCTAGAGAAAGTCGAAGCGATCGTCAAAGAAGAATCCAACATCGAGGGAATCTTTGCGATCGGTGGATTTGGGTTTAGTGGGAATACGCCCAATGCTGGCATCGTGTTTACCACGCTCAAACCTTGGAGCGATCGCAAGAGCGCCGATCAGTCCGTCGCAGGGATTATCACGCGGCTCAGACCCAAGTTTGGCGGAATTAAGGAAGGCTTTGTAATTCCATTCCCACCGCCTGCGATTCAAGGGATTGGTAGTACAGGTGGCTTTCAGTATGAATTACAGGATAAAAACAACCAAGACTTTAGGGTATTGGAACAAGCCATGGGGCAGTTGCTAGGTCGAGCCAGTACCTATCCCGATCCGAAGTCACCGCCCAAGATTGTCGGGATTCGTCCCAGCTTTAATGGCAACACACCCCAACTGAGCGTGGAGGTCGATCGCGAAAAGGCGAATTCCCTCCAAATCTCACCGCAGGATATCTTTAGCACCCTGCAAGCCTTTTTGGGCTCAAGGTATGTGAATGACTTCAATGCCTTTGGTCGCAGCTATCGGGTTTACATCCAAGCCGACCAACAGTTCCGCTCTAACCCTGAGGATATTACGAAGCTATACGTGCGATCGCGCACGGGGCAAATGATTTCCATGGGAAATCTGGTTAAGGTCACACCGATCATTGCGCCTTCGATTATCAACCACTACAACCTCTTCCGTTCGATTGAAATCACAGGCAACCCCGCACCAGGAGTTAGCTCTGGCGAAGCGATCGACATTATGGAAAAGATCTCAAAGGAACTACCGCGCAGCTTTAGCCATGAATGGTCGGGACTTTCGCTCGAAGAGCGCAACTCGGGTTCCGCTGCCTTTGTGATTTTCGGCTTGGGGATTGTAATCGTGTTTCTGGTGATGGCAGCCCAATATGAGAACTATCTCGATCCGCTGATTATCATGCTCACCGTGCCCTTGGCAATTTTAGGCGCACTCTTGGCGACGAAACTGCGCGGCTTCTCCAATGATGTCTATACCCAAATCGGATTTGTGATGCTGATCGGTATGGCAAGTAAGAACGCCATTCTAATTGTGGAATTTGCCAACCAACTGCGCGAAAAAGGGCAAAGCATCACCAAGGCAGTAGTAGCAGCCAGTGCTGCCCGTTTGCGACCGATCTCGATGACGGCTTTGGCGACAATTATTGGGGCTTTTCCCCTCGCGATCGCTACAGGGGCAGGGGCGGCTTCGCGCCAGTCTCTGGGTACTGTGATCATCGGCGGCATGATTGTAGCGACAGTCTTGAGTCTGTTTGTCGTGCCCGTGCTATATATCACGATCAAAACCATTGAAGATCGTGTCAGACGGGGCTTGTACAAACCCAAACCCGCTCTGGCTGGGGTGGGTGCTGATGGCAATTCAGATATTAGTTCGGATGCTGGCTCGGATAGCAGTTCGAACGGAGAAGTGCATCCCGAATCCCATGCGAATGGCGATCGCCCTATTCATAGCGCCCCCGTAAGTCCAAGCCAAAAGGACACTTCCGAGCTTGACAACCACCATGGCGATTTGCATGGAACGCCCAAGCAAGAGGGAGAGGGGCAGGAACCTTCAGCCAAAGAATGAGCAATCCTAAGAGCAGCTCATTTAGAGCTGCTCTTAGGAGAAGCAGGTAAAATGGAAAATCCGCAAGGAATTCAAATCCCGAGCTGTTACAAATTCTCTGGCAAATTCTCTGGAAATTGGTAATAGACAGGCGAAACGTTTTATGATTGCAACTGGTTCATTGTTGGCTTGTGTTTCGTCTGCAAGTTGGTTAAGCTGACTGCTGGTTGCTAACCACTCATTGCATAATAATTATGGAAGAATCTTTTATTCGACAGCTCGTTTGGTTAGATTTTCGCCTTGCGCTCCTTTTTGTCGTTTTTGTGCCCCTTGTCCTTTTAATCTGGGCATTTAAAGCCAAATCTGAGGCAATCAAGCGATCTCTGATTATCTACTGGCGCGTAGCAAGCTTATTGGCAATTACGGTTTACATGATGATTGGCAGTTTGCCGATTAGTTTTCTCGCGGGCTTGGCAGCACGTATCTTAATTCCAATATCCCTATGGTTTTGGGAAGATCTCAACGAAGATATTACGACCACACGAAGTCGCTTAAAACCACTCTATAAAGCTTGGCGTTGGGCAGTTACAACCTACTGCGCGATCGGTGCTGGTATCAGTCTGGTGTTCTCTAACTGTGCCTTTTCGCATTTTGAGAATCAAAGTAGCATCTGCAAGATTTGGTATGAGCCACCTCTAGGGTACAAAGCGATCGTTCATGGTGGGGTTTCTGCTGAAAACTTAGCCTTTTTTGGCATTGTTGGTTTAATTGTCTATGGTCTTTACCTTGCCGTCTTTTTGGTATTTAGCCTACCCAAACAGGGTCGTATTGCCTTTCGAGAATAGAAAGGAGCGAGAATATCAAGAATATTGGTGTAAGCAGCCACCTCAAAAATTTAATATCATTGAGAATCGTAACGCCACGTCAAGATTTACAGCTTTGATTTATTGGAGCATCAAAGCATTTACAGAAGTCACCAGGTGGTGACTGTGAATCGATTTGGAAACCTTTGATCAATCTTAAGGTCTGCGATCGCACCGAGATTAATGTATCCAAAGTTACAAAACACCAAGAATATGATCCCTACTATAGTTTTCTTGGTAGATTAAAACCCCCACTAAAAAGTCTTTAAGGATATAGCATGGCTAAGACTCCCCAAGATGTCTTGAGAATGATCGAAGAACAAGACATCAAGATCATTGACCTCAAGTTTATTGATATGCCAGGTATCTGGCAACACTGCTCTTTTCATCGCAGTTTGATCGATGAGAGCTCTTTCACAGAAGGCGTTGCTTTTGATGGCTCTAGCATTCGCGGTTGGAAAGCAATCAACGCATCCGATATGGCAATGGTTCCCGATCCAGAGACAGCTTGGATCGATCCATTTATGGAAGTGCCAACGCTCAGCATGATTTGTAGCATTATTGAGCCTCGTACCAACGAGCCTTACGATCGCTGCCCTCGCGTAATTGCCAAAAAAGCGGTGGACTTCCTTGGTAGCACTGGACTAGGCGATACGGCTTTCTTTGGGCCAGAACCTGAGTTCTTTATGTTTGATAGTGTCGAATACGATCAAACCATGAACTCCAGCTATTACAAGGTTGACTCATCCGAAGGGCTTTGGAATACTGGACGTTCTGAAGCAGGTGGCAATTTAGGCTACAAAATTCGTAACAAGCAAGGCTATTTTCCCGTCCCACCTCTTGACTCTTTCCAAGATATCCGTACCGAAATGCTGCTGACCATGGCAGACTGCGGCGTACCAATTGAAAAGCACCACCACGAAGTTGCAACAGGCGGTCAAGCTGAGCTAGGCATCAAGTTTGGCGAACTGATCCAAGCTGCAGACTATGTGATGACCTACAAGTATGTGGTCAAGAATGTCGCCAGACGCTATGGCAAGACCGTTACCTTCATGCCTAAGCCTATTTTTGGTGACAACGGTACGGGTATGCACACGCACCAATCGATTTGGAAGGGTGGTCAGCCCATGTTTGCGGGCGACAAGTATGCTGGCTTGAGCCAAATGGCATTGCACTACATTGGTGGCTTGCTCAAACATGCACCTGCTCTACTCGCAATCACCAACCCCACAACCAACTCTTACAAACGTCTCGTACCAGGGTTTGAAGCTCCTGTAAACCTTGCCTATTCTCAAGGGAATCGTTCTGCTTCTATCCGTATTCCCTTGTCTGGTACAAATCCTAAAGCTAAGCGTTTAGAGTTCCGTTGCCCTGACCCCACTTGTAACCCCTATCTAGCCTTTGCAGCAATGTTGATGGCTGGCATTGATGGGATCAAGAATCAAATCGATCCTGGCGAACCTCTTGATGTGGACATCTACGAACTATCTCCTGAAGAATTAGCGAAAGTTCCTTCTGCGCCTGGTTCTTTGATGGAGTCCCTAGAAAATCTCAAGAACGACCATGCTTTCTTGTTGGCTGGCGGTGTATTCACCGAAGACTTCATCAATACTTGGATTACCTACAAGTTGAACAATGAAGCGATTCCTATGAACATTCGTCCTCACCCTTACGAATTTAGCCTGTACTACGATTGCTAAAGTCGTAGGTTTTATTTGTATTTTATCTAGCCGTCTTTTCAAGGCGGCTTTTGTTTATTGAAATTATGTTATTCTCAAGAAGCTATCGTTATTGATAATGCCCTATGTCTCCCGATCAGACTGCTTACTCTCCAGAAGCACTAAAGGCGGAACTCAACGCTAAAGGGTGGCGTATGACTCCGCAACGAGAAGTGATTTTGAGCACTTTTCAAAATTTGCCAGAGGGCGAGCATTTAAGTGCTGAAGATCTTTTTTATCGTCTGCAAAACCAGGGAGAAAATATCAGCCTATCAACCATCTATAGAACCGTGAAGCTGATGGCACGCATGGGAATTTTGCGGGAGCTTGAGCTAACAGAAGACCACAAGCACTACGAGATCAATCAGCCGCGTCCTCATCACCATCACCATTTAGTCTGTGTCAAAACCAATCGTGTCATAGAGTTCAAAAACGATCAGATCTTAACCATCAGTCAGAAAGTTGCGGACAAGTATGGTTTTAAGGTTTTAGATTGCCAGCTCACAATTATTGGCGTAAGTCCAGAAGGACAGCGATCGATTTTTTAAAAAGATTTGTAATGTTTGCCCACTGATGCTGCCGAACATCACGATCGCTATCTCTACAATCCGCAAGTATGACCGAGTTGATTTTTGCCGATACTTTCTATTGGGCGGCATGACTCAGCCCTCGTGATGACGAGTGAGAACGCCTAGAGGAGTTGGATCGCAGGACAATGAAGTTCAATAGGGAGTTCCATCCTTATGTAAGAATTGCCATTTGCCGCCATTATCCAATATGGCCTGTAAATCATCGTCGGGGTAGGTTCCAGCATCGCCAGTCGTGCGATCGCCTACTTCAAGATAAAGAACGTCTTCATTTGTTCGGTTTACGAGTTGATGTCCGTTGCCAGTGCCAGCCTTGAAACCAGCACACATTCCCGCAGAAAGTTGTGTCTCACCTTCGTCCGTTATCAGGATTGGGTTCCCCGCCAAGATGTACACAAATTCATCTTGCTTGGAGTGGGCATGGCGGAGGGCAGAACATGCACCTGGAATCAGGCGCGTCAGATTTACACCGAAGTTCGACAAACCAAAGATGTCCCCAAGTTGACGTTTTTCTCTGCCAGCCATGCGCGATGCGAAGGGCTCTGGATAGTTAGAGGGCTTGGTTCGCGGTGCAGCATCCAAGGCAACGATCGCAATGGGGAAGTCTAGATTGGGCATAGTAACTCTAGGTTCTGGCATATCCAGATAATTTTAAGTTGAAACATGCCGCGATCGCTGAAACGCTGTCTGTGCTCCTTAAAATCCCCCCAGTCATCTTAAAGGCAACAGAACTATCGTGCGTTTCAAGTGCGATCGCTCGATCTAAACCCATCTTCAGAATCTATTCCACGACTCCCAAGAGAGCTTGTGATTTCGCTTGAAGTAGACGAGGAATGTTGAAACCAGTGGAATAAACGTGAGAACGTTCTTGGGCAACCACAGAGTAAGCACTGCGTACTTCTGAAGCTACAGCTACCGTTTTCATGTCATAGGTTTGCGTTGCTAACTTAGGATATAAACCGATACCAATAATTGGTAGCAACAGGCAAGCTGTGATAAACACTTCACGAGGGCTGACATCCTTGACATAAGCTCCCAAAGAACTGCCTAAAGGAATCGCAGCATTACTATTACCAAAGAAGACTTGACGTAGCATCGACAGTAAATAAATCGGTGTGAGAATCAATCCCACCGCTGTCAGGCCGATCGTCACAACCTTAAAGCTAGAAGAGTAAGCATCGCTGGTCGCAATTCCCAAGAATACTTGTAACTCGCTCACAAATCCGCTCATACCAGGCAAAGCCAATGAAGCCATTGCGCCAATGGTAAATAGGGCAAAAGCCTTAGGCATGACTTTCGCGATGCCGCCCATCTCGTCCATCATCAGGGTGTGGGTGCGATCGTAGGTGACACCTGCTAAGAAGAACAAACAAGCTGCGATGAAACCGTGGGACAACATTTGTAGAACCGCGCCGCTGATCCCCACATCGGTAAAAGAGGCAAGACCCAGTAAAACAAAGCCCATGTGGGAGATCGAAGAGTACGCTAAGCGTCGCTTCATATTGGTTTGGGCAAAGGCGGAAAAAGCCCCGTAGACAATATTTACAACTCCAAGCACCGCTAAAACTGGAGCAAAGTAAACATGAGCGTTAGGCAACATCTCAATATTCATGCGAATCAGCGCATATCCCCCCATCTTGAGCAAAACGCCTGCCAAAATCATCGATACAGGTGCAGAAGCTTCGCCGTGAGCATCAGGTAGCCAAGTATGAAGCGGGAAAATTGGCAGTTTGACTCCGAACGCAATCAGAAAACCAGCATAGGCAAACAATTCAAATACGAGGGGGTAATGCTTCATCCCCAACTCTGCCATATCGAACGTAACGCGATCGCCGTAAAAAGCCATCCCCAAGCCCGCGATCAAAATGAAAATCGAACCTGCTGCCGTGTAAAGAATAAACTTGGTTGCTGCGTATAAACGCTTTGCGCCCCCCCAAATCGAAATCAGCAAGTAAACGGGAACGAGTTCGAGTTCCCACATGAAGAAGAACAAGAGCATGTCCTGCGCTACAAACACGCCGATCTGAGCGCTGTACATTGCTAGCATCAACGCATAAAACAATCGAGGCTTTTGGGTGACGTTCCAAGCTGCCAAGGTGGAAAGCGTTGTGACTAAACCTGTGAGTAAAACCAACGGCATCGATAAGCCGTCTACCGCGAGAGACCAGTTCAAACCGATCTGAGGAATCCAAGCATAGGACTCGGTTAGCTGAAATGAAGAAGTCTGTAAATCATAGTTGTTCCAGAAAGCGTAGACCATTAATACCAAATCTACTAAACCTACGCCCAGTGCGTACCAACGAACGGTCTTGCCATCTTTGTCTGGAATTACGGGTATGGCTAGAGAAGCCACAAGTGGCAGCAGTACGATCGTGGTGAGCCAGGGAAATTGTGAAGTAATCATGAGTGAGAATAAATACTTACTTGCCTTGTATGTATCTTATTAAATATTTGTAAATTTTACTTAACTCTTTAGAGATAAAAGTTTACAAATCAACAAATGATGACTATCGATTCAAATCTATATCTGGCAAGGATTTCAATGATTATTATTGTGTTTGATTGATAATTTATCATCGATTGAATCTTAATCATTGATTACACTCGATGATAGAAAATCAGTCATTAGAAATTACGTTTCTTAAATATGAATTTGGTTAGTGTTTTTATTTTTTCGCCACGGGCACAAGGACAAATCTCAGCCTTAATAACGTGAATTCGGAATAAGGAATTTGAGACGAAATATAGGGCATACAAACGTTCTGGGCGAGCACACACCATCCATCACCCCTACACCAATTGTAGGGGCTGCGCCCCTGTGCCTGCCCCGATTTATTGGATGAATAGGATTTATTTGTGAGAATTTAGCATTTATAGATTCAATAGCCTTAGATAAAAGGTTTTGGATTTTCTTATCCCGAACTGGGGTTTAATACGTTAGTTTTGCTCTGCCATAGTTTTTGTTGTTCGGCGCGGCGGGATGCATTCCTACTTTGGGAATTACTCTAGCAGCCTGTCTAGATTCTGTAAGACTGCTAGGAAGTTAGGAGATTAAGGTGGATTTAAGAGGTTCGAGCCGCGATCGCATCGCCAAGAATTTTAAATAAATTGCTCTTGGTTTGGGCGTGAGCTTCCTGTTCCCGTTGGAGAGCTTCTAGGGTGTCTTGATAGAGAAGCTTCCATCGTTCGCTTTCACTCTTATACTTTCGCAACTGATTTACAAGGTCTTGAGCAGAAATTGTTTTCGTAACCATAAAACATCCTCACAGATTTATAGATCGCTAGCCATCGATCCCGACCCCAAATTATTGATTTGGGATCGTTGGAAACAAATCATAATGCCTTTAGCCAATTTCGGATCAATTCATTGACGCGATCGGGAATTTCGTCATGGGGACAATGTCCCGCCGCTACATAATGCTCTGCGAGTGTAGGATAATGCTCTTTAAACTTGGCTCCCCGCACCCTTGTATTCATCCAAGGATCGCCTTCTCCCCAAATATTGAGTAAAGGGCAGGACATTACCGACAACAGCTCATCGACTTTTTTACCCTGTGGCGTACTAAAAACCGAGGCAAATACTTGCGCTGCACCGCGATCGCAGGAAGGACGATAGATCTCTTCGACCAATTGGTCAGTTACAGCAGATGTATCGACATAGACCTTGAGTAGGGTCTGACGAATGCGCGATCGCCGTCTGACTAACTGAAACAACAAATTATTTGCCCAAGGCTGCTTGAGAACCGATTGGGCGACTTTACCTACGGCTTTTTGCAAGGGATTAATCTTTTTCGCGCCCAGTGGATTGGTATCGGTAAAAGGCCCCGCACTATTGAGCAAGATGATGCCTGCCACGGACTGCGGATAATCGGCTGCCACGCATAAAGCAGCGTAGCCCCCCAAAGAGTTCCCAGCAATGACCGTAGGGCGACCAATTTGTTGCTCGATAAACTCATGCAACTGATCGCGCCAGAGATCGCCGCTATATTGCCAGTTAGGTTTTTGCGATCGGCCAAAGCCCAACATATCGATCGCCCACACTTCAAAATCGCGGCTGAGTTCGGCAATATTTTTACGCCAGTGATCGGTTGATGCGCCAAACCCATGCACGAGCAACAAAGGCGGCTTTTGCGAGTTTTGTCCTGCTTGGGTGTAATAGATGTTTTGGTCGCGCCAAAGCCAATAGTCTCCAGCGATCGGCATAGTAGAGATTGCAGTCATGAAGTCGCTCAAATGGGTTTTCTTTACATATCTTAACTACTATCCTAACTTACAGAATATCAACCAGAATATCGACTAAATCAAACTAGACTAGTACAAAGCTCCACAACTAAAAATTCTATAGACTTAGACTTAATGACTGCGCCGTTACTCACTACTACTCAGGTCAATCGCGCTGCCCTCACACCGATGATGCAGCATTACATTGAAACCAAAGATCAGTATCCCCACGCCTTAGTGCTCTATCGGCTAGGTGACTTTTACGAAGCTTTTTTTGAAGATGCCCAACTCATTTCTCGCGAATTAGAACTCGTCCTCACAGGTAGAGAAGGGGGAAAGGAAATCGGGCGCATTCCCATGGCTGGCATTCCCCATCATGCCCTCGATCGCTATGCCGCTCAATTAGTCGAGAAAGGATTTTCGATTGCGATCTGCGATCAAATGGAATCTGCCGCTGTGGCGCAGGGATTGGTGCGGCGGGAAGTGACAAGGGTGATCACGCCCGGGACTGTGATTGAAGAGGGGATGCTGCCCGCGAAGCGCAATAATTTTTTGGTGGCAGTGGTGAATGCCGCAGAAAATTGGGGGCTTGCCTATGCCGATATTTCCACGGGCGAATTCCAGACGACCCAGTTACGCAGTACGGAACAGTTGGTGCAGGAACTCCTGCGCCTGCAACCCGCAGAGGTGCTCTTACCGATGGATAGTCCTAATTTGCAAGGATTAAAAGAGTTCTTTAAAGCCAAAAATCAGCCCGAGCATCATCCTACCCAAGATGCGATCGCCGAAAAACGCGAACCCATAGAACTCCCCCCCGCCTACACAAAACTCCCCGACTCCCTTTGTTACACGCAGCGATCGCAAACACCTTTTTCCCTCACAGAAGCCAAACAGCGATTACTGGAAACCTTTCGCGTGCGATCGCTGGAGGGATTTGGCTGTAATGCCCTACCCTTGGCGATTCGCGCTTCGGGTGGACTGCTGGAATATCTATCCGCGACCCAAAAAAATCTCCAGACCCCGTTACAGAATCTTTCTACCTATACGGTGAGCGACTATCTCTTGCTCGATCACCAAACCCGCAGGAATCTAGAAATTACTCAAACGGTTCGAGATAGCACCCTCTATGGCTCTCTGCTCTGGGCATTGGATAAAACCACCACGGCAATGGGGAGCCGCGCCCTACGCCGCTGGTTGTTGCAGCCTTTAAAGGATATTCAAGCCATTGGCGATCGCGCCGATACGGTCGCAGAACTCTCTAGAAATCACAGCCTGCGTAAGAGCCTACGCCACGTTCTCAACCAGATTTATGACATCGAACGGCTATGCAGTCGCGTTGGGGCTGGTACTGCCAATGCCAGAGATTTAATTGCTCTAGCCCAGTCCCTCGGAAAACTCAGAGATGTTTCTGAGGTAGTCCTCGATGCTTGCTCTCCCTATCTGATTGGCTTGCAACAGGTACCGTTGGATTTGGAACAACTCGGCGATCGCTTGGTGAAAACTCTGGTGGAACAGCCTCCGATTTACCTCACGGAAGGAGATCTGATTCGAGCAGGTGTAGATTCGCAACTGGATGAATTGCGCCAACAGGCGAAGGCGGATCTCGATTGGCTGGCAAATTTAGAGAAACTAGAAAGAGAACGCACGGGCATCAGTACGCTCAAACTCGGCTATAACAAGGCATTTGGCTACTACATCAGCATCTCAAAGGGCAAAAGCGATCAAGCTCCCAAGGACTACAAACGCAAGCAAACTCTCACGAATGAGGAACGCTATGTCACGCCAGAGTTAGAAGAAAGAGAAGCTCGAATCGCAAAAGCCAAGGAAGCATTGAATCTTTTAGAGTACGAACTGTTTATCGAATTGCGAACGGAAGTTGCCAAACATATCGAACCGATGCGCGCGATCGCTCAGGCTTTAGCGGCAGCCGATGCGCTCTGTAGTTTTGCTGAGGTGGCAGTTACCTACAATTACTGTCGCCCCGTTCTAGCTGAGAATCGTTCGGTTCAAATCAAAAATGGTCGCCATCCCGTTGTAGAGCAGTCCTTACCCGCAGGATTCTTTGTGCCAAATTCCGTGAATTTGGGTTATCCATTATCCGCAAACCCTGAAGAATTGGAAGAATCCCTCACAGATAGCAAACACCCCGATCTGATCGTGCTGACGGGGCCGAATATGAGTGGAAAAAGTATCTTTTTGCGACAAGTGGGCTTGATTCAACTGATGGCTCAGGTGGGAAGTTTTGTACCTGCGGATGTGGCGAATTTGGGCTTATGCGATCGCATCTTTACCCGAGTGGGTGCAGTAGATGACTTGGCAACAGGGCAATCAACCTTCATGGTAGAGATGAATGAAACGGCAAACATTCTCAATCATGCCAAGGAAACTTCTCTGGTGTTGCTAGATGAGATTGGTCGAGGAACTTCTACATTTGATGGCATGGCGATCGCTTGGTCAGTGGCGGAATACCTCGCCACAGCGCTAAAGGCACGCGCCATCTTTGCGACGCACTACCACGAGTTAAATGAGTTGGCGAGTTTGCTCCCCAATGTGGCGAATTTCCAAGTTACAGTAAAGGAATTGGAAGACGAAATCATCTTTTTGCATCAAGTTCAACCCGGTGGAGCCGATCGCTCCTATGGTATCGAGGTGGGTCGATTGGCGGGCTTGCCACCTGCGGTGATCGGTCGAGCCAAACAACTCCTTGCCTACATCGATCGCAACAGCCGCATTGCCACGGGTTTGAGAAATGCTGGTAATCCTTCACCTGAGAAAGCTTCGGCTAAGAGCAAAACCAAACAAAATAAGGCGCAACTGAGTATCTTCGACCGCGATGTTTAGGGGTAGCGATGTAATAAGTATTTTAGATGGCTTTCCTAGGAAGGAATACCTTTTCTGTTTGGATTCGTGAACCATTTTTTGATTTCTCCACAAAAAAGCCACACGTCATCATCGGACGGTTTCAAGTAATTTGCTAATTCTGGGTCTTCTCCCATTTTCCCAAAGATATCAATTAGCCAATTTGAGCCATGTCCAGAAGCACCTAGAGAAGAAAGCCATGACTCTAATTCACCCTTGCGAACAACAAACAGACCGTATTCAGCAAGTTTCTCAAACAGATTATTTGCTGCCTCTTTATCACTACCTGAAAGAATATCTATGCCTCCTTTTTTCATATCTAGTCCAGTATCCTTGATTTTTTGATTAACTGCACTGCGTAATCCACCAAGTGACTGATGTTCAAGCTCAGGAATAAAGCCCCCTTTAAGAAATTTTGTCCACTCTTGACCACCATCTTTCAAAATGTCTACATCAACAATGCCCACTGCTGGAATTCCAAGTTCCCTTAAAGGCTTAATTATAATGTGGACAGTTTGCTTATTTTGTGCGTTAAGAAATAAGCAGTTGGGAATTCCTAATTCTGGTTTGTGACTTAGCAAACGCTCGTTAATTTCTTGGTAAAAAGCGCGATCTGAATCAGATTCTGTCACAACTACAAATTCATAGAACAACCCTCCGAGTACGCCTGTTGAGCGTAATAAAGGATTTCGCATTAAGCGAAGTATGTCTTTATTAGACAAAATTCTAGCCGTAGCGACTTCGCCACGATATGTCAGTCTAACAATATTGACGGGTACACGTGACTGTATACATCCCATTACAAAGTTAGGGCTATGAGTTGATACAAAGAGTCTTTTCTCTGAACCTGCACTAGAAGAAGCAATCTCTTTCCCCAGTTTAAAGGACAGAGAAGGATGTAAAAATGCTTCAGGCTCATCAATTAGAATAATTGCTGGATCGCCAGCAATTATTTCTGTAATAATCCCAGTAAAAGCTTTTACTCCATCACTAGCCTGCTCAACAGGAAATGCTTGTGCATGAAATTTTACTGCTTCATCATCAATTCCCCTTTCTTCCCTTGGTGTTGCAGGTGGGCGCGAAGCAAGGCGAAGTCTAAGATGCCCAATATTTGTTGGATCAATTACAAAATATGTACCAAAAGCATCGTGAAGAATTCGTCTAACTTCTTCTCTCTTTACATCATCAAGAAATAATACTTGGAAGCTAGCTTGATGTGGCTGTTGAAGATCACCAGCGGTTTGCTGTCCTATCAAATTGATTCGGCTTCTACCATCTAAAATTATCGTATTAGATGCGAGATACCACTGACAAAATTGTTGAGGTCGGCTATTTGTACTCAGAAATGTGTTTATAAGATCATGCCTAGGAATGTGATTACGTGTCCCTCTTTTTCCAATAATTATGTGATCTGGCAGAAGTGCTTCATTATGATTTGGCTGAAGAGTCACCTTTTTAATCTTCTCTTCGGCTATGTCGGTTGTAAATTCATCAAATTCAATGCTTTCTACTATTACGTTTGCTGTATTCCGCTGTCCTGTAGAGCAATAGCGATGAATTTCAGTTAGAGCTTTACTTTTCCCTGAATTGTTGGGGCCGACGAATACAGTTACAGGTGTTGTAGCTATTTCTTCAGGTGTTGAACCTATACCTCTTCCAAATTTTAATTTGATAGTCTTTATCATTCTTTAGGATGTATGCGACACATTTATAGGAAGAAAAATTACATTAAAGTGATTATACTGAAAATTCCTGAATAAAAAGTGGCAATTTGCCAAGACTTGTAAGAAATAAAGTCTCGATTTGCAGGTAGGCGTGTTAACGGAGCTGCAATTACAAAATGAACCTCTAGATAGCACCTCAAACTAGGAATAGCTGGTAAACTCCAATTCGGTACCAATAATTTTTGTCCATCCAATACATCTGATTGGTGATACCGCACTAACTCCTACTGCAATCCAAGAGTATGTTTCAACGCTTGATCGATCTCAATTGCGGGTAATGAGCCAATCGAACGCTGAATAGCAGAGAGCGTAACCGTTGCCAAGTTATCGAGCATGACCACTGAATCAGTCAATAGCCCCGATTGCTGCCCTTCGATGGAACTTAAAAGCACAGTAACTCGACTGGGATGTCCTGCTCTCATCATCTGACTAGTAATCATCGCAACAATAATTTGAGGTAAGCCTGTCAGCAAGTTATCTGCTTGAACGATCAAAGCTGGTCTTGTTTTGGCAGTGGTCAAGTTAGAGTTTGGAAAAAGAACCAAAACAACATCATTTCGTCTAATGGTTAGCTTTGGCTGCGTCATAATCGTCGTAGATACTCATTTCTGGGCTATCCCAATCCTCTGCAAAGGTTGCTAAATTTGCTCGCAAGACTTGAGCTTGATCCCTGTCAATGTCATGAGAAGCGAGGTCGATCTCGTTCGAGCTAACAAAAGCCACAATAACCCGCGTTTCTTCATGAATGTTAGGAGGTTGTTCGACAAATTCTACCCGACCATTCCGATAAATTCCTTCAACAGTAGTTAGCATTTTCTTTTCTGCATCCTGTATCTACAACATTATAAAGGCAAGCAAGTCTCCCATAGGCAGGAATACGCCCTCACGATTTCCGGCTACAGCAGTTAAACGCTTTACTCACAGACCTAATTGTCGCCTCGCCTCAAACAAGCCTAAAGCTGCGCTTACCGATAAATTTAAACTGCGTACCTTGGGGTGTTCCATAGGAATACAGACATTTTCGCATTGGACGATGAGGTCTTTGGGTAAACCCTTCGATTCGCTGCCAAATAGCAACCAGTCCCCCGCCTGAAATTGAAAATCTCGAAAACTGCGATCGCTGTAAACACTAAAACAAACCAACCGTCCCGTAGCCACCTGTTTGAGCGCCTCCAAATTGGGGTGAACCTGCAAATTGACATACTCCCAATAATCTAGGCCTGCCCGTTTGAGTTGGCGATCGCTAATCTCAAAGCCCAGGGGTTCGACCAAATGCAAAGGCGTGTTCGTAGCAGCACATGTCCGCGCAATATTGCCCGTATTCGGTGGAATTTCTGGATAAACTAACACGACCTGTAGCATAGAGACTTTTGTTTTCTGAATTTTTGTGCGGATGGTTACATTTTGACTAGCACTAGTCTAATCTTAGATTTAGGATAGTAATTGTCGAAATTGCCAATTTGCCAACAGTGAGGTTATGTCAGTAAGGAAAAGTAATCTAAAGACTGAATCAACCCTTCAGGGTCGATTTGCTCAAGCTGTAAAAAACGATCTGATTGCAGGTTTACTTGTGATCATTCCCCTTGCTACCACAATTTGGCTGACATTTACGATTGCTTCATGGAGCATTGACCTGCTGACGCGCATTCCCAAGCAACTCAATCCCTTGATGGGAATGCATCCCCTGCTGCTAAATTTAGTCAACCTCTTAGTGGGCTTAGCCGTGCCACTCGCAAGTTTGTTGCTGGTGGGGCTGATGGCACGTAATTTTGTCGGTCAATGGTTACTCAAAGTGAGTGAATCGCTTTTGCAGTCTATTCCCTTGGCTGGGGCAGTTTATAAGACGCTCAAACAACTCTTGCAAACCCTTTTACAGGATTCTAATGAAAAGTTTCGTCGGGTTGTGCTAGTGGAGTACCCTCGGCGGGGCATCTGGCGCATTGCCTTTGTCACAGGTGAAATCGGTGGCGAAATCGAGGCAGACTTAGAGCAGTCGATGCTCAGTATCTTTTTGCCCACCACCCCCAATCCTACAAACGGTTGGTATGCGATCGTGCCTGAAATGGATGTAGTGAACCTATCGATGTCCGTAGAAGATGCATTTAAGCTGATTATTTCTGCGGGTATCGTTTTACCCGAGCAACTGATTCCCACCGCAACAAAAGTCCCTTTAAACGAACTCGAACTGCCACAGCATGAGGTACAATTACGCGCCGATCAGTAACGAATTCTTGGGTCAACCCAAGCATTCAAAATGTCAACGAGAATGCTGATAATCACCACAATGAGAGCGAAAAACACGACGACACCCTGAACGACGGGATAGTCTCTTGCCACGATCGCTTCAAACAGTCGATTGGCTAAGCCTGGCCATGAGAATGTGACTTCGGTTAAGACAGCTCCACCTAACAGAGCCGCAAACGTTAAACCCAAAATCGTGATTACAGGAATCAGGGCGTTTTTCAGCGCATGGTTAAACAGGATGGAACTAGAAGTAATTCCTCTGGCTTTTGCCGCCTCCACATAGTCAGACTGGAGGGTTTGCTTAAGATTTACCCGCACAATTCGCTCAAAGATGCCACTGATCACAATGCCCAAACTGAGGACTGGCAAAGCCAAATATTGCAGGCTGGTAAAAAATAGCTGGCTATCTCCAGCAAATAGAGCATCTAGTGTGTAAAGCCCCGTAATCTGGGTGGGGGGATTGAGCGTAGCAGGAAAGCGCGTCCCAATCGGCAGCCATCCCAATTGCACGGAGAAAACCAATTGCAGCAGCATCCCGATCCAAAAGAGCGGTAAAGAGTAGGTAATGATGCCAAATAGTCGTCCACCCACATCCCATGCTGTGTTGGGGCGGAGGGCAGCAACAACACCAACTGTAATGCCTACGGCTAGAGCGATCGCCATACTATAGATTGCCAACTCAGCCGTCGCGGGAAAGAAGCTTTTAATAATTTGCCAAACCGTCTGTCCCTTGGAACTCAGCGAGGTACCTAAATGGAGATGAAATAGGTCATTCATGTAATGAAAATATTGCTCAGCCCAAGAGCCAGATAGCCCTAGCTGCGTTCTCAAGGCAATCTTTACCTCTGCGGGTGCGCGCGTTCCTAAAACCGCATCCACAGGATCGCCGGGGGTAGCGCGCATCAACACAAAGACCAACGAGGCGATTACCCATAGCATCAAAGGAGCTAGGAGCAATCGCGCCGTAATGTAATAAAGAAGGGCTTTAAGGCGGTTGGACATGATGGTTAGGGTTAGCAGTTTTAAGTTGTCAGTCGTCGGTTTTCGGTCGTCAGTTTTCAGTGTCAATTCCAAAAACACTCATAACCATTTACCGATCGCCAATTCCCCAAAATACCGATAACCATTTTACCTTCCCATTCCTACATACTTAAACCCTGCGGTTTCCAGCGATGCGCGATCGAGGAAATTACGGGCATCAATGATCACAGGATTTGCCATCAACTTCACCATTTTGGCGTAATCGAGCGATTTAAACTGCTTCCAGTCGGTAACGAGGATGAGGGCATCGCAACCATCAGCAAGACGCTCGGCATCGGTTTCCACAATCACATTGGAGAAACCATCTCTCATGCCTGATTGCGACACGATCGGATCGTAGGCTTTGACCTTTGCTCCCAAACGGCTCAATTGATCGATTAAGGTAATCGAGGGAGCATCCCGCATATCATCGGTGTCAGGTTTAAACGTCAACCCCAGTAAGCCAATGGTTTTACCCTTGAGAATTTTCAGGACTTGTTGGAGTTTTTCGACTACAAGCACCCGTTGCTGTTGGTTAACTTTGACGCAGGCGTTCAGGAGTTCTGTGTTGTACCCATAGTCATCTGCTGTATGAATCAAAGCCGAGACATCTTTGCCAAAGCAAGAACCACCCCAACCGATCCCCGCTTGGAGAAATTTCTGACCGATGCGGGAATCCAAACCAATACCACGACCGACTTCGACCACATCTGCCCCTACGCGATCGCAGACATTAGCAACTTCATTGATAAAGCTAATTTTGACGGCAAGAAAGGCATTCGCCGCATATTTGATCATCTCTGCCGAGTTGATATCCGTAACCACTACGGGCACAGGGGGCAGGGTCTTATCTTCGGCAAACTCGCGGTTGATGATATTGGTGTAAAGCTCTTGCATCAGTTTGAGGGCGCGATCGCTACTGCTACCCAACACGATGCGATCGGGATTGAACGTGTCAAACACCGCTACCCCTTCGCGTAAAAATTCAGGATTGCTAACGACATCAAACTCAGCTTTGCTGGAACCACCCTGCGCTGCCATGCCATCCATGACGATCATGCGCACCCAATCCCCAGAACCAATCGGCACGGTTGATTTGTTCACAATCACCCGATAGCCATCGTGGAGATGTTCGCCAATGCTGCGGGCAACTGCCTCAACATAGCGGGTATCGCTCTGCCCATCTGGCAATGCAGGCGTACCCACCGCAATAAATAAAATTTCGCCATGGGCAACGCCAGCGGCAATGTCTGTGGTAAACGTAATTTTGCCATTCGCGATCGCCGACTGCATGACTTCTGGTAAACCAGGCTCGTGAATCGGAGATTGCCCCGAACTCATCAGCTTCACTTTTGCTTCATTGTTGTCTACACAAATGACATCATGCCCAATATAGGCAAGACAGGCTCCTGTAACTAAGCCCACATATCCAGTCCCGATTACACAAACACGCATAGTAATTACTTGGTTTACGTTAAATAATTAGTCGTTAGGATTAGCTAAGAACTAGCTCGTTTTCTGTTTAAGTTCGTCGCGAAAATAAGCGATCGCCTTGGTAAGCCCCTCATCTAGCCCTACCTTTGGCTCCCAATTGAGATATTGACGCGCTTTTGTAATATCAGGTTGACGACGGCGTGGGTCATCCTGTGGCAAGGGCTTAAAGATGATTTCCGCACCAGGATTAACCATATGCTGAATTGTTTTTGCTAACTGTAAAATTGTGTACTCACTAGGATTCCCCAAATTTACAGGACCGATATAGTTGCCATTCATTAAACGGATAATTCCTTCTACCAGATCGGACACATAGCAGAAACTTCGGGTTTGCGAACCATCCCCATAAACCGTGAGGGGGATGCCTTGGAGAGATTGCACGATAAAATTGCTGACCACACGCCCATCATTTTCTAGCATGCGCTCGCCATAGGTGTTAAAGATCCGAACGACTCGAATATCGACACCATTCTGACGATGGTAATCAAAGGCTAGGGTTTCAGAAATCCGCTTGCCTTCGTCATAACAACTGCGAATGCCCGTACAGTTGACATTCCCCCAATACTCTTCAGATTGAGGATGCACTTCAGGATCGCCATACACCTCAGAGGTAGAAGCTAGCAAAAATCTTGCGTTTACCCGCTTTGCTAAACCCAACATATTCATGGTTCCCAATACGTTGGTCTTTACCGTTTTGATGGCGTTGGACTGGTAATGTACGGGAGAAGCAGGGCAAGCCAAATGATAAATTCGATCGACTTCTAAACGAATGGGTTCGGTAATGTCATGGCGAATTAACTCAAAGGCAGGATGACCGACCCACTTCAGCACGTTAGCTTTACGACCTGTATAAAAATTGTCAAGGCATAGCACCTCATGTCCAGCTTCCATCAGGCGATCGATGAGGTGGGAGCCAATAAAGCCTGCACCACCAGTAACTAAAATTCGCATAAGGGCTATCGTTTAAATAAGTTATTAACTAGAGCATAGGGTGTAAAGATGTCGCTGAGAAACTTCCTCATTACCTAAACAAATTGTTAATCAGCGCAAAAGGTGTCACGATATCACCGAGAAACTTAGTAACTGATTGTAAGATCCCAGCACCAAAAGATGGGCGTACCACAATCACATCGCGATCGCGCAGCCCAGGGTTTGATTCTTCATTAAGGGGCAAGTTTAAATCAGCGGTCAAGTCTCTACGCGTCACTGTACCATCAGGATTTAGGTGATATAGCTCCACTGCGCGCCAATCCCCATTGTTGGTGATTCCCCCCGCAGCAGTAATCGCTTCAGTAAATCTTGCGTTGGGTCTCAGTTGCAATAGACCAGGACGCACTAACTCACCAACCATTTGCACGTTGATTGTAGTGGGTGAGAAAGTAGCCTTAGCTATGAGTCCGTACTCAGTCGGGTTAAGCTTTGCTAACTTAGGTACTGTGATTGCGTCTCCATCTACGAGTTGAATATCCTGGGTGGTATCAGCTTTGGTAATCAACTCTAAAAGATTGACCGTAAAAACCGATCGACTACCTTTACTATCTAAGCGAGATACTTGAATATTCCGAATATCAGCAATTTCTGTAATTCCACCTGCCGCTTGTAAGGCTCGACTAATCGTGGTCGGTCCTCCTGTTCCTGCTAGTCCTGCTTGCCCAGTGGCTCCAGTTAATCCTGTTGGTGTAACGCCATTCCGCGAATAGGTTAGCGTTTGTGCCCCGACTCGATTGACTTCTCCTGCCAAAACAACTTGGATCGAAAATGTATCTGGAGAGAAGGAAGAGTTGGCTACGGGTCGTGGTTGGTTCGTCGCTACATCTGAAATTCTGGGTACGAGGATAGAATCCCCATCTAAAATTCTAATATCTTGGCTAACATCCCCTTTTTGCAGCAGATCTAACAGGTTGATTTTGAGGATCCGCCGTCTCCCGCCCCCCTCAGAGCGAGACACCTGGATACTACTGATGTCGGCTCTTGATGTCACACCATTGGCGGCATTGAGCGCTCTAGTCAAGGTTGCAGCCTGCACACCTGTTGCTGTGTATACCAATTGCAAGGTCCCCGGGCGATTTACCTCTCCGACCAATGCAATGTTCACGGGACGAGGGGCAGCTAAGGAAAGGTTGACAATATTGCGGACTAAATAGGGAGCAAGTTTAGCCCGTAATACATTGGTTGCTTCAACAATCGACAAGCCTTCAACTTTGACTGCACCAATTAAAGAAAGATTGATCGTGCCATCTGGGGCGATCGCCTGCGTCCCACTCAGCTCTGGTACGTTAAAGATGTCTATCTTAAGGCTATCGCCTGCACCCAAAATGTAGCTTTCAAGCTCTATAGGACTGGTAACATTCAGACTAGGGACAAACCCAGAAGAGTCTAGTAAATTTGAGGGTGTAGCAGGCAAGGGAGGAACTGGAGTCGTAGAAGGCTGAGGCTGAGGTAGTTCCTGGGGAGAGGGTTGAGGTAATGCCTGAGCGGAGGGTTGGTTTGTCGGCTTAAGGGATGGCGTTATCGTTGATTGGGCTGAGACAGAAGAAGCAGTTGCTAACACGAATACCACAGGTATTGTCTTAGACAATTGCCATAAATTAAGCCGTAGGTTCATAATATACTCCTGACCACTTAGACTGATACGAAATCACAAATATAGTGAGTACGCGATCGCTAACAAACAATATGTACCCCAATAGATCTTGCCACAGGTATGATTTCGATCGCGGCAAAAACTGTGAGTGATTCTAGCAGGGAAAGCGCTCACTTCACCAGTCTTTTAAGCACTATAATTCTGGTTGGTTAGGTCGTTAAGGCATCGGTATATATTCAAGAAAGAATCATTGCTGGAACATACAGGATTTTAAAAAGCGTTCGATCGCTTTTTAAGGCAGTGTATCATCCTGATTGATTCAACTTGAAGATGCACGACGATCGCAGGTTGAAGTATTTAAAAAGTTAAAGCGTTAAAAGTGAGAGGAGTAGAGCATGATGGTTAGATCGATATCCAAAGTTATCCTTAGTGTATTCGCAGCAACTTCGACGATCGTTGGGATCGTTGCTTTACCTGTTGAATTTGCTCGAACTCAAAATGTTGTTTCTCCGATCGCTTCTCAACCTCAGGATACTCCTGCGAAAGTCAAAGAAGAAAAAGGCATCAGTATTCTATTTGTAAATCGTACGGGTTCCACTTTAACGTCGTTACAAGTATCCCCTGCCAAAGCACGCATATGGAACTTCAATATTCTCGACAAAGATTTACCAGACGGACAAGAGAGAAGCATCAAGGTATCTGAAGGACGAAGTGAATGCCGTCGCAATATCAGAGCAACATTTAGCAATGGCAGCACAATCGAAGACTTTGATGTTGATATCTGCAAAAACGATATCTATACATTTACTGTGGTAGGACTTTGGTAATTCGTTACCCGTTAAGAAATCATGAATATCAAACCCAAAATTATTTTTCTTGATGCTGTGGGCACTTTGTTTGGTGTGCGGGACAGTGTCGGTGATGCCTATGCCGCGATCGCTTTAGAATTTGGGGTTGAGGTTGTCGCTAGAGAAATTAACAGAGCCTTTATCCAAAGTTTTATGGCGGCTCCAAGAATGGCATTTCCAGAGGTGGCAGCATCAGAAATTCCCGAATGTGAATATCAGTGGTGGAAAGCGATCGCCGTGCAAACTTTTACCAAAACGAACTCTATTCAAAAGTTTCAGGATTTTGAGCAGTTTTTCCAAAGATTGTACGCTTATTTTGCTGGTGCCGATCCTTGGTTTGTTTATCAGGATGTCATCCCTACACTGACGAACTGGCAGCAACAGAGCATTGAGTTGGGTGTGATCTCTAACTTTGATAGTCGGATCTATCCCGTGCTCAAAGCCCTCGATCTGGAACGTTTTTTCACCTCGTTTACAATTTCTACAGAAGTCGGTGCAGCCAAGCCCGATGTTCAGATCTTTCAACAGGGTCTCGCAAAATACGAACTTTCCAAGAATGATTCAAAAAATAACCATCAAATTTGGCATATTGGCGATAGTTTTATAGAGGATTATCAAGGCGCGATCGCCGCAGGTCTAAATGGTTTTTGGCTAGATCGCGATCGCTCAAATGCCCATACCGTTCCAGAAGGGAAATCTATATTTAGCTTAAGAGATTTAGGACTAGAAAAGTAGAGGATGCAGATTTTGCTAGCGATCGAGCCAGCAAATCGCAATAATTTGCACTCAGGCACGCGAGCCAGTCAGGCACATACTCAAGGTGGACTAAGAGTTTGCGCCCCTACTCGATCGTTTTACTTGACTACTCAAAAAATTAGGCTTTATGCATGGTTGACGAGATGCTCCAACGTATCACTAAGCAAGGTGATAGGCAGTGATACGAGTGCATCACTAGCTTCATTTTGGATCTCAATTCGTTGTAATCCCTTGGCAGCCAAAAACTCCCAATCTGCCGCTTTCAAGTCACTCAAAATAGAGATATGTGGTTCCGTTTCTACTGAGGTATTGCTCTCCATCAGCCATTCCATAACCACCTCCGCTAAGATCTCATCTACCTTCTCTAATTCCATTCCTTTTGCATAGAGAAATAAGCTAATTTTACCCGCATGAGGCGAGCCCAAAACTCGTGCAACTAATCTTCGCATCTCTTCATAAATCAGTTCATTGGACTTCGACCAATCAACAAAGGCAATGAGATTTTGCGATCGCAAAACGAACTGAGATGGGGGTGAAGTCAATGCTGTTCCATCTTTAATCTTTCTTAGATAGCCGTTAATATTCCAAGTTACATTTTGTCCAAAGAAATCACAATACTTGCGATCGATGACATACTCCGATAAATGGGCGCTCAAAAACTCTCTTAGCGCCAAACATGGTCCACCTCGATAGGCAGAATCTGCGCCTAAGTCAGAAATAATTCCATCCTCAACCACAATATATTCCCCCTTTTGTAAATAAGGATGAAAGAAGTTCAGGACAGCTAAAGTCGTTTCATAAAAGTGAGCACCATCTTCGACGACAAGCAACGGACGGGGAAGAGATTGCATAAACTCATGGGTCAACAGGCTTTCTAAATGATTCTGGTCGCACCCTAAAAAAGTCACATGAGGGTGGGCAACATCTGTAACTTGATTAATATCAATTGAGTAGATATGTGCGTCAATGCCATAGGTTTCCAACAGATCTGCAAACCACACAGCACTTCCACCTGAGCAAGAGCCAATCTCAATAATTGTTTTGGGTTTCACCTCCCACAGCAAAAGTGGATAGAGCGTAAAATCAAAGGGATTCTTCTGCATAGGAATACCTCTATAGGCATACTTAAAGCAGGCACTTTGCACAGTATTTAAAATACTGCTAGGCAAAGCTGTGTGCCAATATGCAGAATCTTCATTATTTTGCGAAGGTTTATGGAAACTTACACCCGTATAATCAATTTGCCTTAGATCGAAGTGGGCATTTCTAAGTCTTTCAAAGTCGTGTAATGCTACCCTACAGCCTTCCCAATGCCCATAATCATCGACCTGAATCATGCCATTAGGAATCACCAAATCATACAGATTGTTGAAAATATCCATAGTAGATTCATACCAGTCCCCATCAGCATGAAGCAATGCGATTCCAACAATTTTCTGGACGTAAATCGGTAAAGTATCTGCAAATAGACCCTGAACAGGCTCAATAATTTCTGTTACATTTAGCTGCTTAGCAATTCTACTGAGATTTTCTACAATGGGAGCGCTAAGCGTTCCTACTCCATCAGGTGTGTCGTTGGCAGGTATCCCATTATGCCGATCCAAGTCAGTTGGTTCAGGCATCCCCGCAAATGTGTCAAACGCATAGAGTTTGCGCGATCTGCGACTGTAGCGATTAATTACCGCTGCCATTAATGTGGATGCACCGCCTTTAAAAACACCACATTCCACAAAATCACCTTCAATATCTTCAAGGCAAATTCGCTTTGTCTCAGCATATAGAGAGTATAGACGTGCCTCACTGAGTAAGGTAAAAGGACGAACTTGCGATCGCAGTTCCCGAAATTCTGCCAAATCAGGATTTTCAAGCCCACTGATATTGTAGTGCTGCAAATGGATAGGAATTTCCCACGCTACATCTGGATCGGGTGTATGCATCACGGGTTCCACATTCCCTCGCCATGCAACACCCATAATTTGCATGGTTTGGTAGATCGTTGTATTCCAGCCCCGTTCCCTAAAATACTCTAAACCCTGAGAAACATCAGGAGAAGCAAGATCGTGAAACAAAATCATGGCATTGTCTTCTGCCAAAGTTTCGCAAATTCTTGCATCTTTTAGGGGGTAGGGTGCATCATGATTCCCATCGATGAAAATCAGAGACCATTTGCGTTGATATTCAGCAGCTAGCTCTTCTACTTTCTGAGGGCTATATCCGCTCATTAAGTTCACTCGATCAATAACCTTGGCAGTGGTTAGCGAAGACTGCACGCTGTTAAAAAAATCGGGACGACCTAAGAGCGGATCGATTACATCTAGTTGGACGCCTGCTAAGGCAAGATGACAAGCTGACCACCCCAACCAGCATCCAATCTCCAGTGCCAACTTTCCCCGAAATTGCAAAGCGTTGTTATATAGAATATGCGCTTCATCGCGACTTAAAAAACCAATTGTTGGCTGACGTCGATCGACGTACCAATGGTGTGGTACTTCTCGGCGCAAGTACTGCCAATCGCAGTTATTTGTATCACCAGAAATCATATTTGGAAAACATGAATCTGGATACACAATCTCTAAATTAGGCGAGATATAGTCCTTTTTGTTACCTAAAGCAGCATCAATAATAGCCATGGTTTCCTCCAGCATTCGTTTTTCAGTAAACATCTTTTCTGCTCTTTGCTTAGCGGCATTCCCTAACTCTTGTCTCTTAGTAAGATCGCTAGCTAAGCGAGAAATCTCTATTCCCAATTCAGCGGCTGTGCGATCTGGATGGATATTAGGGTCAGCTATGAGAATGCCAGACTGTCCCATTTCTTCGGGAATACCAGAAACTGCTGTTGCAATTACAGGTAGTCCTTTTGCCATTGCTTCCATAATGGATAATGGCATTCCTTCGGATTTGGATGGAAGCACGAAGATATCAGCTATATTCAGCCACTCTGATATATTAGGAACATTCCCTAAAAATATAATATGGTCAGAAATTTGTAGGCTTACAATTTCCTCTCTAAGACATCTTTCAAGTTTGGGATCGAAAATACTAGACCCAGCCCAGACAAAGTAGAGATGCTTCTCATCAAGCGTATTTATTATTTGTTTAATAGATTCCAGTAAATATTGATATCCTTTTCTCTTTTCAATCCTAGCTGACGTAAAGCAAACTATTGATTGTGGTGGAATCTTTAATTCTTCTCTCAGTTTATCTCTTATAGACCGATCTACAGCATCAAAGTATTCTTTCGGTCTTCCATAGTACACGACTTTTCCCTTTGTGTGAGGAAGCCCATAGAAGTTATGCAGTAATGCAAGGTTATGTGCTGAGACAGCAACGATCTCTTTGGCTTTTGTAAATTGATTGGATACGATGCCTAAAATCTCTCGATCCATATTTTGGGTTAAGTTAATCTCTTCAACAAGACCTTCAACCAAAATAAAAGGGATATTTTCATCGATCGCAATATTTTTGATTGTGAGATTAGAAAATGGACCAGAATCACTACAAATGATTAAATCTATCTTCGGTGCATTCGTAATGAATTTATAATGTTTGTCTGAATCGTCAAACCTAAGCCAAACATGATTAATTCTTATTTCTTCTTGTAATTGAACAAGTCGAGCGTCAATTAAATCCCCATAAAAACTGCTTAGCTGCAGGCAAGTAACTTGAAAACCATTCTCTTGTAAATAACAAAGTAAGGCATGATTATATTGACCGACTCCCCCTACTCCTAAATCTGAAGTTGATAAGAGGATATGCTTTGCTGGGAGCTTTTGTTTGTGCTTTGATTGAATAATTCCAGTGTCGGATTTCTGGACATCAGATTTTTGGATAAATATGTCTAATATGGCTTCCTCAAATATATCTGCCATGTTTCTCCATGAGAATTTTTCGGCTTGCTTCATTCCTTGAGAAATCAATCTATTCCGAATTTGAGTTTCCATTACTTTCAATAAAAGACAGGTAAACTCTGTCGTGTTGTCAGGATCGACATACAAAGCAGCATTGCCGACTACTTCAGGATTTGAAGCATGATAAGAAGTAATCACAGGACATCCACAAGCGATCGCTTCTAGAAGAGGCAGACCAAATCCTTTATCATGAGAAGGCAAAATGAAAGCAATCGCTCCTGAGTAGGCGATCGCCAATTCTCTATCTTCAAGAAATAGCTCGTGTAGGGTAGTATCTATAAGCAGTTGCCGAAATTCGGCAGGGCATCCTTGTCTATTCCCAACCCAAACAATGTCAAACTCTTGACGATTTGATAAGTGTGAGAATGCTTGAAAGAAAGTATTGTATCGTTTGCAGGGAAAATTCTCACCAACAAGCAGATAGTAAGGCTTGGTGATTTGATGCTTGACTTGAAATTGTCCAATCTGGTCTGATGTAGCAGGTTTGAAGAGAGTTTCTACGCCACAATGAGCCACAGTTATCGTTTCTGGCAAAATATGCGGGAAAACGCGAATTAAATCCCGAGCAGTATAATTTGACATCGCAACATAGGCATAGGCTTGGTGAATTGCACGATATTTCTCTTTCCTAACTACCTCATCAAGATCTGATTGAAACGTCTCTGAAATCGTATTGTGTATAAAAGATAAGGAAAGTGTAGAAATTGGTGTGGTGCAGTCAGTAGAAATAAAAAGATCGATGCCTTCCGTATCACATACTTGCTGCAACATTAGGCGATCTGCTTCGATGTTGTTGATATCATAGAGAGGAATTACAGAATACTGTAAGGATGGAACTTCTGGTACTGTGCCACCACGATTTAAAATCAACAAATTTTGAGCAAAGTCTGTTTTTGCCCACGCCATCAGGAGAGAATGCCATATTCGACTGACTTCGCCTACCTCTGATACTTGAAAGATCGCGCCATCAATCGCTATTCTAGGAGGACTTGGCATCATAAAGATTTGACTCAGATAGGTAAATCGGTAACGTGAGGTAGCAAAAGGAGGTGAAAGTGGTCAAAATCAATCCAATGTAGATTGTATGTCCACTCAAACATCCCTACATGCATAATCTCAAATATTTTTTGATGCCCCACCTAAAAATTTTCTCGTATGCAATTGTTTTTGTTGGTAATTTTTCCTGTCTAGAGACTTGTCTTTTTCATAGTGCATATCCAATCCCGTTGGATGTAGGATCCCTAGTAACTCGTTATAGCACACTTGCTTATCTAGTAACGCTGTCAGAAAAACGCAATCATCACAAGCTTAATATTTCATGCTCACTTTTACCAAACCCTTTCCCATAGTTCTCAATATAAGCGAAATCAAAATTTCGCTTAAACTCAAATCTGTTAGTGTCTTTATTTTTTCGTCACAAAAAACTTGATTTTTTAAAGCCTTACAGCAAAAGCATTGCAACATTGCATTTTTCAAGTGGCGAAAACTTCGTGACACTAACCAAATCTCAACTCGTTTTCAAAACGTAAAATTACCATGCCAAACAATCGACCAACTATCGCTATTGACGGTCTTATCTTTCAAGCGTCTCTCGTTGGAGGTGTTAGTCGAGTATGGAGATCGCTGTTAACAGAATGGGCAAAAACAGATTTTGCTCCACATATATTGGTTTTGAGTCGCGGTGGCACAGCACCAGAAATTTCATCCCTACGCTACTGCACGATTCCTCCTTACGACTATGCCGATACGGAGCGCGATCGCCTCATGCTCCAGCAAGTATGTGACGCAGAAAATGTGGATATTTTCGTTTCCACTTACTACACTACTCCTATTTCTACACCCTCAATCTGTCTTGTCTATGACATGATTCCTGAAGTCTTTCAAGTCGATCTGAGTCAACCAGTTTGGCAAGAAAAGCACCGAGCAATTCGTCAAGCTTTTGCGCATGCTGCGATCTCACAAAGTACAGCCAATGACCTTGCTAGATTTTTCCCTCATATAGCAATGGAAGAGATCGCTGTAGCTTATTGTGGTGTTGAGCCAACATTTGCACTTGCAAAGTTAGAACAAATCCAGCAATTTCGAGATCGATATCAACTGCGAAAACCATACTATTTAATTGTAGGCGCTAATCGAATTTATAAGCGCTATCGTTTGTTTTTTGAAGCATTTTCACAACTTCCCAATCGTCAAGAGTTTGATATTGTTTGGGTAGGCAATGACACACCCTTATCCGCTGAATTTCTAGAACTCTCAATCGGTAGTGAGGTACATTTACTTCCACTCAAAGATGAGGAACTTGCGATCGCTTATTCAAGTGCGATTGCCCTAGCATTCCCTTCGCTCTATGAGGGATTTGGCTTACCCTTGCTAGAAGCGATTTCCTGTGGCTGTCCAGTCATTACCTGTGAAAATTCTTCTATCCCTGAAGTCGTCAATGATACAGCTTTGTATATTGAAGTGGGGAATCCCCATAGTTTTGTGACGGCGCTGACTCAAGTCCAAAATCCACGGGTTCGCAATGCGATCGTGGTAAAGGGACTCGAACGCTCGCAACAGTTTTCATGGGAAAAGATGGCGAATAAACTAAAGGTTTGGATTCTCGAAATAGGCAAACTGCTTAAAGAGCAAACATCTCTAGATAATCTCGAATGCGAAGGGGATCATTTCATTATTTTTCCTGATTGGACTCAATCCACTTTGGAAAATACCTATGCAGCGTTGGAAAGTGTTTTGCGAGATGTTCTCAGTCATGAGAATTTTGTAACATTGCTTGTGTATGCTGTACCAAATTCTGCCGAAAAGGCTGATGAAATCATTGGCGAAGTTGTGATGAATTTGCTGCTAGAGGCAGAAATTGACCTCAAAGAAGAACCTAATATCTCGATTGTCAGCGATTTGAGTCAAGGAAAATTTTCGCAGACTTACACTTATGTTCCTTTGGAAAATGAAGATCGAGCCGCTGTTGCCCAGTTTAGATCCACGGACACTTAAAAGAATTCTACGTGAAAACAATTTTTATTACTTTAGTTTTGACTGTATTGGTTGCTTCATGTACTTCAGTAAGCGATCGCCTAATTGGTAAGTGGAAGACAAAGAGTGGAGCCACAATGGAGTTTGTTAAAGACGGTACATTAATAATTCGCAATGGAGATTACACAAATTCTGCTGAGTGGAAACTGCTTGATGAAAAGCGATTGCTAATAGTTGACTCAAAACAGGATATAAGGGGCGAAGTTTCTTTTCAGATCGAAGGTAAGCAATTAATCGTTACCAATCCTGACGGCAAATAAGTTAGTCAGATTGCCTCGTCCCTAAGGTTTAGCATCATCTGTCCGTAAGAATAGACTCTTAGGAGTTGTTTGAAACTCCCAAAAGCCATACTGTTACTGTCTCCATAGTCAATCGGAGCGACACGATTTGAACGTGCGACCCCCACTACCCCAAAGTGGTGCGCTACCAAGCTGCGCTACGCCCCGAAACCTGCAAAAAATTGCTGGCTTATTATACTAGCAAGAAATTGTGCCATCTTGAAAGATCTTTAGCAAAAAATTTAGAGCGGCATAAATTCTAGGGTTGATTTCACCGTTGCTCGGCTGTAAAGGCTGCAGGTACGGCAGAAACAAGTTAATTAAAATTTGTTCGCAACTTGGATGCGTCCCTGACGTGCCGCTGCTGCCAGTCGATCGTAATCTCGCTCGGTTTGGTCGGCATAGGTATGGGCAAACTTTGCGATCGCCTCGTCAAACTCTTCACTTTTACCCATATAGCCCGCCAAGATCGCCGCATCGCCAGATTTGGCATGGGCTAACGCTAGCGCCCAACCACAGATATCACAGTAAGCAGGAAGATTGGTAACTTTAAATTTCGTGGGATCGAACTCGACGCCACCTTTCATATCCCGCAATTGGCGGACGTAGTATTGAAAGCCATCCTGCTCGCCCCAGCCCAAGAAAATATCGGGTGCGCCCTGAATTAGCCGCTGTCCGTCTACAACCCTTTGTCCTTGGTTAGCAGGGACTGGAGTCGGTGAATTGCCAGCATAGGAAGCTAGCACGGAAGGTTGGGCTTCTTTGACTTGGAGAAATAGCGGATCTTCCGTATCCCTGCCTTGCATGTAGATCACCCAGCAGCGCGTACCAACACTACCGACACCGACAACCTTACGGGCGACATCGAGAATGCGGTAACGCGAGAGCAGAAACCGTCGATCTGCCCCCATAGAAGCGAGATAATCTTGCAGTAAAAGTTCGAGAGCTTCGGAAATCGGTCTCCCAGAACTAGTGGTCTGCGCTCGCACGATCAGGGGATGGGTTTCGACAATGCGTTGCTGGTTGTCGATCAGGTCGGTCATCTTATCGAGCACTTGAAGGTGGGTGCGATGCCGAGCTTTAGCCGCGATCGTCACGGCTCTTTTGCGAGATTCGGGGGGAAGTACCTTGAGCAAGTCATCTTCTCTAATATTTGCGTACCAGAGTTCTAAATAACCGAAGTGGGCATATTCGCGCATGCGGTTGCGATAGGACTGTACGACTGTCTGTGCTGCCTCTTCACACAAAGCGCGATCGCCTCCGAGAAAGCGTCCTGCCACGACGGCACTGGCTGTCAATCGCTTGAGATCCCATTCCCAAGCTCCTATATGAGTTTCATCAAAATCGTTGATGCCAAACACGAGATTGCGCTCCGCAGAAGCGAAAACGCCAAAATTGGCAACGTGCATGTCGCCGCAAGCCTGAACTTGCACGCCTATCGTTGGTGCATGTGCAATATCGCCGATCATTACCGCAGCCGATCCGCGTAGGAAGGCAAAGGGTGAAGTTAACATGCGGGCAT
The DNA here is from genome assembly GCF_965232925.1 of Tumidithrix helvetica PCC 7403. Taxonomy (NCBI): domain Bacteria; kingdom Bacillati; phylum Cyanobacteriota; class Cyanophyceae; order Pseudanabaenales; family Pseudanabaenaceae; genus Tumidithrix; species Tumidithrix helvetica. The sequence continues at coordinate 157,128 of NZ_CBDDRA010000008.1, forward strand.
AGCGCACAGGTACGAGTTCGGGCAATCGCGTTTGGGCTTGGGCTTCTAGAATCGCGATCGGATCTTGGCGATCGCTTGCAATATTCAATTCGCCATGGGCGCGGCGAGATACTTGTCGGCGTAGGGCTTTACCTGTTGCCAATCGTTCAGCTACTGAAGGGCATGTCGCCATGAAATGGTTAAGATGATTAGTTTCCAACTTAGTTTCCAGAGTTTTTATATTACTTATCGTCCGTAAAATCGAATAATCGTTTGATTTAAAGAATTTTCTGTATTGCCCAAAATTGTAATCCCTTTCAATCAGCGATGATTGCCGCGCAAATCAATCCAATTTGTTCCCCCTTACCGAATCCTCGATCTTACTGGCAACCGATCGGTTTCATTGTTCCCATATTGCACAATCAGAAATATTGCATGGCATTGGAAAAATAGAACGACTGGTAGAGGTAGTGCCTCTGTGCCTACCCCCTATTTTCGGGCAAACACAGGGGCACGGAGGTCGATCGCGGGGGGACTGCCCCGACAATTTATTTCCCTACTGTCTTCTTAATCGCTTCCATTTCCGCATTTGCGCCAGAGGCAACCTCTTGGGTGATATCACTCATTGCCTGAATGATGCGAGCGACACAACCCGTCCAACCTGTTTGGTGACTGGCTCCAATCCCTGCACCATTGTCGCCATGGAAGTATTCGTAGAACAGGATTAAATCTTTCCAGTGGGGGTCGTTTTGGAACTTTTCCGATGCGCCATAGGTGGGACGATGACCGTTTTTGTTGCGCAGGAAGATGCTCGTCAGTCGTTCGCCCAGTTCCTGAGCGACTTCGTACAGGGTCATGTACTGACCCGAGCCAGTTGGGCATTCGATCTTAAACAAGTCACCGTAAAAGGAATAGAGGCGCAGGAGTGCGGAAAAGAGCAATAAATTAACGGGCATCCAGATGGGGCCGCGCCAATTGGAATTACCGCCAAACATACCCGTGTTGGAATCGCCCGGCAGGTAATCCACGCGAAATTCTTGACCGTTGTGATAGAACACAAACGGATGTTCGCTATGGTAGCGGGAAAGAGATCGGATACCGTGGGGGCTAAAGAATTCGCTTTCGTCCAACATTCTCGCGAGAACGCGGCGCAATTTTTGCTCGTTGAAGATCGATAGCATATACCGACCTGCAGCACTGGGCTGGTCGGGCATGTGCATATTCGCGGTGAGTTCGGGGCGACGGCGCAAGAATGCCTGTGCGCGTTTGAGGAAGTTTGGTAATTTCGCAATGTCACTTGCTTCAAAAACGGAGACAGCGGCGAGGGGCAAGAGTCCCACGAGCGATCGCACCTTTAAACGCATCGCCTGACCGTCGGGCAATCGCAAGACATCGTAAAAGAACCCATCCGCTTCATCCCACATCTCATCTTTGAGCTCTCCCATGCGATCCATTGACCCAGCGATCAAAATCGTGTGCTCGAAAAACTTGCTGGCAAATTCTTCGTAGAGAGGAATGTGAACCGCCAGTTCGACGGCAATCCGCAGCATTTGCTGGCTAAAAAATACCATCCAAGCCGTACCGTCTGCTTGTTCTAGGTGTCCACCTGTGGGTAGGGGCGAACTGCGATCGAACACGCCAATGTTATCCAGTCCTAAAAAGCCTCCCTCAAAGACGTTATTACCTTCGCGATCCTTGCGGTTGACCCACCAGGTAAAGTTGACCAGCAGTTTAGCAAAGGCATACCTGAGAAAGTCCAGATCTCCCTTGCCATCATTCCGTGCCTTGTCGGCTAAATAGGTTTGCATGGTGGCATAGGCATGGACGGGCGGATTCACATCCCCAAAGTTCCATTCATAGGCGGGGATTTGACCGTTAGGGTGCAGGTAGTCATTGCGCAGCATCAAATCCAACTGGACTTTCGCGAAATCCGAGTCCACAATCGACAAGGGCAGCATATGGAATGCCAAATCCCAAGCGGCAAACCAAGGGTATTCCCACTTGTCTGGCATGGAGATAATGTCATCGTTGTACATGTGAGCCCAATCGCCGTTACGCATTTTCTTGCGCTGGGTGGAGTCAACATTATGTTCGTCCAGCCACTTATCGACATCATAGTAGAAATATTGCTTTGTCCACAGCATTCCCGCCAGAGCCTGACGCATGACATTGGTGCGATCGCGGTCGGCTTGGACTTTGACTGGCGTAATCGCGGCATAGAAAGCATCGGCTTCTTGCAAGCGCGTTTGAACAATGCGATCGAAGTCGCCAAAGGGAGCGCTCTTTTGGGCGGGTGCGGTGCGAGAGAGTCGCAGGCGAACGACTTGCGTTTCTCCTACCCCTACGCTCAATGGATAGTGAGGAGCAGCTTTCGTTCCCATCTGAGCGGGATTGACAGCATCTTTCTCTCCATGAATGAGATAATTGTTAATCCCATCTTTGACATAGGGACTGGCATTGGGCGTGGCAAAGAGACGGGCGTTGTTGGTTTCATTCTCTGTAAATAGCAGCGGAACGTTGCCTTCAGTGTAGAGATAGTAGTCCTGAATCCATTCCTGAAATGTAGCATCGGTGTGATGGGCGTGGATGACGTTATCCCCTGCGTTCCCTACCTTTTGCAGGATGGGCTTAGAACTGCCATCAGCCCAAGACCAAGTATTTCGGAACCAGAGCGTTGGCAATAGGTGCAGCGTAGCGGCTTCGGATCCGCGATTGGCAACGCTAATTTTAATCAGGATGTCTTCAGAATCGGCTTTGGCGTATTCGAGAAAGACATCGAAATAACGGTCTTCGTTAAAAATGCCCGTGTCGAGCAGTTCGTATTCCAATTCGTCTCGACTGCGCTGTCGGTTGGTTTTAACCAAATCCTCGTAAGGATAAGCCGCCTGCGGATACTTGTACAGATATTTCATGTAGGAATGCGTGGGCGTGCTATCGAGATAGAAGTAGTACTCCTTCACATCTTCACCGTGGTTGCCCTCGCTGTTGTTAAGCCCAAACAATCTTTCCTTGAGAATGGGATCTTTCCCATTCCATAGTGCTAAGGCAAAACAGAGAACTTGGTGGTCGTCGGAAATGCCTCCCAATCCATCTTCTCCCCAGCGATAGGCACGCGATCGTGCTTGGTCGTGGGAAAAATAATTCCAAGCATCGCCGTTATCGCTGTAGTCTTCGCGCACAGTGCCCCATTGACGTTCGCTCAAATAGGGTCCCCACTTTTTCCAAGGAATGTTGCGTTGTGTCTCTTGCAGTCTGCTTTGTTCGGCTGTCATAAATTGTTCTTGGGTTGGTTCAAGATAATTAAAGATTTAGCTGGCAAGTGGAAACTTAAGGCATCCTATGAAAGTAACAGCTTGATGGCATTACCCCCATGAATATGAATATTATCTAGCTTTTTTGATCGAAATGAGACAAGATAATAAAATTACTGAGATACTTGCCTGTAGTTTGTCCGAAATCAAATTATCTCTATTATTCAGATTAGTAGATACAAGTTAGATGCAAATTAAAAGTAGTCAGCCTCTAAACAAAAATTTCGATTCCTACCTCAGTAATTCCTCTCGGAATGCTTACCGCCGCTGGTCTCTTGATGCGCTTGAATTCCGACTGGGGATAATATTCTGAATCCCGTAACGATTCATGAATCTCACGCGATCGCGCTTTCCAGATTGAGATATTACCTTCAATGATGTTTACAAATGAGGAGATCAACCCATGCGATTTCGATACCCCGCTCTATTTGGGTCTTTAGTGCTAGCGATCGTCGCACTAATCGCACTCATAGGCTTTGCCCAGAGTCCAGCACCCATGAACGCACAAACGCTTCAACCTAGCAGCATTCTGTTTGAGAACGTTCGTATTTTTAACGGCATCTCTGACCGACTTTCCGAACCGTCCAGTGTTTTGGTGGTTGGCAACAAAATCAAAACAATTTCCCAAAATTCCATTACCCCACCATCAGACACGAAAAGGATTAATGGCGATGGTCGCGTGCTAATGCCTGGACTGATCGATAACCATACGCACCTGTTTATGGCGGCTACCAGCAAAGAAGACCTCCTCTCTCCCAACACCACACCCGAAACCATATTTAAGACTGCACAAACCGCAGCAAAAGACATGCTGCTGCGAGGCTTTACCAGTGCTCGCGATATGGCAGGTCCCGTGTTCGAGTTAAAGAAGTTAGTTGATAAGGGTGCGATCGTCGGCCCACGCATCTACCCTTCGGGTGCGATGATCTCGCAGACGAGCGGACATGGTGACTTCCGATCGCTCAAGGAACTACCCAGATCGGCTACTACACCGCTCAGTCGCGGTGAAGTGTATGGCGTAGGTACAATCGCAGACGGTGTGGATGAGGTTCTGCGTCGAACTCGCGAGCAATTGATGCAGGGGGCGACTCAGATTAAACTGGCGGCAGGTGGCGGTGTATCATCGGACTACGATCCCCTAGATGTCAGCCAGTATACGGAATCAGAATTTCGCGCCGCTGTCGAAGCCGCAGCAAACTGGAACACCTACGTGACAGTTCATGCTTACACGCCGATCGCCATCCAGACAGCGATCCGTGCTGGGGTCAAGTGTATCGAACACGGTCAATTGATGGACGACGCAACCGCAAAGATCATGGCTGAAAAAGGAATCTGGCTGAGTATGCAACCGTTTCTCGACGACGAGGATGCGATTCCGTCTGCCGAAGGATCGCCCAATCGCATCAAACAATTGCAAGTGACCAATGGTACTGACACTGCCTATAAATTGGCGAAGAAATACAATCTCAAGACTGCTTGGGGTACAGACACCCTATTTGATGCTAAGTTAGCCACTCGGCAAGGCGCACAACTTGCGAAACTAGTTCGTTGGTACACGCCCGCTGAAATTCTGAAGATGGCAACCAGCACAAATGCCGAATTACTTGCCTTATCTGGTCCCCGCAATCCCTATCCGGGTAAATTGGGCGTCGTCGAAGAAGGTGCGCTTGCCGACCTACTGCTGGTGAACGGAGATCCGCTGACAAACATCAAACTGATCGAAGATCCAGCCAAAAACTTTGTCGCGATTGTGAAGGACGGAAAGATTTACAAGAACGCGCTCTCATAGCTTGTTAAGGAGTTCCAAAACCGAACCTTTCAAGTTCTTAACGTGACATCTTAAATGCTTGCTTAATTGGCAGCATTAGCAAAAGCGATCGCATCCTTGAGAAGCGATCGCTTTTATTCAAAACCATCCAACGATTTCATTCCAATTAATCGATAATTATGAAAGAGAACTTCATAAAAATTCAACATCTTCGCATCTTGATACCTACATTTCTTGCTTATATAGCAGCACTTGTGATTCCGATCCAAACCTTTGCCCAAGTTCCAACAGAATCCACTATTTTTTCTTAGGAGAAAATGGACACTTCGCAGATGATTTCTACAGCTAGATTAGGCAACTCAATTACGATATGCGGTAATAGAATCAATTTGAAGCTGAAAATTGCCTGCCTTAAAGTGAGGATTTAGCCCACCATCATACTCAAATTTACTTAGCATAAGCTGAATGGCGTGAATCTGTGATGAATTTAAATGGGCATCGGGTACTACCTTAGCGCGAAACACAGGAATCATGTTGGTAAAAGGTATACGAATCTTCATCCATTTGTCCGCATCGGTATCAAACGAAAAACTGTAACCAATGCCATCCCATCGAGATTCGCTTCTAACTAAAAATTTGTAGCGCAATCCATCTCCTTTGATGTTTAATTCAATCCCATCGTAACCAGCTAGATTCATTGGAGGATCGAAATTTCGAGTCCGCACGGAAGCAAACCCGCCAGAGTTTGCGGATGAGACGTTCCCAGAGAATATAGCCTTGCCATCACTGATTTTGATATCACTTTGACTCACCCCACCCATCACGACGTCATCCACTGCTCCCCAGATATTTTGCAAATCTTGGGCAGAATGGCGAAAGTCAAAAAGAGTCAAGTTGAGCGAATTTTCTGTGAGGCGATCGCCGTTCATAATTTTTTGGGTGTCAAGTTTGGGATTGGTTTTGCTACCTAACAGTTGTTGAAACCAGTCTAAATTACTCAATAGAGGTACAACGCCGAAATAGGCGAGAGTTTTGACGAACCTACCAAAATCCCATGATTTAGAGTCTTTTTCTGTTGTCATTTAAGTTTGTCATGTAGTTAGGATCGTAGATTGCTTCCTCCCTTAAAAGCCCAACATTTGCAAAAGTCCTTTGCCCGTTATGACTTCTAGAATCAGTACTGCTGTTAGACCAAACATGGCAAGGCGTCCATTAATCATTTCTGCGTACTCAGTCATACCAAAGCGCTCTTCTTCTTGATCGACATACATTTTTGGTTCGATCGCCCAATTGTTCATCAAACCTCTTTCATCTTTTGTGAACGCCGTGCGAGTTTTAGGTTCGTCAGTCATAAAGTGGTATTTATATAAGAAACTTAATAATTTTAAATTTTAACGTTGAATGACTAAAACTTTATGAAAAGAGTAATTATTGGTGTGATGGGACCAGGGAGAAGTGCAACCGAGAGTGACATCAGTACAGCCTATGAGCTAGGTCGGTTTATTGCCAAAGAATCTTGGATCGCTTTGAGCGGAGGCATGGGCTATGGGGTTATGGATGCGGTTAGCTGTGGTGCTAAAGCCGAGGGAGGTCTAACCATTGGAATTATTCCTAACAAAGACTTTGAGTCTGTCTCTGCTGCGATCGATATCCCGATCATGACCGATATGGGCAGCGCTCGCAATAATATTAATGTCTTGTCTAGTCATCTTGTGATTGCCATTGGCATGAGTTCGGGAACTGCCTCTGAAGTTGCCCTCGCACTCAAAGCTCACAGAAAGGTGATTTTGCTGAATGTTGACCAAGCCAGTACTGCTTTTTTTCAAAGCTTGTCCCCCACAGATGTTGTTTCAGCCCACAGTGTTCTAGATGCGATCGCGATCGCCAAACAACTATTGCAAGAACAAAAGCAAACTATTTTGCTAGAAATCAATCCCCTCGAAGATCCAACAACTGACAACTGACAACCAACTCACTGATCGTTTTTCACAGATAACTTTTCTAAAACAGGCATTTCTAAGACGGGTAGCTCGATCAACTCGCTCTCTACCTCTTTTAAATTAATTGGCATTAATACAGGCTTAGGCTCCTCAATCCAGCAACTTGCCACAGGTAACGTCTCTTCCAAGTCATCCAATGGACGAGGAATAATCATCAAGGTGTGAAATTCCCCAATGCGTTCTGCCTCATACATACCCGCTTCGATCGCGATCGCCACATCCGCCACCGCACCCCGTACGATCGCCGTACAAAGACCAGCCCCGACTGTTTCGTAAGCAGCTAAATAGACCTCTGCGGACTTGAGCATGGCATCGGCTGCACCCACCATCGCTGGAAAACCTCTTGTTTCTAACAAACCGATTGCTTGGTTACTGAGGCGGCTATAGCCCCCACTGGCATATTGACTCAAACGGCTACCAATGGGCAAAACCATATCGAGATTTGCCAAAGGTCTAGGAATTACCGAAGTCGATACCAATTGCCCAAATTGTTCTGCCATTTCAGCCCCTGCCTGCACCGCTAGGCGCACATCAGCCAGCCGACCTCGCACGATCGCCGTACAGTAGCCACCACCAATTTTTTCGTACCCTACAAAAGTTACTGTTGCTGACTTGAGCATCATGTCCGCTGTACCGACGATCGCAGGAAAGCTTATCGTTGACACCAAGCCAAGCGCACTTTCTCTTAAATCGATCGCTTGACTCGAACGATTGGGAGCCTTACGCGGCTGACCTTGTCCCATTTATGCCTCCCATCTATGCATCTCCCTAAATACTCATACCCATTTCAATTAAGTTTGCAGCAGAGCGAGATTTTAGTCCCGCATTTCGCGCAGGTTTTTGAAAATGGTATCACCAAGAAATATGGAAAGCTTTACGCCATGCCCACAACACCTAATTTAAACGCATATGTTTAAATGCAAAGACATACCGCTCTAAATCTGTAACTTTTTAGTTCGCTGCCTTAATGATGCTTACCTTGTTACAGGTATCTTAACAGCTATAGATAATCAAGTGGTTCTATCAGGGAAAGATATAGACAAGAGCGGTCAGACTCAAACTCTAGTGTATTATTTAAGATTTTTAAATTAGCTCTGCTAAAGTGGTTTCCACTACAGACGTAAAGTCAATTCGTTGAGAATAATACAAGCATTCAAGTTAAAAACTTCATGTTTGGTAACATTAGATAAAGTGAGAACATTTATTCATAACGCCTCTGAACCAAGCATGATTCCTCAAGACGAAAAAACGAGGGAGTACATTTTAGTTGTTGACGATACATCCCACAATCTTCGTCTGCTTTCGAGTATGTTGACCCGAAGGGGCTATGAGGTAAGAGGCGTCATTGATGGGCAAATGGCATTAATGGGCATCCATGCAGAGTTACCCGACTTGATTTTATTGGATATCAACATGCCAAAAATGGACGGCTTTCAAGTGTGCGAACAACTCAAAGCCGATCCTAAAACCTGCGATATTCCCGTCATTTTTATTAGTGCGCGTGATGAAGTGCTTGATAAAGTGCAGGCTTTTTCAGTCGGGGGCGTAGACTATGTAACCAAGCCGTTTCAGTTGGCAGAGGTGTTGGCACGGGTAGAAAATCAACTAACCTTACGTCGCCTGCAAAAAAAGCTCCAACAACAAAACGATCAGCTCAGACAAGAAATTCAAAGTCGATTGTCGGCTGAGGCGGCGCTCCAAAAAGCCAATGAAGAGTTGCAGAATCTAGCAAACTTAGATGGGTTGACCCAGTTAGCCAATCGCAGACGCTTTGATGAATACCTCAACCTAGAATGGAGTCGTCTCGCCCGCGAACAACTGCCCTTGTCTTTAGTCATGTGTGACATCGACTTTTTTAAGAATTTCAACGATACCTACGGGCATTTAGCTGGGGATGATTGCCTGCGAAAAGTTGCTCACATTTTAAAACAATCGGTGCGTCGTCCTGCTGACATGGCGGCTCGTTATGGTGGTGAAGAGTTTGCCATTTTGCTACCTAATACAGAAATTGAAGGCGCGGCAAATGTAGCAGAGCAAATTCGCGCAAATGTCAAAGATCTAAAGATCGGACATGAAGACTCAGATGTAAGTGAATATGTCACGATCAGTGTGGGTGTAGCCAGCCTAATTCCGCTTGTAGAATCCTTATCAACGGTGCTAATTACGGCAGCAGATTACGCGCTCTATCGTGCCAAAGAATTAGGTCGCGATCGCATGTATAAGATCGGTTAGCCTAAATTAAGGGGTAGAAATTTTATGACCTTGTAATAAATTTACGATCCTAAACCTTTGGTATTGCAGGGATTCAAAAAGCTAACGGCTAATAGCTAACAGCAAATTAACAAAGTCTAAATTTCGTCTTTGCCGCGATCGACCCACACAATGGTTCTGGGCTCCACACCATTGCCTTTTAAAATTGCGTTTACGGCATTGCCGTCCGAACCGAGACTCCATTTCTGCATAAACTCCTCATAGGACATGGTTGCCTCTTTGCCATTGGTATCGGTGTAGTAGATCAAGTGTTGCGCGCGATCGAAACCCGTAAGCGCTACCCAATGTAGGTAGGGGGCTGTACCAAACAGGGGCACTTTAAAGCTGCCAACTCTAATCAAGCCAATGACAGGTTTACCTGTTTCTAGCAGGCTGAGTAGGGTAGCAAGTTCGACCTTTCTTGCCAGTTTTACCTTATCGCCTTCCCATCGTTGCATCACCTTTTGCAAGACCTTGGGCGTTGTGCCTGTACGAATATTCACCCAACTGTTATCGAGCGGATTTTTAATTTGTTCGGGTAGGATAAAGTTTTTTTCGGTGGCAGATCGAACCATGTCGTAATCCACATCATGTCCGTAAAATTTCAGAACTCTTGCTGCCGAGTTAGGCCCGCAACTCCAACTATCATTTTGACTGCCAGTATCGGGGAGGGTTAGACTGAGTTTTTCGCTATGTTTGAGGCGATCGCTTTCTTGCTGTGCCATGGCGGTATAGGCGTCTATCAGGGGGCTCAGTGTGGTTTCAGCGATCTCTGTGGTCTTGGCAGCATTTTTACTTAAAGCATTAGAGGGTGAGGAGTTAGCACTTGAATTTGCAGTGGAAGAGTTTGCTAGGAACCCTGTGAAGGCAGCCGCAAATGCTGAGGCAATGCCCAAACTAATGCCAAAAAAGATCTTTGATAACTTCATGCCTGCTTTAATATCCTCTGGTTTCCCTTAGCTGCTTAAATTAAAGAATGGATCTCACCCTATTTTTACAGCAATTTGCCAATGGTCTGTCAATTGGCAGTGTTTATGCCATCTTTGCCCTTGGTTATACCCTAGTATTCTCGATTTTAGGGATTATCAATTTTGCCCATGGTGCCATTTTTACCCTCGGAGCCTATTTTACCTATAGTCTCTGTGGGGGCGCATTTAGCTCTAATGGACTGTTAGGCGGCGTTGCTTTACCCCAAGTCTTACATATGCCCTTTGCCCTTGCCCTGTTTGTCGGCAGCATTCTGGCAGGTTTGGTGGGGGTTTTGGTCGAGCGACTTGCCTTTCGTCCGCTCCGAACCAGACAAGCCGATCCTTTGTTAACGCTCGTATCTAGCTTGGGCGTAGCTGTCGTCATTGTGAATCTAATTCAGTATCTTGTCGGCGCTGAAATCTACACATTTCCATCCAATATTTACGGAAATTTGCCTGCGGCGGTTAATTTTGGCTCTGTAGCAAAGCCCGTGATGGTTCGCACGGTGCAGATTGTGATTTTCGGCGTATCTATCGTGATTCTGGCGGCATTAACCTACGCGATCAATTTCACCAAAATGGGTAAAGCCTTAAAAGCAGTAGCAGAAGATGCGACGACAGCCAGTTTGCTGGGGATTAATACCGATTTTTTTATTTTGTTAACGTTTTTTCTTTCAGGCTTTTTGGGTGGTGTCGCAGGTACGTTAATCGGCTCTAGTGTGAGTATTGCTGGGCCATATTTTGGCATTGCCTTTGGTTTAAAAGGACTTGCCGTGATTGTTTTTGGGGGGTTGGGTAATATTCCAGGAGCGGTACTCGGTGGTGTAATCATTGGCTTGGTCGAGGCGTTTGTGCCATCAGACTTTTCCGCTTACAAAGATGCGGTCGCTTTTGCAATTTTATTTATCATGCTGCTAGTTAGACCGCAGGGCTTATTAGGGCGCACATTCGCTCAAAAAGTTTAAAGTAATATCGCCAATGTTAAAAAGCCACAATAGCGAAAATCACTAAAAAAGACATTGCTCTACTCGTACCGTTATTAACTAACGCTGAAGCGATCGCCCGCACAAGTTGAGAAACCGAACGATCGCGATCGCTTTCTCAACTTGCGATCTGTGCGAAGCGATCGCACTAGGAAATCTTATGTCTGATTCATTTCTCAAATTTTGGTCTGGATGGCGATTTTTGCCGCTTTGGATTGTTGCGACCAGCCTTGGTTTTGCGATCGGGGGGCCTGTAAGTTCTATGGTGCCTGAATATGTTAGCGGCGATATGGGAAATATTCTAGGCTATGGAGTTATGAGTTTGGCGATCGCCTTGCCGCAGTGGTTAATTCTCCGAGGCAGAATCCGTCGTGCTTATTGGTGGTTGCTCGTCACGCCCCTCGGCGGTCTGGTGGGAGGTCCAGTCAGTATTAGCATCGCTTGGAATCTCAGTATTACCTTTGGCGATGCCGTGGATCTATTCACGATCTTTGCGGTTTTGCGTGGCACAACCACAGGACTCGCGCAGTGGATTTTTTTGAGAACGCAAATCCCCCAAGCGGGTTGGTGGGTAATCGCTACCTCGTTTGCTTGGTATGTAAGTCTCACAATTGGCTTCAATCTTGCGAGGAAGGTAATATTTATCACGCCTAGCACCATCCTTGGGATTTGCTACGGCACGATTTCGGGGATTGTGATGTTCGTCCTTTTGCGAAAGATGAAGTTCGATCTAGATCAATCCATCACGAGTTCTGCTAAACCTAAATAGGTAACGACTTCGGGGGTTACATTAAACCGACAGGGCAAAACTTTGACTCCAGACGCGATCGCATCTCTAAGCAGTCTTCCATATTCAGGGTCAGCAGCATCGCCACTTTTAAACTGGTCGCAATCGCCACGATTGATAAAATAGACAATCGCAGCAAGGGAATCCCCATTCACCACGGACATGAGTTCTCTTAGGTGTTTTTGCCCCCTCGTCGTTACCGTATCTGGGAATAGGGCGATGTTGCGATCGCACCAAGTTGTATTTTTGATTTCCACATAGGTTCTTTGCTTTTGGGAATCAGTTTGAGCGTTTAAGAGCGGCTCGCGATCGAGTAAGTAGTCGATACGACTCTTTTCTTCGCCATAGACAACTTCTGGTTGAAAGGAGTCATAGGGCTCTAGCTCAGGTAGCAAGCGGTTTTCTAGCATATAGCCGATCGCTTTATTGGGAAGGCTCGTATTAATTCCCGCCCAAACCCCATCGATGTGAATCATTTCCCAACTGTAGGCGAGCTTGCGCTTAGGACTGGGATTGTAAGACACAGCCACCTGTGCGCCGATCGTACACACGCCTGTCATCGGGCCAGTATTGGCACAATGGGCGACGATCGTCGCTCCAGTGTCTAGCTCGATATCGGCAAAGAAGCGTTTGTATCGCTTGACAAGCCTACCGAGCAGCAGATCGGGATAGGTGTGAACGGTGGGATGATTTGGCATAGGTAGGTTTAGCAGCGATCGAGATTTTACTCCAAATTGAGATAGCGATCGCGGATTTTGCGATATTGTCATTGCAAAGCATCGGACTGAACGTGCAGTTCTGCACCAATATCAAAGTTCTCACTACTCCTCAAGAGAAGGTTCCGTTGATGAATTTGCTGTCCCGAAGTGTGTATTCGCATAGTCAATCAAATGGGGACGTAGAACATTTGTGGTTGTGACTCCAAAAATTCCGCCGCCCAGACCACCACCGATCGCACCGCCAATTGCGGCACTGACTACTGAGTTGCCCACATTAAATAACTTTGTGCACACAGCGACAAGAAGACCTAACGAAACTAGGCTTGCCCATATCTGCCAATGTTTGAAAGCATATTTTTTGTAACAAAACTGCCATGCTTGCTTTTTCTGCTCTGGCGTTAGGCTTGCAAGCTCAGGGATTTGATTGATGGACCAATAAAATTGCATAAGTTTTCCTATGTTTATATTTTGCGCTTGGAGTACAGGTTCTCATTAAAAACATACAACCATAGCAAGAGAAGCCTATTTTGGTTTCAGAATTTGCAACGATTTTATAGGGCTATAGCCCATTGCCAATCAAGATAATAACCGATCCCAATTTCTCTTAAATTTGCGACAGATCGGATTTTGTGTCCCGCGCAGAGCGCGGTCTTTTCAAAAAATGATGCGTTGTATCTTTTTTTAAAAATGGTATGACAAGTAAGAGGGATGGCTAAACAGAAATCATTCTTCAGGAATGGAGTCAGAACATTAACAAATCTCTTGTAAAAATCAGGGTGATTCAGTTAACCTATCTGGAGTCTCAGATCCAAATAATTAAGCCAAATTGTAAGGTAGTAAGAAAATATGCAGAAGCTAAGCGATCTGCTCAAGCAAGCAGGGTATACCTCTCAAAATCCCGAACTAGATACCTCGATCGTTCAGCGGCTAACTACTGACTCTAGAGATTGTCGGGCGGGGGATTTATTTATTGGGATGCCAGGGACTCAGGTAGATGGCAGTAAGTTTGCCGCACAGGCTCTGGCAAATGGGGCGATCGCAGCAGTAATCTCAGATAGCGCTGAATTGCCTGCCGACCCTTCAAGCCTAATTGTGGTTGAGGATGTCGTGGTTGCCTGTGCCAAATTGGCTGAGGCATTTTATGGCTATCCTGCTCAAACCATGCAATTGGTGGGCGTGACAGGGACAAATGGAAAAACCACCACTACGCACCTAATTGAATTTCTTCTGTCCGCCCAATTTCCCACGGCTTTATTTGGCACGCTTTATGCCAGATGGCAAGGTCATGTCAAGGTTTCGGCGCACACCACACCCTTTGCGATCGACCTGCAATCTCTGCTCAAACAGGCGGCTGACGGCGGTTGCCAAGTAGCGGTCATGGAGATTAGCTCCCACGCCCTTGCCCAGAAACGCGCCTTGGGCTGTCCCTTTGAAGTCGCCGTGTTTACCAATCTTACCCAAGATCACCTCGACTATCACCGCGATCTAGAGGACTATTTTGTCACCAAAGCCCTGCTATTTCAGGCTGACTACCTAAAAGGTAGAGCCATAATCAACCTTGACGATGCCTTTGGCGAGAGACTGGTGGGAATGGTGCAGTCTTCACCTGTATGGACCTATAGCCTCACCAATCCGCAAGCTGACTTTTACACAGAAAACCTTACCTATGGGGCGAATGGGGTTACGGGGACATTGCATACCCCACTGGGGGCGATCGCTTTAAAATCATCGCTAGTCGGTAGCTTTAATGTGGCGAATGCGATCGCCGCGATCGCCACCGCAGTACATCTGGGCGTTAGCCTCGAAGCGATCGCGCTCCAATTGCCCGAGTTTCAAAGTGTACCTGGGCGGGTCGAACGGGTACAGGTGAGCGATCGGCAAGACGTTACGGTGGTGGTGGACTATGCCCATACCCCCGATAGCCTAGAAAATCTGCTCAAGGCAATGCGTCCGTTTACGCAACGAGAACTGATCTGCATGTTTGGTTGTGGCGGCGATCGCGACCGCACTAAACGTCCTCTGATGGGAGGTATTGCCGCAAGGTTAGCCGACCGCATTTATGTCACCTCTGATAACCCACGCACTGAAGATCCCAAGAGAATACTGGCTGACATTATGGTGGGGGTTAATGCCGCGATCGCCGAGAAATCGGACGCTAACGCAGTGGTTATCGAGGGGGATCGGCGCAAATGCATTCAAATGGCGATCGCGCAGGCTCAATCGGGCGATACAATTTTGCTCGCAGGTAAAGGACATGAAGATTATCAGATTCTCGGTAAAGAGAAAATCCATTTTGACGACCGAGAGGAAGCCCAAGCAGCACTTCAAATGCGGTTGAGTTCGCAGTAGCAGCATTCTCATTTGTCGCCCATGCATCAAACTATTTGGGTAAAAATGGTATATTCAACCTAGTTTGGTGCATGGGAACCGACGCTGATTGATGCGACTCGCATCCCATGCTTTAGTGGTAGGAAAGTTGTTTGATGCGGCAGGATGCGCCCCGAAGGGAATCGCCAACAAGTAGCAAGCCAAAACTTCTGGTTATCGACGATGAACCCGATAACTTAGATCTGCTTTATCGCACGTTTTACCGAGAATACAAGGTTTTACGCGCTCAAAGTGGCCTTGAGGCGATCGCCTTGCTAGAGCGGGAAGGCGAAGTGGCTGTAATCATCTCCGATCAGCGCATGCCTGTGATGAGTGGAACCGAGTTCCTCAGTCAAATGGCAATCCAGTATCCCGACACGATGCGGATTATCCTGACAGCCTATACGGACATCGAAGATCTGGTAGAGGCAATTAACTCCAGTCGCGTTTTTAAATATGTTACTAAGCCTTGGGAAGAAGACGACCTTAAAAACGTCGTCAAGCAAGCGCTAGAGACCCATTATCTGTTGAAAAATCGTACAGGCGAACTGCGCCGCAGCCTACGACAAGAGACCCTTCTGAATGCGATCGCCTATTCCATCAATGGTTCCTCCAATTATCGGGATATTTTGGAATCGGTGGTGGAAATTATCGGTCGCAATTTCGAGGTGACTTGCTGCATTGTCTCACCTTTCCAAGATGATAAAATCACAGAAAATTCCTTCTTATATCTCTCTGAAGCTTATCTCATATCGAATGCAGAAGTTGATTCAGTATCCCATGAGAATTTTCAGGTACTGGCACAAACTCTGGTAGAAACGAGAAAAATTCAAATTATTAACGATGTCAGCACGGACGAACGCATTAAAGGTCAGTCAGTTTTTGCAGCGTTGAATGTTAAGTCTTCTCTGCTCGTGCCTTTGATCGTGCAACAAGAGTTAATCGCCGTCATGGCATTACATCAATGCGACATGATGCGAACTTGGACAGAGGATGAAGTTGAGTTAATCAATTTAGCTTCCGACCAGGCAGCTCTTGCTCTCTCGCAAGCACTGGCCTACGAACAGGTTCAAGCCCTCGCCAAACGGGAAGCACTCGTCAATACAATTACCACGGCAATTCGTTCCAGCCTCGACCCTCAGGATATTTTTGCCGCAATTACACAACAGTTAGGGCAAGCCTTACAGAGCGATGGCTGCGCTTTATCCCTATGGACAGAAGAGGATGAGTACGTACATTGTGTGGGTTTACACATTCGCGATCGCCAAGAGACCAAGCGCGAGGAAGCTAAAGGAAAGCCCCAAGCTCCCATAACCAATGCTGTCAAGGATCTAATGGATGGGTATCGGTTAGAAAACCCCCAAATATCCCAATCTAAGGTTCGCATTGATGGAAATCCAGTCCTGCTGCAACTCATTACGACTAAACTTCCCGTCATTGTTGACGATCTGACCCAGCAACCGCAACTCAATCATGTTGACCTTCCCTTACAAGCTTCCGCGCGATCGCTATTAATTGTGCCCCTGATCTCCGATGGTAAAATTATCGGTAGTATTTCACTGCGTCAGATCGATCGGCCGCGCCATTGGCAAACGTCTGAAGTCACGTTGGCTCAGGCTGTGGCATCTCAAGCAGCGATCGCCGTGCAACAGGCTCGTCTCTATCAAAAGACCCGCGAACAAGCACAGCAGTTAATTGAGAGCGATCGCCAAAAAACAGAATTCTTTCAAAATATCTCTCACGAGTTTCGTACCCCTTTGACCCTGACGATTGGGCCGTTGGAATCGGCGATCGCGAAGAATCAGACCTTAACCTACGACCAATCTGTGATTGCCTTGCGCAACTGTCGCCGCCTCTTGCGTTTGGTCAATCAGTTACTCGATCTGCAACGACTGGATGCAGGCAAGATGCAATCTTGTTTCCGCCCCTGTGACTTGACACAATTTGCTATGCATACCCTCGAAGCATTTCAGGCTTACTGCGACAAGAAAAATCTGCGACTTTTTACCCAGTTCGATCTATGTCCGCAGGTCTATTTGGATCTAGAGAAGTTTGACAAGGTGATCTATAACCTCCTGTCAAATGCGATGAAATTCACGCCCAGTGGCGGTAGTATCACTGTACGGTTGCAATCCGCAGGCGATCGCTGTCTGCTCAGTGTCGAAGATACGGGCATTGGGATTCGCACCGATCAGATTCCTTTTCTATTCGAGCGGTTTCGGCAGGCCGAAGGTTCTATCAGTCGCAGCTATGAGGGTAGCGGACTAGGACTATCTCTAGTAAAGGAATTGGTGGAATTACATAGTGGAGAGGTTATTGTGGACTCCATCTATGGTAAAGGCACAAAGTTCACAATTTCTTTGCCCATAGGCGACGCTCACCTTCCGCCTAAACAGGTCATGCATACCCCTGTTGACGTCCAGCTCTCAAGAACCGATGTCGAACTAGCGGGCATCGAAACCGATCTCGACTCGGAAATCGACGTTGAGAGTTCCATCATTGCTGAAGAAAATGCTCAAAGCACAAGGATGCTTTTGGATGCCAGCAACAAGCGCAGGATTGAAGGGGATGCCAGCGAAAACCTTACTACAGAGACGAATATCAATCAAATTCTGATCGTGGATGACAATGCCGACTTGCGGGGCTATCTGCGTTCTATTCTCTTGCAAGCGGGCTATCAAGTGATCTCTGCCCGTAATGGCTCAGAGGGTTTCCATCAAGCCCAAAAATTTAAACCCGATCTGATTGTCACAGATTTGATGATGCCGCAGGTGTCAGGCTTAGATCTGATTCGCCTCATCCGTGAAGATGCGATGCTTGCAAGTACGCCGATGATTCTGCTAACAGCCAAAATCGATGAGGAAACGAGAATTGAAGGCACGGAAACGGGTGCTGATGCCTATCTAGCCAAGCCCTTTAACAATCGCGAACTCTTAGCGGAAGTTCGGAATCTGTTAGCCCTGAAGCTAAGCGAACAAAGGGTAAAGCAACTGAATCAATATCTGACGGAATCAGTGCTCAAGCGATTTTTGCCGCCTCTGATGGTACAAAAAGCCGCAGAAGGACAACTATCTCTCGATTTACGTCCCGAGCCTCGGATGATTACGGTTCTGTTTAGCGACATTGTTGGGTTTACGCAACTAGCGAATACGGTGCGATCGCGGCGCGTTTCCGAAATGCTCAATCAGTACTTAGGCGAAATGACCCGTGCGATTTTTGCCCATCGTGGAACCGTGGATAAATTTATGGGAGATGGGATTTTGGCATTATTTGGTGCTCCCGAAGAACTCAGTCCTAACGAGCAGGTACGTTGTGCTGTTGATGCTGCCCGCGAAATGAAGCGAGCTCTGGCAAAGTTGAATGCAGAATGGTTAGCCCACGGGATTCCCCCTGTGCAGTTTCGCTGTGGCATTCATCAAGGTACTGCTGTTGTCGGTATGTTTGGCTGTGCCGAGCGATCGGACTACACTGCGATTGGCCCTACAGTAAATATTGCCTCGCGCATTCAATCCGCTGCCGAACCTGATTGTATTTTAGTGTCTGCTGTGGTCGCAGACTATCTCGAAGAAGATGAAATTGGTAAGCGCGGTATTTTAAAACTGAAGGGAATTGATGAGACAGTGCTAACATTTTTGGTTCATGCTTAAATTAGTGGCACACAATTATAATGAGAGATGATCTGCATCAATTATAGAAAAAGTTGGGGATCTGAATATCAAGATACTTACAACCAATTTCCGACTAAAACAAACGGAGACCAATAGGATGGATGTTTGAGATCGATATTCATAGTTGGTTCTAGAACTTTAATATTGGGAAATCCCTCCACGCCGACAATCCTGCCATTCTCGATCTTGACTTCGCCCCTTAAAAGAGACAACTGGGCTTTTTGGAGTGCGATCGCTTTACTTAGTTCATTGGGGAAGTTGCGATAAAAACTAATCATCAAAGGTGCAGTTCCAGAGTCTGAGACAGCCCATAACGAAGCTAGCACGCTACGCGCACCCGACTCAACTGATAGTCCGCTAATGCCGAGGTTGCTACCTACAGCAGTTTCGCAGGCACTCAGGGTCATTAATTCTACAAGGGGGTTATCAAAACGCAGCGCAGGGAATTGATCTAGACGCAATCGACTATTCCAAAGTTGAATAAACGATCCATCGGCGCGATCGCTGATAAATTTGCCATGGGTAGCTAGATGTAAAATACTGTAACGCGAGCTTTGACGTTGATTTTGCAGGTTATCGACGGTAAATTCGCGATTGAGAAAGATTGCACCGGGTAAGATGCGTTTGCCAATTGTATTCACCTCAACTTCCGCAGATGGTAATGCCGCAAAATCATCAATTGCCTCAGTCAAGCCCATCGCTAAAACACGATTATTGGTGCGATCGCGACTTTCTAGTCTCGTTACGCGTAAGGCTGGAATATTCACAGAAGCATACCGTTCCACCAAAAACTGCTTACCATCATGCAATGCGGCAGGAGGAATTACCCTTAGGTCTGCATCCATCACAAACACAAGCGTTTCAACTTTTAAGACTTTTAGCTGGGCATCAATCGGGGCTATAATCCAGTCATACAATTGCCGCGCTTCTTTCATATAGTCCTGAGAACCAACATCTCGGAGATTGCTACGGTAATCGATCAGTGCTGCCTCAACGGTTGCTGGATTGATATTCCTGACAAAGCGACGGAATGGTTTGCCTTTGTCTTTAGGGGGGATCACCAGAATCTCAATGCGATTATCTAAAACGACAGGATAAACCAAAGCCGTAACACTTCCACTACGCAAGGAAATATCGCTCAACAGTTGCCTTCCATCTTCTAGGGTTAGGGGAGGTGCATTCAGTTCCTTTTCTAAAAAAGTCTCTAATTCAGCAACATAGCCTGCTTCTAAGACTTCAAAGGCAACTGGTAGGTTGTCTTCTAATAAAAGAGCGTCAACGCGTTTCTTTGTGACATCTCGAATCTCTAGGATTCTGAGCGTAGTTGCATCGGTTATGGATAAGTCAGCAGGTTTTAATGGTGCTAGAATTACATTGCTATTGCCGCTATTTGTAGTCTGCCCAGGAATAAGAGCAGCAGCAGGAGTAATGGAAATATTGCCCTGCGTAAAAATGGAATTTCCAACCTGAATAATTGTCCCTACATTTAAGGTGGATGTTCCTGTCACGATCGTTCCACTCGTTCCATTCACACTAGGATCGCCAATCGAAAAAGCATTGAGCCCACCATGCTGAATAAACACGCTGCCACCACTGCCCCCAGTCGTGCAGATACTGGCACCACCGCAGGACGAACTTGAAATCAGACCCAACACCCTAAGGTTGCCGCCAGTGGTAATGACTGAAACATTTCCACCTTGAGTTACACCGCTCGTATTAATAGAACCAATGACAATACTCCCAGTTGGGTCGATGGATACATTTCCTCCAGTACCCGTCAATCCTCTTGCATCAATGGAACCTGTTTGAATCTGGGTGGATGCCTCGATCGTCACATTTCCACCATTTGCACCAAAAGTTGCAATATTGCCAGTTGTGACGCTATCGGTATTGCTGGTGATATTGACGGCGTTTCCAGAGGTTGTAATGTTTCCAATCGTAAGGCTGCGGGTAGAGGTTAAGGCGATCGCACCTGCACCCGTGAGATTATAGCCTTGGGCATCGATAGAGCTACCAATTAGGTTAATGCTGCCACTAGTATTAATTCCACTCCCCTGCAAAAATAGTCCTTGACCACCTGTACTCGTTCCATTTAAAGTAATGATGCCAGTTGTAGACTGAAGTGTGGTATTAGGATCGATCTTGATTCCATCCCCTATACCACCACCGACTCCAGTAATTGTAATCTTGCCACTTCCTGAAGTAATGTTATTCGCAGCACCAGCAAGTGAAACTCCCGCACCTGTAGTATTCGTCCCATTGATTGTGATATCTCCACCATTGGAGGCAATCGTTCCACCTGCTATAGAGATTCCCGATCCAGAAGTACTAAAATTAATTGCACCACCCCCAGAGTTGAATGAGGGAGTGCCAGATATATTAATGAATCCAGTTCCTCCTTGAACCTGTAGGTCGATCGCTCCACCATTCGTAGAGATCGAAGAACTGCCATTCACAAAGATATTACCAGAGCCTGAAGGAGCAGGTGCTGCTGTACTATTTGCAAAAAGCTGAACCGCTCCATTTGTCGTGGTGATTGATGCGTTATTGATGAAGTTTATGGTATTACCCGCTTGTGCTGTCAGACCAAAACCAGGATTAAGTGTGACCGAATTGGCAAATGTAATATCGCTGGTTGCTTGTAAAACAATATTAGCGTTTGCTGCAGTAAGCGTTACTGGATCGATTTGTGCATTAGCAGGCAGATTTGCAAAGGCTGATACTTCATTAACAGTATTAACTCCTCCAGTAATCACCGTTATATTATTTGGGTCAAGCAGCAACGTTCCAGTTTTTCCATTTGTTGCGAAAGTATTTACATTACCTCTGTAATCGAGGTTCTGTTTGCCCGACACCTCGACAAAGCCACCATCCCCTGACTGAGTTCCACCCTTTGCTGAGATGTTGCCCAGAAACTGCGTGCTCTGGTCTGCCCAAACAACGACCCTTCCGCCATTTCCTGTGAATAAAGCATTGGCATCAATGAGAGAATTCGCACTCACATAGGTTTGTTGAGCATTTGGAACGATGCCTTTTCCCTGAAAATCTCCTCCAATCAGAACAGTACCGCCGCCATTCAGCCCAGATGCACTAATTCGAGCATTTACAAGTCCTACCTTCTCGCCAAAGATGCCAATTACCCCCCCCTTGCCAAGGGAGGGAGTTGATACATCAATTAGTCCTGAGACAATCGTCATTCCATTCGTTACAGGAATATCCGTCGAGGCAGGATTTGCTACTAAGGCAAGAGAGCCATCGGCTTTGACAACTACTTGGTTAGCTTCAGGCACTTTACCCGTGAGTAACTCCGCAAGTTTTGGCAATTCTGTAATCTTGCCGCTCCAGTTAGAGGGAACCGCATTGGATGTCACCTGCAACCCTAAGACCGCATCGGGCGATCGCAATTCAACTTGACTATTCCCAGATACAGAAGTTAAGGCAATATTTCCACCAGGAGCCGTTAATATACCAGTATTTACAATACTTCCACCAGTTAAAGTAATGTTTTTGCCAGAATCTACCGATAAATTGCCTTGATTGATAATGCCCGCAGGCTGAGCGATCGCAAAGCGAATATTCTTGGGATCGCCACTGGGAAAGCTGAGTGAATTCCGATCGGCATTAAAAGTTTGTCCGTTGTCAAAACCTAAACCCGTGCCTGTCGTGGCATGAAAGGAGCCGCCAATATCTAAACGGGCATTTTGACCAAATACAATCCCGTTAGGGTTCACTAGATAAAGATTGGCATTGGGGAAAGCTTGACGGCTTTCAATTGTGCCCAAAACCGCAGAGGGATTGCTGCCCGTGACGCGATTAATGATATTTTGAACTTCCGCACCGTTGACTGAAGAATTGCCAGTATTAAAGACTACACCTGACTGCGGTACGTTAAATTCGTTGAAACTGTGATAAAGATTACCGCCGTTGATAGTGCCCGCACCTGTAGGTGCGATTGCATTACCATTGACTTGAGTAGCCGTAGTGCCATCGGGTACTGTTTGAGCTAGGGCAGTTTGAGCGTTTCCTAGAGCCAGAGTTTCTAGACTGATTTCTAGACTGAGAACGCCGATCGTTACTAGAAATAATAAGAATGAAGTTCGCATAGCTTTCCCCGATCCACCTGTTGAACTCGTACTTCCTAAATTTGAAATCTAGGTATTGGATGGAAGATAATGTAACATCCTATAGCGAAACCAGTAACTGTATATCTGGCTGAAATCCCAGCTTGATATTTAGGGTAATCTAGTATTCATGCTAACGATTCAAAATTTAACCTATCACCCTCCTGCTACACCTGCCCCAATTCTAAAAAACATCTGTTTAGAATTACGCGATCGCGAATTAGGTCTAATCGTAGGGCCGAGTGGCTCGGGAAAAAGTACGCTGCTTGAGATCTTGGCGGGGTTTGTCGATTGGCGTGAGGGTGGGATTTACTGGCATTCTCAAGAACTTACACCCGACCATCTTCAGCAACTCTGCGGCTTGGTGTTTCAGTTTCCCGAGCGCCATTTTTGCGGTAGTACGGTTTTAGAAGAGTTGCGGCTGGGGCATCTTGACATCGACAGCGATCGCATCCTTGCAGCGCTGCAATCTGTGGGGCTAGGGCAACTGAGTTTTCAGGCATCGCCACAGTCTCTCAGTGGGGGGCAGCAACGCAGGCTAGCCTTGGCAGTGCAGTTAATCAGGCAACCAGGGTTACTTTTACTAGATGAGCCCACCGCAGGACTGGACTGGTCGATCAGACGACAGCTACTCACCTTGCTCAAAGAGCTAAAGCGCAACTGGACGCTGCTGGTGGTCAGCCACGAGCCTGAAGAACTCAAGGGGATTGCCGATCGCACTTGGACGATTTCTCACGGTGAGCTTGTGCCCGATCCAAATCCTGTACTTATGTAGCAATATTGAAAGTTAAGCCCGAAATTTGCCTTCCTGAGATACAGTGAATATGGCTTGTAATTTATCTCGTAATTTCTAGACTACTACTATGACAATCAGCACAGAAACACCCATAGTAAATGCAGCCTCTGAGTCCCCTGAGCTTAATACACACACCTTTAATCTTACGGACACGATTCAGACGGTGATTGCCAGCATGGATGCCGAGCAATCTGCAGTGGTAAATCAAACTGATGATACTTGGAAATTTCGATATGGCACGGTTGAGGTAGTTGTTAATATCACTGGCACTGCCCCAACAGACACCTTTACAGTCCTATCAACCGTACTGACCTATCCTGTCAAAGACGAAGCCAAAATGCTGCGTTTGTTGTTGGAAAAAAACGTAACGGAAACCTTCGAGGCTCGCTTCGCGATTCAAAACGACCAAGTGATAGTGGTTTCATCTCGCTCTGTCGAGGATCTTTCTCCTGCTGAGATTTCTCGCATTATCACCATTGTGGCAGCGATCGCCGATAGCAATGACGAGTTGCTAACAGAGCAATTTGGCACATAGTCATTTTGCCGATCGTTCAACGCGATCGCTTGGCATGAAAATCTGGCATGAAAGTTTGGCGTAAAGCACCCTATCTCAAAGCACCTGGCTTGCAGCAGATGTTACTAGATAATTGGCTATTAGATCGACTGATTGCCGAGCATAGTCAGAATTCTAGCCAAAACCTCTCACAACCAATTTTACGATTTTATAGCTGGTCACCACCAGCTATTTCTTTGGGCTATCATCAGCACAAAATTCCAGAGCATTGGGCAGATTTAGCAAAAGCTGAAGGACTCGATCTGGTGCGTCGTCCTAGCGGTGGACGAGCAGTGCTTCATAAAGGTGACTTGACCTATGCGGTCATTTTAAAAGCCGATCAAGGCGCTCGCCGCGCCACCTATACCCATATTTGTGAATTTTTAATTCAGGGGTTGGCTAGTCTGGGGATCGAACTCAGCTATGGCAGAGCGGGACGGGGCTACATTCATCATCCCAGTTGTTTCAGCACGGCGACCAATGCCGATTTGGTAATAGCAGATGGGCGCAAAATGATCGGGAGCGCTCAGGTTTATCGATCGGGTTTTGTCTTACAACATGGTGCGATCGCTTTGCAGCCAGATTACGTTCTTTTACGGCAAGTCTTTGGCGAAGATGTGCCTGTCGTTGGGCTAAGTGAGCTATTGCCAAATTCTAACGAGAGCCTCGTAGATAGGCTAATCGGCAGTCTCACGCGATCGGCGGCCGACCATTTTGATGCTGAATTTGTCGAAATGTCCTTCGATATGATCAATGCTACTTTCGCCGATCGCGATACCACTTTGCCAACTTTGAGGGAGGAATTCCCAAATAATAACCAATAATTATCGCTTGGTTAATCAGCGTCGTGCGTACAATGCTGAGCTTTTGCCAACGGCGACTGGAAGTCAGCACAGAGGCTGGTGCGATCGCAATCCGTCCCTGTCTCTTTAAATGGCGAACCAATTCAAAGTCTTCCATAATTGGTAACTCTGGAAATCCACCCATGCGGCGAAACAGAGAGGTCTTGAGGAAGATCGCTTGATCGCCGTAGGGCATCTGGCATAGATGCGATCGCAGTTTGACTCCCCACTCTACCCATCGCAATCCTAAGGCATCGCCATCAATTCCCAACTCAAAGGCCCCTGCAACTACATTGGGACTCTGCAAAGTCTGTCGCACAAAGCGATCGAAGCCATTGGGGAGAATCGTGTCGGCATGTAGAAATAAGAGAATCTCTCCCGTAGCAACCTCAGCACCTAAGTTCATTTGACTGGCACGACCGCGTTTCCCAGCGATCGCTTTTGCTCCCAAAGATTCTGCAATTTGAATGGTCTCGTCGGAACTGCCCCCATCGACAAGAATGATTTCCACATCGATCGAATTCTGCACGGCTTTTAATACGCGGGGTAGATTCTCTGCTTCATTCAATGCTGGGATCACCACTGAAATGCTTGGTGTGTTTTGGGCAGCATCCTTGGCTAACTTTAAGCCCTCCCAAATCGCCACATCTGCTTTGGTGTCAACGTCAGATAAACTGGGCAGATCGAAACGAGTGAGCCCCAATTCCCCAGCAATCTCCACAGTGCGTTGGAACACCTCTGATGTGCTCCAAGGAATTCCTGCAAAAAGTTCTGGCACAAATCGCTGTAGCCCAATCAGATAATAGCCGCCATCGTTGGCGGGGCCAAGAACGAGTTCCTGTTCTTGTAATTCCCTAAAGCCGCGATCGAGAATTTTAGCATCCAGTTCGGGGCAGTCGGTTCCCACGATCGCAACGGATTGATAGCCCTGTGCGATCGCAGATTGCAGAGCATGCGCCATGCGATCGCCTAAATCCTTTTCTATCTGGATGTGATACTCTAGATCGCTCCCCAGCCATCTCTGCATTTGGGTTTCGCTTCCCCCTGTAAACCACACCTGAATGGAAAGTGACTCCCTATTTTGCCGCAAGGTTCTTGCCTGCTCAAGGGTGTGCTCTGCCATCTCTTTGTATAATGAAGTAGCGGCTTCCGCACCCAAAGCTGGAATTAGGCGAGTTTTGACTTTACCGATTTCTGGATAGCGAGCAAAGACAATCAGACATTCCCTTACGGCGGGAAAAGATTCCGTCAATCCCATTTAATTTCTGATTACCGCCATCATCGATTGTCAATGCTCCTTACTATAGAACTACTGCTTCTTTATAACAAAAGAAATCACTAATTGCTCGGCTTGTGACTTGAAATGAGTCATTACCGACTTCTTGGCTACTTCGCCGATTTTCTCAAGGGACTTCTCTTTTTGAGGAAATCCCTGAAACTGAATGTTTACTGATGTAAGCGAACCATTATTCCAGTTAAATCCAACAAAGGGCTTCGTCCCCAAAGCTTTTTCAAGATCTTGCGATACTGCGTCTGCATGTTGCATACCCTCTTGCAAAACGCCAAACAGCGAACAACCAAACAGACATAAACACAGGAAAAGCGCTAAAGTAATTTTTTTAATTCTCATAACTGCTAAACCTCCTGCCAAATAACGAAGATCTTAGGTCAGACCCTCATGGATTAACAAGTTCAGGACACGCACAAGGTAACCCCAAGCTTTGCCATAGGGAGCTTTGATTAGTCTAATATGCTTGAGGTCTACTTTTGAGGATAAGTCTAGAATAGTAGGGGCAATTCATGAATTGTCCCTACCGACAAATTGAATAGGATATTGCTAGTCGCGATGTTATGAAAGAACTGGTTTTGATGGGTGGAGGGCACAGCCACGCGATCGCGCTACGATTATTGGGGATGTTGCCATTGTCAGGGGTTCGGCTTACCCTAATTACAGATGTGCTGCATGCGCCCTATTCAGGAATGTTACCAGGGCATATTAGCGGCTTTTACGACTTTGAGACCTGTCACATCAACCTCCTAGACTTGGCGAAATTTGCCAAAGCCAATCTGATTTTAGATCGGGCAGTGGGGCTAGATTTGTCAAATCAGCGAGTTTTATGCGAACGAAATTCCCCAGTCACCTTTGATTGGCTGTCGATTGATATTGGTAGTACCCCTGCAACCATGGCAATTCCTGGGGCAGCCGCCTATACGATTCCTGCGAAACCCGTGCCGCTTTTCCTAGCCCAGTGGGAGAAATTTTTGGCAGCTTTACAAAGCGATCGCGCGATTCCTCCAGATCGTCCTTTGCGCGTTGGTATTGTCGGTGGTGGCGCGGGTGGGGTTGAATTGTCCCTCGCGATCGCGACGCGACTAGAAACGATATTCCAAGCCAAGGGACTGTCAGCCGCGCAGGTAGAAATGCATCTATTTCATCGGCAACCGACGTTAATGGCAGGATATTCTGCAAGGATCGGCGATCGCTTGTGCCAACTGCTCACCCAACGCGGCATTCACCTCCATTTACAGGAATCGGTCAGTGCAGTCATTCCAGAATCTGAATACCCCTGCGATCCGAATACTTGGGATTTGCCAAAGATTTTGCTCTGTCAGTCTGGACTTACGGTGATTTGCGATCGCATATTCTGGGTGACCCATGCGACTGCGCCCCAATGGATTCAGCAAACAGGCTTAGCCACTGACGAACAGGGCTTTATTCTCATAGACAATACGCTGCGATCGGTCTCGCATCCTGAGATTTTTGCAACGGGTGACATTGCCAACATGATAAAAAATCCCCGCCCCAAAGCTGGAGTATTTGCGGTGCGTCAAGGAAAGCCCCTGTTTGACAATCTCAGGCGAGTCTCGTTAGGAAGACTCCCAGTTCCTTTTTATCCGCAAAAACGACATCTCGCCCTGATTGGCACGGGAAAAGGCGAAGCCGTTGCTGTCTGGGGCAATTTTTGCGTTGGTCCCTCGACAGCGCTTTGGCATTGGAAAGACTGGCTCGATCGCCAGTTTATGGAGCAGTTTATCGGACTGGGCTAATCTCTGAGAAATTCCTCATAGCCTAAACCCACTCTTCATCGTCATCTTCTTCAGGTTCGCTCCTTTTTGGGGTTTCTTTGACTTCTTTCTTAGAAGCATCTACAGCATTTGCTCCTCGTTCGACCAGATCGGAAAAACGACTCTCAATTAACCGATCTAGATCTTGAAACATTGCCTTAATTGTTTCGGCTTCCTGCCTTTCTCGTCGCCTTAAAATTTCAGCGGTATCATCAAGTGCTGCGGTAACATCATCATCTATAGCCTCGCTTGGGCGATCGCTCGATCGCGGATCTGGCTCAATTTTTTCGGGAATGACTACGGTAACTTCCATCACCACCGAGATCTCTTCATAGCTCTCTTCTACAGAATATTCTAAGGTTTCCTCTTCCTCCAGCAATGCTTCACTTTCAGACTCAGGCTCTAAAGTTGGTTTAACCGCTTCTGTGATATTGTCAAGTCCTGCCTTAACTCCGTCTGTTTCAGCGGTTTCTTCTAATGATTCTTCTTCGAGAACTTCGTCACTGTCTGGCTCAGATTCCAAGAGGGATTCAGTAGTTTCAGGCAAATCGTCAATTTCTTCTGTAATTTCTGCATCCTCAGCGATCGCTTCAGGAATCTCCTCTTCAAAATCTTCTAAAACCTCTTCACTCAAAAATTCTTCAGTGTCAGGTTCTTCCTCCAAGAGGGATTCGGTGGCTTCAGGCAGATCGTCAATTTGTTCTGTCACTTCCTCTAAGAATTCTTCGTAGTAAAGCTCAGATTCCAAGAGAGATTCAGTAGTTTCAGGCAAATCGTCAATTTCTTCTGTAATTTCTGCATCCTCAGCGATCGCCTCAGGAACCTCCTCCTCTTCAGAATTCTCTAAAATCTCTTCGTCTATAAGCTCTTCAGCCTCTGAGTCAGATCCCAAGAGAGATTCGGTAGCTTCGGGAATTTCTTCCTGTAATGTTTCCTCCTCCAGAAGCTCTTCATCGTCGATCTCAGTCTCCAGAATAGATTCGGTGGTTTCAGGCAGATTGTCGATTTCTTCAGTGGTTTCTATATCCTCCGCGATCGCTTCAGGAATTTCTTCTTCGGAATCCTCTAAAGCCTTTTCGTTAATGAGTTCTTCGCTGTTAAGCTCAGGTTCCAAGAGGGATTCGGATTCTTCAGGTAAATCCTCCTCTATGACTTCATCAGCCTCAGCGATCGCTTCAGGAATTTCTTCCTCTTCAGAATCTTCCAAAACCTCTTCATCAAGAATTTCTTCAATGTCAGGTTCGGAGTCTAAAAGGGATTCGGTAGCTTCAGGCAGATCGTCAACTTCTTCAACGGTTTCTGTATCCTCAGCGATCGCTTCAGGGATTTCCTCCTCTTCGGAATCTTCTAAAACCTCTTCATCAAGAATTTCTTCAATCTCAGGTTCAGAGTCTAAAACTGGCGCGATCGCTTCTAGGATATCGTCAAATCCTGCCGCAGCTTCTTCTGGCTCAGCGATTTCTTCCTCTAAAACCTCTTCATCAACGAATTCTTCAACGCCAGACTCCAAGAGGGGTTCTGTAGCTTCAGGCAAATCGTCAATTTCCGCAGCGATCGCTTCAGGAATTTCCTCTTCTTCAGAATCCTCTAACGTTTCTTCTAGGGATTCTTCACTAACTGACTCAGGGGCTAACAGCGATTCAGGGACTTCTGTTAAATTGTCAGCTTCATCGGTCGCAGCGATCGCTTCAGGAATTTCTGTCTCTATAGAATCTTCTGCTACTTCTTCCTCTAAGAATCCTTGGCTAACAGGCTGAGATTCTAGAATCGGCTCAAGAACTTCTGTTGCACGATCGAGTTCTTCACTAACTTCATCAGCCTCACCGATCGCTTCAGGAACTTCTTCCTCTGGGGTTGCTTCGCGAGCAGGTTCAGAGCCCAAAAGGGATGAGGGGAGATCGTCAAAGTCATCATCAAAATCATCATCAGTTTCTGCGTCTGCTGAGGGCACTGGAGATGTTACAGGTGTTGTCTGCGGTTTGGTTAAAGGTTTGACAGGTGCCTGCTGAAATTTACCGAGCAAATTTGTCGCAATTTCTGAAAGCTTTGTGACGGTCGTTGCAACCAATTGTGAAACTTGAGAATCTGGGCTAAAAAGCTGATTGAGACTGCTAGTCAGAGCATTCGGCGTGTCGTCGGGCTGTGAATCTGGTGTAGTGGTGGATGGCTCCGATGGATCGATCAGCTCCGCCTTCATTTGGAAAGGGATAACGAGCAGCAGATGGGGCGATCGCTTGCCTAAGGTCGTGAAGTCATTTTTAATTTTCTCGATGGGGTGGGGAGTCAAGCGATCGAATTCAGCAGGGGAAGCGAGCAAAACTCTAATTGCCGCAATACCCGATTGCCAAAGTAGATTGCTTGCCAAAAAGAAAGCCTCTGCCCACACAATGCCCAGTATTCTCAGCACACCTGGGAAAGGAGCGATCCCTGCCGCTAAGGGAGCCGCCTGATACATTTGGCGAAATACGACATACATAAATACCGCAGCAGCTACCGCGATCCAGCCGCCCGTATGCCAGCCATTGGGATGCTGTTTGAGTAAAGACAGTACCCGTCTCTGATTATCGCTAAGTTCTCGATCGGGTTTCGCCACAAACCAAAGGCTAAAGGGTGATAGGGGCTGCTGCCATTGCAGCCAAGTGACAAAACCAGCAGGAGGTAACCCTAGCAAGATCGTTTCCAACCACGACGGAAACACAGGATCGCCAACAGCCAAACCACCCATACTCAGAGCAAGTGTGAGCGGGACAGCACATAACAAAGCTATATGCGCCCACAAAAAGGGTTCGTTTTTTTGATAAGTTGAGCTGGGTAGACTACGACTAGGAATAGGGCTAGGAATAGGGCTGGGATTCTGTTGTGTCATGCCTACAACCTCAAAAATAGCGATAAGGGACTAGCTACTAGATTATGGGTTAGGTGACAGGATGATGACAATGGCGATCGAAAATTTAACAACCTCTACAATTTTGCGGCTGGGGCATTAATCGCTACAGTTGAAATCATTTTTAATTTTTTGGGCAGTAAGTTAAGTGCGTTCTCTAACATATTAAAGGTCGAATCTACTTTTCTGAATTACGCAATATAGTCATATCACCCAAAACTTTCCATAAGATCTCATTTAAATTGGTGTTTGTCTAAAAAATTTCAGTATAATTATTATTTATGCTACAAACTCTCCGTGGGGAATAAGCTATAGGGTGATTTGTGGGACGCTACTATAACATGTCCAGAATAAGGCAAAAAAATGGAAGCAAAAGAGTCAAAAATTATTGATATTCTGACAGAAAACAAAAAGTACATTGTTCCGTCTTATCAAAGACCATATAGCTGGGATAAGAGCAATACAGAACAATTAATAGAAGATATATACAATAGTTTTTGTCAAGAAAATGAAGAGTATTTCATCGGAACTCTAATTTGTATACACAAAGGCGATTACACGTATGAGATAGTTGATGGACAGCAACGATTAACTACGCTCAGCCTCATCTTTGCCAAGATGAAAGATTTGATTAGTCATAACAAACGAGCTAAAGAAAACCTCCAAAAAAGAGTTCTACCAATTGACGACTTTTCTGATAAACCTCAAGAACCCAGATTGAAAGTTAGAAGTAAGGAATATGATCTTTACTACAACTATATTTTACAAGGAAACTCTAAATTCCTTCCTGATTCGCCAACATTTACTCAAAAACTTTATATAGAAAATTTCAAACTTATTGAAGACTACTTATTGTCAAAATCAGATGATGAAGCAATACTTTGCAACCTAGCAAAGTATATATTAGAACGTGTTTATGTTGTTTTTGTCCAAACAGATAACTTCACATCTTCATTTAGATTATTTAACGTTCTAAATACAAGAGGAATGCCATTGGCTGCATCTGATCTTATCAAAAACAGCCTTTTTGAAATGGCAGAAGATTCTGGTGAAGGTCATGAGAAGGTAGAAGAATATTGGGACAGAATTGAAGATACTGTTGGCGTTGAAAATATGGATAAATTTTTAATGCTGAATAGGTTGTCTCAGAAGAAAGATCGAGATAGAGCTGTCAAAAATCTAGTGGATGAATATGCAGATCTCTTAAGGAATGTGTACTCAAATCAGGCAATAAATTTTACTGTTGATCTTCTCAGAGCGGCTCGAAATTACCAAAGAATAAGGGATTTAGAGTTTGATGACATGGTGTTATTGAAAGTGTTTTCTTCTTTGTCTCGACTATCTGATGAATGGGTTCCTCCGATTTTAGCTTTTATCAATCGAAAGGATAAGGATACTAGTATTACTCAAAAACAATTTAAGGAATTTGTCCAGATTTTTGAGAAGTGCTACATGCACGGATGGTTCAAGAAGCAAGTAAGAAGTAAACGGGAAATAGTTTGTTTCTCAGCTTTGGTTGCTATTAATACTGGAAAGAAATTTCAAGAAATAATTGATGTTATTAAAGACCATTCTGATAATGAAGGCTTTATATCTTCTCTTGATGATGATATCTATGAGCCATCTCCTAACAGAGTCAACTTCTTGAAGGCTGTACTTTTGAGAATGGATCAAGAGATGCAAGACGATAGTGTCTATAAAACGTATCATGGACGAATCACTATCGAACATGTTTTGCCCCAACGTAGTCTTAATGAATACTGGCGAGCCAGATTTACAAATAAAGAGCATACTGAATGGCTACATAAGCTAGGCAATCTAGCATTAATTAGTGGGACTAAAAACTCTGAGGCTCAGAATAGTTCATTTGACAAAAAGAAAGAGGTTTATGGGAAAAACAATAAAAAGGTTTCATTTGACATAACTAAAGAACTTTGTGATTTCCCTGAATGGAATATTTCTTCCCTTGCAGAAAGACATAAATCTTTAGTGGACATAGCCAAAAGTATTTGGAAAATGTAAATCATTATGTTACAGCATTCATAACAGGGGGGATTATTCTATCCTTTAAGTTTCACATAACGTTGATGATAGTGCTTGGCAATTTCATTCTGGAACGGATATTAATAAATTAGATCGAGATCTTCTCCCAATTCTCTTAACTTAGCTGCTAGGCGTTCTGCTCTTTCTGCCCTTTCATCAGTTGTGAGATAGCGATCGCTATGTCGATCGAACCAGCTTAAGACTTCTCGTCCCAAGCGATCGCTTGGCAACACGCAGCGGCCAATTCCTAAACCGATTTCTGGCATCCACAGGGGTTCTCCTAGCTGCAATTGGTAAGTCCCATCAACTAATTTGTATACTTCCAAGGGTAAATGTCCATCTCTGCGCCAGAAGTTAGGATTGTAGATAACGTAGTAAAGAACACCTAATTTGCGATAAACCTCTAATTTATCCTCATACTCACTACCGTAGGCGTGCGATACTACCTCTATCGTCAAGATAGGTACAATATCTCGCTCTTCCCATACCACATAGCTTCTGCGCGATCCGCCACCTTTGCGACGCTCCACCCCCAAGCTCAAAAAGCCATCAGGTACAACGGGTACTCTCGGATTTAAGCCTGTCGTATGGTATACCCCCATATCTACAGCAAAGAACCAGTCATCGCGACTCTTCCAAATATATTCCAGCAAGAATAAGAGAACATTGGGTACAAAATTCTGGTCTTCGTTATCCACAGGTGTATCGTCAGAATCTAGTAATTCATCGCTGGTTGGCAAGTTTTGGCGATTTATTTGCAGCATCAGGTAACCCCAAACGTTTCCTAGCTTTCTCGCTTATCATTATACCGCGATGTTCGAGATTGATGGAAAGGTTGCGATATCGCTAATTACGACAAGTAGCAAGATCGGGTCTACCTGCTTCAATTAATGCCCGATCGCGGATTCGGCAAGAATCGCAAACACCGCATGGTTCCTCACCACCTTGATAGCAAGACCATGTTTGGGCGATCGGAACATTTAGCTGTAAAGCCCGACGCACAATATCCACCTTAGAATCCATAATCAAAGGCGCAACCAGTCGGGGAGCTTTCCCTTCTATTCCCACCTTAGACGAGAGATTCGCTAATTTTTGATAGGCTTCCAAATATTCAGGACGACAGTCAGGATAGCCAGAATAGTCCACAGCATTGATGCCCAAATAAATTGCTTCTGCTCCTTTTGCTTCCGCAAGAGATAGCGCGATCGCTAGAAAAACCGTATTTCGCCCTGGCACATAGGTAACGGGAATCACATCTGGCAAAGTACCCTCCGTGGGCACGCCGATCGCGCGATCGGTCAATGCCGAGCCACCCCACTGCGCCATGTCAATATTCACCGTGAAATGCTCTTGAATGCCGAGATGTTTGGCAATTTGCACGGCTGCCATCAGCTCCCGTTCGTGCTTTTGTCCGTAACGAAAAGAGAGGGCGATCGGTTGATAGCCATCCGCGATCGCTTGGGCAGCAGCGGTGGCGGAGTCTAGCCCCCCTGATAGCAAAACCACAACCTTTGTTTTCATCTGATTTCTCTCATTTCAAATTAGTTCATATCCTACACTTTGCTACCTTGGTTCGAGGCGAATAAGCTGCCCTGCTTGTTCATCGGTCAAAATATAAATAAATCCATCTTTACCTTGGCGAACATCTCTTACTCTCTGACCAACAGGGATATTATCTTGAACTACTGTTTTATTTCCTTCGATCTTGAGCCGAACGACTGATTTGGATACTAATCCACCAGCAAACAAATTGCCTTGCCAAGCTCGAAAGATATTGCCACGATATACAAGCAACCCAGACGGGGCGATCGAAGGAGTCCATACCGATTTGGGATCGACCATATTGGGACGAGATACTTCCTCAGAAATTTTACCTCCCGTATATTCTTGACTAAAGGTTACAATTGGCCAGCCATAGTTTTTCCCTACTTCGATGAGGTTTAATTCATCACCACCCCTTGCACCATGCTCAGTTGACCATACTTGCTTTGATATGGGATCGGCAAATAACCCTTGAATATTGCGATGTCCATAACTCCAAATTGCTGGATTAGCATTAGCCGTTTTCACAAATGGATTGTCAGAGGGAATAGAGCCATCATCCTTGAGTCTTAAAACTTTGCCAAGCTGACTATCAAGTTTTTGGGCTTGATTGCGAATCAATTCACCATTCAGTTGTAAAGGGGGGTTACCTCCGTCACCGATCGCGATCAACATTGTGTCATCAGGTAGCCAAACAATACGCGAACCGAAGTGTTGATTCCCTGATTTTGATGGTTTTACCTCAAAAATCACTTGTGGCTCTACCAGAGCTTTACCATCAAATTTCACCCTCAAAATACTGGTGTGATTCGATTGAAAATTTCCACTGGAGTATGTGAGATAAACCAAATTATTTTGAGCAAAGCGTGGATGGAGTGA
Organism: Tumidithrix helvetica PCC 7403; assembly: GCF_965232925.1. Lineage (NCBI taxonomy): Bacteria > Bacillati > Cyanobacteriota > Cyanophyceae > Pseudanabaenales > Pseudanabaenaceae > Tumidithrix > Tumidithrix helvetica. The sequence continues at coordinate 192,654 of NZ_CBDDRA010000008.1, forward strand.
GATATCCATCAAACCTGCTTGTCCAGATACAAATAGATTGGGAATTTCGGCGATCGCAATTTGCTCTAGCGATCCATTGCGGAGAATTTTGACTCGACCAACCCGCTCGGTAATTAGAATCGCGCCATCGGGCAACCAAGCCATTCCCCAAGGTCTTTCTAAATCTTTAGCTACCGTAACTTGTTTGAATTCGATCGGAGTGATTTCTTGATTAGTTGAGATCGCTGAAGCTGTGGGTTGAGCAACTATTGATGGATTTAGGTTTGGTTCTGGGACAGTACAACTTCCTACGATCGGTGCGATCGCGCTAATTACAAAGCTGAACGAATGGCGTAAATTTCTCATCTCACACCTAAATATTTATGCACTTGGAGGCTAAACCGCCATTCAGGATGCTGAAGGACATATTGCAAAATCAGATCCTTACTACTGGGCGTATCCCATTCAGGCTGGAGATATTGCGCGAATTGCCCGATCTTAGCCGACACCTGCTGGGCGTTTTGTTCGGCCCATACTAGATCTTCGGGGTATTTTACCACCACCTTTAACTCATTCACGCGATCGTAAATACTGGGATGTGGCGGTTTAAATTGCTTGGGCGAGAATGTTACCCAGTCAAATTCACCTGTAAATGGATGCGCCCCTGATGTCTCTAGATGTACGCGTAAGCCCTGCTCTTTGAGTGCCGTGCTCAGCGCTGTAAGATCGTGCATGAGCGGCTCTCCCCCTGTAATCACAACCATCCAAGGAGAAGCCTTTAAGGCGTCTGTCACGAGGTCAGAAATTGAACGTTGCGGGTGACGCTTAGCATTCCAAGAAATTTTGGTGTCGCACCAAGGGCAGCCAACATCACAGCCCCCCAGACGAATAAAAAATGTATTTGTACCAAGCCATATCCCTTCTCCTTGAACAGAATGAAAGGTTTCGACAATGGGCAGAAGTTCGTTCATATAGGGATGCGATCGCATGTCAAATAACCATATAACAATTAGATTGAGATCGTAATGCACGAGTAGATTGAGATCGTAATGCACGAGCATTTTTGTGAGGTTAGCCACCTTACCCGATCGCAAATCTTCGAGATGGCTATCCCATAGAATGCTGATACCTGACTTTAGGAATGCTAGGTGGCAATTCTTTCGAGTCGAAAACAAACGTAGCGTGGGTATTTTACAAACATTTTGTCTTGGGTAAGTTGTCCATATGCCAAGAAAATCTTAGAAAAGATTCTTGCTTATACCAGTGTTTAGAATTATGAACTAGACGGTATAATTGCAGTAAACCGAGATATTTCATCTTGTACCAAGTATTTAGAAAAGAAATCATGAAGGGGATGCAGGACTAAGATATTATTCTGTTAAATTTTCAGGCTATTTGCGTTTACGGTACATTTCAGGCTTACCGCCACTAATTACGTTGCCTTCTAGGAGAAGGAAAATGTCATCAGAACCCTCGATCGATATTAGTCAAATAAAGCTGCATCTAGGTTCGCCCTATCGTACTGCGATCGATATTAGCAACGAGAATCTCGATCAGTTTCACCAGTGGACGGGCTACAACACCCATACCGATCAAAGTAGCAGTACCAAATTTCAGATGCGTGATTTTCACATCGATCTAGGGATGGCAGTACTTGGGTTTGGCGTGCTGTGTAACTGGGAAGTCAAATCTCGCAAGATTGAGTTTAAAGGCAAAACCCATTTGATCTATGAGTTGCGTGGCAATACACCGCCGCAAACCGTACCGATGTATCGCCAGAACTGTAGCGAAGAAATGGCAACGTTTTTACACGGGCGAATTACCCACACCTTAGATTTTCTCAGGCTTTGCTCCAAATATTCGGGTGTGCCCCACGTACATATCATTTCGATACGTAACAACTATGTAATCAGTGCAGTATGGCGACCCTACCAAAATAAAATTTGGATGATTCCAGTCGATCAAGTTGAGGGGCAATCGTTTATCAGCCATTTGATCTAGTTTGAGGTCTGAATTTCTAAACCCATGACAATTAAAGTGCATGGCGATCGCTCGTTGAAAACCCTACGAGGATTGGCTACCCGTCCCACACCCAGTAAGGTCAGAGAGGCAATCTTTAATATTTGGCAAGGTAAAGTAGCAGGGGCAAATTGGTTAGACCTGTGCGCGGGATCGGGGGCAATGGGTGCAGAAGCGCTACTGAGAGGCGCAGCCTGCGTGATTGGGGTTGAGCTTTCGGGTGCGGCATGTCGAGTAATTCAGCAAAATTGGCAAGCGATCGCCCAGCCCGATCAAATTCACAAAATTTACAAGGGTGATGCGGTCAAGATATTACCCAAGCTGAAATCCTATCAATTTGATTTGGTGTATTTCGATCCTCCCTACCAAAGCGATCTTTATGAGCCTCTGCTGGGATCAATTTCTGGATTGCTGTCTGCGGAAGCGATCGTTGCTGCCGAACATAATCGCACCCGTTCTTTACCTGACCAGATTGGGGGGCTTTGCGTCAGCGATCGCCGCAGTTACGGTCAGACTGCCATTACTTTCTATCAGCACCTACCTGAATGCGAACAGTAAATCCCTATCAGTACATCCTGTTCTACAAACCCTACGGCGTTTTGACCCAATTTAGCGATCGCAGTGAGACGCTTCACCCCACGCTCAAATCCTACATTCCGATCGCAGGTATTTATCCTGTCGGTCGCCTCGATCGCGATAGCGAAGGTCTATTGTTATTAACCGATCGCGGACAACTGCAACATCGTCTCAGCGATCCTAAGTTCCAACATCCTCGTACTTACTGGGTACAGGTGGAAGGAGTTCCAACTGTAGAAGCTTTGCAGATCCTACAACAAGGCGTAAATATTCAAGATTACAAAACCAGACCTGCCCTCGTAAAACCTTTAGAAAGGGAACCAGATTTACCACCCCGCGATCCACCCATTCGTTATCGCGCCGCAATTCCCACGACTTGGCTAGAAATCACTTTAACTGAAGGCAAAAATCGCCAAGTACGGCGAATGACAGCAGCAGTAGGATTCCCCACGCTGAGATTGGTGAGAGCGGCGATCGCCCATTTACGCTTAGATGGTTTAGAACCAGGTCAGTGGCGATCGCTGACGGATACTGAGCTAAATGAATTATTGAAACTGACGCAGCTTCGACGATAGAAGTTGGCGATAGAAACCGACTTTTTCCTACTAATTTTTCTACGAATCTTCCTACTGATTTTCCTACTGCATCCGACTGACAAGCATGAGGGACTCTTCTAGGCTCTTGCTATAGACTTAAATCACCCTATACCATGTCACTCAGTAACTGCGACGAAGATCTAGCGGGTAGACTTTACCCACACCCCAACTGGTTGCAAACAAGATTGCGAATCGATCGCCTGATCGATCGCTATCTTTCTCTGCCTCATTTAAGCGATCGCTTTGCCGATCTCCCCCAACAATTTAACCATCCTCAACCCCGCGCTTGGCAGCCAATCTGTTGGCAAAACATCCATCGCAGCCAGATTGTCGGCTTAAACGTCGAGATATTTCTGGCAGTGCTGGTAGGCGCAATGACTGTAGAGTCACCCATTCGCGGCTACTCAGAGGTGAGTTGGCAATATCTCAACCGATTTCATCAGCCAATGGCAGGTTTTGTTGGAGGGAAATGGGCGGAGGATGGGAGCATATTGGAATTGGGAATGTGGGAAAAAGAAGAACGCCAACACAGCCCAGCTTTAGCCAAAATTTACAAAGAACTGACGGGGGAGTCACTAACTGCCAAACCCACTAGGGTTAAGCCCTATCAACCCTCAGAATGTCCCTACCAAGATATGTACCGTCATGGTCTGCATCGCGTCGTTACGGAATATGGTGCTACCTGTCTCTATCTCTGGTTAGTCGCGCATTCCACCAATGCCTTGCAACAGGTGTTGGTAGAAATCTTGCTAGATGAAATTAATCACATGACCAAGTTTTTTGGATTTGGCATTTGGGCTTTTGCGGAATCCTCAGGCGATCGCCTCAAGAGTTCCCTTAGCAAAATTCTCACTAGCTACAGTCAGCCGCGATCGCAGGTGGATCGATCGACAAAGCGGATCCCCAACCCTTCCGTGGAACTCTATCACACCTTTGGTCGCGTCATGGAATTGGTTGATTGGCAAACTTGGCATCCCATCTCCAAACTGGAATTGACCTATACGTTTTTACGGGTGATGCATCGACTCTGGCGATGGCGATCGACCCTTACTCCTGAGTATTTGCAAGGGCTCTTGGGGACACCACCCTGCGGTCAAGACATTTAACCCAAGCAGCACTTAGGAATGGAAATTAAATAGGATCGGATTCGTAGGATTTGCGCTTGCGATCGCCATAACGCATCAATCCTATATACGGTGCGTTACGCCACGCCAACTCACCCTACACAAGAATTCGGAGCTATTACATTCACGCTCCTTAGAGAAGAAAAGCGAGAAGAAAAACAAAATGAGAAGCGAACAAGAGGAGTGAAAACAATGACAGCAAAACAATTTACAGTTTTACCCCCAGATTTACAACCGCATCGCCTCCCCCAGCATGTTGCCGTCATTATGGATGGGAATGGCAGGTGGGCAAAAAATCAGGGACTACCGCGAATAGCAGGACATCGGCAGGGGGTGGATAGCCTGAAAGAGGTCGTGCAGTGTTGCCAAGACTGGGGTATTCCTACACTCACGGTCTATGCTTTCTCTACCGAAAACTGGCAACGTCCGCTCGAAGAAGTCAATTTTCTAATGCTGTTGTTTGAGCATATGATTCGGCAAGAGATCGAGCAAATGCATCGAAGGGGAATTCGGATCTCATTTATTGGCGAGTTGGGATCGTTGCCCTCAGCCCTTCAAGTAGAAACTTCAAGAGCAATGAAAATTACTGCGAACAATCAAGCTTTACACCTGATCGTAGCACTCAACTATGGCGGACGACATGAAATTGTGCAGGTCTGTCGTCAGTTGAGTCGGTTTGTTGCTAATGGAGAACTTCAACCCGAAGCCATTACCGAGGAAATATTTGAGCAATATCTCAGTACGGCAAATATTCGCAATCCCGATCTCCTGATTCGCTCTAGTGGAGAGATGCGCCTCAGTAATTTTTTGCTATGGCAAATGGCCTATACGGAAATCTACTGTACTGAGATGTTATGGCCAGATTTCAATCGCGATGCCTTTCATCAAGCACTGGTTAGCTTTCAAAGTCGCGATCGCCGCTTTGGGAAAGTTTAAGCTCAGTGGAGTTTATTGAGGGACTTTTGCACCTTTTCTACTTGTTTGGGGGCTGACATCTCTGTAAATAGTTGAATCGCCCGATCGCAACTCGATCTGCTCTCTTGGTGGTAATTCCTTTCGGGATATTGATTGCGACATACCTGCAAAGTTAAACCTAATTGAAAATGGGCTTCGGCTAAATCGCATTTTGTGCCAATTTGCTCTAATAGTTCCACGGCTTGAAGATGATGGGCGATGGCGGTTTCAAAATCTTGGCGATGGCGATAAATTTCGGCTAATCCACTCAGGGCATTTGCTCTTACCTGAGTGTAGTTGTGTTCGTCAGCATAGGCGATCGCCTGTTGGAACAATTGCTGCGATCCGATCGTGTCGCCTAGATTTTTATAGGTGAGTCCAAGGAACAGCAAACGATGTCCAGTGATTAAGAGTGGATGGGTTTGGGTTCTGTGATGGAAGCCATCTGCTAATTGATGAGCTTTGATAGTTTCACCTAGACAGGAATACACATAAGCGGCTAGTACGTCCACCGAAGGACTGTATAAATCTTCCAAGTTATCGACAATCAAATGTTTGCGTGTCAGTAGTTCTTCAAATACGGCTAAGGCTCGTTCTAATTCCCATAATTCTATTTGGCAAATGCCAGTATTTAAGAGGGCATGCTGTTCCCAGTTTTTTAAGTTTCGGAAAGTGAGATTTTTACTGTCAGTAATTGACTTCACCTCGATCTGCTGCGCTGCGAACGCTCCTGATTTTTGATGGCAAGCGATCGCTTCGTGGATCTGTCCTGAAAGACGATAGAGCACACCTAGAATGCTGTAAAGTCCGCTGAGGAAATGTCCTGCGTCAATTTTAGGAATAATTTGTAATATGGCTGCCATCATCTGCTGCAACAGTCCCAATTGATAAAAGGAACGCCCTAGCCTTTCCACGCCAGATAATTTGGTAGGACGACGTTGTAAAATAACGTTAGCCGCACCCTCATAGTCTGCAATTTCGATGTAGTGATAGTAAGCTTCAAAGGCAGTGAGCGCACGATCGACCGTGGAGATCGTCTCAATACTGTTACTCCAAAACTTGGCGGCATGAATGTTGGCGGTTTCGACATCCTTACTAGTACGCAATCGGGCGATCGCTTCAGCCCGAATCGCGGGATGCAGCCAATAGGAATGACGGTGGAATTCTACTAGGGAACGATTGCGGAGGGATTCGACTACATGGCGGCGCTTTGATGGGGGCACATCCCAGAGCAGGTTTAAAAGTGCCTCCGTGGATACGGTGGGTATATCCTGATAGCGGTAACAACCCAAACGGACAAGCAGACGATAGGCTTCTGGATCGAGTTGTTGCAAACGCTGGAACTGACCTGTAACGAGGTCGGCAAGATCGGCATGAACCAGCGGATCGTTCCCATATTCTTGCCAGTAGACTGACATATCACCATCGAAATCTAAGGCGATCGCACTTTTCATAATCTCCATGGCTTTGGCATTGCCACCGTAAGCTTTATGCATTGCCTGAAGCGTAGCAATATCGGTCATATTGCCAAAGAAATCCTGCCATGCCCTCAATTCCAAGCTAGGCAAAAGATAATGACGCAGGCTAATCGCAGCTTCACAAAGGCGATCGCGGCTGGTAATTAGGGTGAGAGACTGAAGTGAAGGATCGGACAAAGTTTGCAGAAGTTCCACATAGCGGCGGTGGGGGGCGATCAATTTCCCTTTGGCATCTAGGGCTGGCTCCAGATTGTCAACGAGAATGCCGATACGATTCTTTTGTAACTTTCGTTTCAGCCGATCTAGAGAAATTCCAAACTCCCGACCTGGCTCCTCATCAAGTTGGCGCAGTCTTTCTTCTACCAAGCTTTCTACGGAGGTAATATTGGCGGTCTCTTTGGCGATCGCAAATTCCAAGTATCCTCCAAATTCCTGTTGCAGATAGCGACGCGCCAAGGTAGTTTTTCCCACACCCCCCTGCGCCTGAATTAAAATTATCTTAGCTCCTTGTTTTTCTAAGGTTTGGAGGTGAGCGATCGCTGAGGCTCTACCGACAAAATTGCAATCCCAATCGCTTCCCAGTACCTCTCCCTTAAGCTTGGTTCCATGACTGACCTCTCGATCGCGATCTTGATGCAAATCTACAATAGGCAAAAAATTGGGTAACAGGCGATCGAGCACAGTCGGAAAGTTGTTTTTTGTCACTTTCTCCCCCAGTAACTCTGATAAAAGCTGCCATAACTGTGCGCCCACATCCTTGACGTGACCTTCCGTATAACCATAGGACTCGGCGATCGTTCCATATTTCTGACCGTGCCATGCCTGTTTTAGAATCGTACTTTGAAGAGGGGTCAAGCGATCGCCCGTGCGATCGAACACTAATTTCTCTGTGAAGGTTAATGCCTCTTCTAATTCCATAGGATCCTTAAAATCATAAATTGAGTAGCTTTTTGCTCAAAAAAGGAAGTAGAGAGATAAGTACGATCTGCTCGATCGCAGGCTAAATCTGTATAAATTCTGCCCAATTCAGATTGTCTGGTAACATGCTTCTGCTAAATTCTATATGGATTACACGACGTTTGCATCGTTTTTTTGTTCTGCTTGACGAATGTAACAGTAATGGCTTCATCAACATAATACCCCCTTTCTCAACTGGACAGATGTTTTCAACTTCGATTGACCAGTCAATGGTTTCAGGTCTATAAATACCCTTAAGATGAGATTTTGGAATCACCTTCAATGCTCCATTTTCTGCATTGGTGCGATCGAGGTGAATGCGAATAGTAAAATTATCTTGCAATATCTCAATGGGCGGTTGCACTGCAAATGTATTTTGCTTTTTTGTCCATAAGCTAAAGCCTTGAAGATCTAGTTTTCGATCTACGGCAATCGATAAGTCCTGATGATAAGCCACAAACCAGTTTGAAGCTTCTGGCTTATCAAAGTAGATTGACTTTACAACAAAGAAATTATCTCCAAATATTTCTGAAATGATTGATTTGAGTTTATCGTTAAAAACGATATTAACCGATGCAGGAACTTCTTTAAAAAACTGCCTCATTGCAAATAAATCATTTATCTGGCGATCGCTGAGTCTAGAAGAATCGACCTGTGCTATGACTTGAAGCAAGTCTACAATTTCTGCATCGGTAAAGATATTGTCAAGAATGGCAAAGCCTTCCGACTCAATTTGATTCTTAATGTCTAAAACATCATAGAGAGTCTCCATGCTGACCTCTCATCGCTCGATATAATGAGAACCTAAGACCAAAACATCCATGTGGGTGCGTAAAAAACAAAGAATTGCTTCGTCGGGTGTGCGTACAATGGGTTCGTTCTCATTAAGTGAGGTATTCAACAGCATCGGAAGCCCTGTCTGTGCTGCGAAGGTGTGAATCAAATCCCAATAGAGTGGGTTGGTCTTGCGACTGACTGTTTGCAGGCGACCTGTCCCATCAACATGAGTAACCGCAGGAATCTGCGATCGCTTCTCGGGTCGCACCAAGAATACTTTCTCCATAAATGGAACCTGCGATGAAGCATCTGCAACCTCAAAATATTCACCGACAAACTCTTCTAGAATGCTGGGGGCAAAGGGTCGGAATTTCTCGCGGAACTTAATTTTGAGGTTAATCGTATCCCGCATATCGATGCGACGCGGATCGGCTAAGAGCGATCGATTGCCCAAGGCTCTAGCGCCAAATTCCATGCGACCTTGAAACCAGCCCACTACTTTGCCCTCGCATAAAGCTGCCACGACTTTATCGAGTAATTCCCGTTGCTCTAAATAGGGATAGATCTGTAGCGATCGCAGGGGGTGGCGTTCGATCGCTGCCAGACAGGCATCATCTGAGAATTCCGAACCCCAGTAAGCATGTTCCAAAGTAAAACTGCGCGGCTGCTTGAGGATTTGATGCCACACATAAAAAGCCGCACCAAAGCAAGTGCCATTGTCGGCGGCTCCCGCAGGCACATAGATATGCTGAAATGGTGTTTGCTGGCGAATTTTACCATTGGCGACGGAGTTCATCGCCACTCCCCCCGCCAAACAAAGATTCTCTGTTTTGACAGGATTTCGTTCGTACAGGCGTTGTAAAAGATGGAATAAAATCTCTTCCGTCACTGCTTGTAAAGATGCCGCAATGTTTTGATGTTTCGCAGTTAATTCTTCCTGCGGTTTTCGGCTAGCTCCCAGTAAATTCTCTAGCTCTGGACTATGAAAGGGCGCTACTGTGGGCGCACCTTCATCCCAGCTCATCGTAATACCCTGTTGGTGGTGATTGAAATAATCAAGGTTTAGTTCCAAGCCTTCGCCTTGGGGATAGACAATCCGCCGAAAGGCTTCTAAATACTCAGGTTCTCCATAGGGAGCCAATCCCATGACTTTATATTCATCGCCATAGGCAAGGAATCCCAAATAGAGCGTAATGGCATTGTAAAAATAGCCAAGCGAATGGGGATAGAACGTGCGATCGAAGTACTGCAATTGATTACCCTCGCCTGCGCCTGACAAGGTACTAACAAAATCCCCCATGCCATCAATCGAGAGAATTGCAGCGCGATCGAAGGGAGAAGTAAAAAAAGTAGAAGCGAAGTGAGTAGAATGGTGTTCGAGATTGTGAAATGTGGCAGAAAAAGATTCTGGATCGGAGTCACAGGCGATCGCGAGATTTTGCTTGAGACTGAGGGATTTGGTTTGCTTGACAAATCGATCTAACAGAGATTGCAAACTGGGACGTTGCTGCAAGGCGAACATCAGTTTGCGATTTAGATTTGCCTTGGGATTATAGGAAATTGCCACATGGTCGAGGTCAGCCCCAGTCAGCTTCCCGACCTCTAGACAATACCGAATTGATTCTAACGGAAATCCAGCCCAGTGCTTGATGCGGGTAAAACGTTCCTCTTCGACTGCTGCCACTAGCTGACCATCTTGGAGCAAGCAAGCTGAGCTATCACCGTGATAGGCATTAATGCCAAGAATATTCATGGCTTACGATCTGCGTATGGTTAAACAACTCCATTCTTGGCGCTTCCAGAGGGTTGCCACAATCCATTTGTGTTTGTCTAAAACCTCAGCTACCTTTGGAAATTGCTCGACCAAAATACCACTTAAGATGCCCCAGCCATCTGGCTTGATCAGTTGCTCAAACTTAGGAATCAATTCCACAATCACATCTGCCAAAATATTGCAAGCAAATCCATTGACTGGTTCAGGGATATGGGCAAGCAGGGTATCGAGATTGCCTTCAGTTACCCAAATCTTGTCTTCGGGAATGTGATTGAGTTCGCGATTATGATGCGTGGCTTTGATCGCCAAAATATCAGTATCTACGGCATAAACCTTATCAGCATTAAGCAGAACTGCACCGATGCTTAAGATGCCAGAGCCACAACCAATATCGGCAAAGGTTGCCGTACTATCAGGGGTTAAGCCATACAGACGCATTTCTAAGGCTTCGAGGCAAAGCTGTGTGGTAGCATGGGCGCCCGTCCCAAACGCACTACCAGGGTCAAGCCTCAAAATGTGACGTTGTTCCTCTTGAGGTGGTTCTATCCATGCAGGATAAATCGTAAAGGAATCGCCAATTTCTTGAGGATGCCAGTGCTGTTTCCAGCTACTCGACCAATCTTCTTCATCGATCAATGCCCATTTGGCGATCGGAGGTTCTTGTCCGCTGGCGATCGCATCTTGACGCAATAATAACGATAAGGCTGCCAAGTCCAACGAACTTGCTTTTTCTGTGGGTAAGTAAGCCCGTATCGAAATCTGAGTCCCTTTTACCTGACTTGCCGTGCCTTGACAACCAAATATTTGGAGTCGCCAAAATACCAGTTCCTCCAATGCGCAATCGGATCGGACGAGGATTTCCCACCAATGGTTTGTTAAGGATGGCATTTGGCTTCTCATTACAGGATCAGTCTTGAATGTATTCTTGCTGGTGGAGCAATGCCCATTCGGCTTTTTGTGCTTCTCTGCCGAGGTAGGCAGCATGATCTAGCATCGTTACTAGACAGGGCTGCGATCTCTCGAATATCTCTACGCACAATTCTTTTGCAGTTCTAGCCTGAAAAATTGTACTAGGTTCCCGTACAACTTTACCCTTGGCGGGAATTGGTTTACCTGTCGCTGGATCGACTGCTAGCCCTCGTTCGTCAATCACATTGGTAAAGTGCTTGGCGCAGATTAAGTCTTTGTCTCGGTCGAGATAAATAATAAAATAGCCACCCGGATCTAGGGCTATGGTTCGCTTGGAAAGTTCGTCGTCGATAGACGCGATCGACTCAGTAGCAGTCAGAGACATAATTCAGAGACAGTGTAAACAAAATAAGAACATTAAGCAAGCAGGCTAGATTTAAATGATGAGGCATCCAATCTAAAGCCAAAAACCGATAACCAAATTACCGATAACCTTGACTAGTTAGCCAACCGCTATATTTAGTGCTTATCTATAATATCTTAGTTGCATGACTACAATCTCACAGCCAGTTTCTACAACAGTCTCCTTAGGAGTTTTAGCCTCGGGTAGTGGTAGTAATTTAGAAGCGATCGCGAAAGCCATCTCAGAGGGGCGGCTCAATGCCAAGATCGAGGTTTTAATCTATAACAACCCTGATGCCTACGTGCGACAAAGGGCTGAACGGCTGGGGATCCCCGCCGTTTTACTCAATCACCGCAACTACAAATCTAGAGAAGTCTTAGATGCGGCAATCGCTGAAGTTTTGCAGGCACATCACGTCAATCTCGTAATTATGGCGGGCTGGATGCGCGTGGTGACGCAGGTTTTGATTGATGCCTTCCCAAATCGCATTTTAAATATTCATCCTAGTTTGCTGCCCAGTTTTCCAGGCATTCATGCGATCGACCAAGCTTTAAATTATGGGGTCAAGATCGCTGGTTGCACCGTGCATATTGTTAGCCTTGAGGTAGATTGCGGTCCAATTTTGCAACAGGCGGCTGTGCCCGTGTTACCCGACGATACGCCTAGTTCTTTACAGCAACGCATTCAGGTGCAAGAGCATTCGATCTATCCCAAAGCGATCGCGGAGTACTGCCAAAAGCTCTAGACCCAAAGCTCTAGACCAAAAACTTTAAATCAAACACTCGAGACCAAAAACTTTAGAATATATACAAGTCTCGCACCCTAAAATTTTATGATTGCGCAACCTCAACAAAGCCACATGACTCCTCAAGAGTATCTAGAATGGGAGTCACATCAGCAAATTCGTCATGAGTACATCAACGGAGAAGTATTTGCTATGGCAGGTGGGACAAGATCTCACAATCGAATTGCAGGAAACTTATACTCTTCATTAGATAGTTATCTTCAGTCTAGAAGTTGTGAAATATATTTTACCGATGTCAAGGTTCAACTCTCGAAATCGAGTGCCTATCACTACCCCGATCTGATGGTTACCTACGATCCTAGAGACATAGAAGCTGAAGATCGAGGGAACAATCTGTTTGTCCAATATCCTTGTTTAATTGTTGAGGTTCTATCCCCATCGACCGAGGCCTACGATCGCGGAGGCAAGTTTATGCAATATCGCAAGCTCGACACTTTACAGGAGTATGTTTTGATTCAATCAGAACTAATCGGCGTGGAGTGTTTCAGGAAAAATTCACAGGGCTTTTGGGTGCTTTATCCCTATGAAAAGGGTGAAACTCTGACCTTAGAGAGTATAGGGTTCTCTTTGCCCGTGGAAGATCTCTATCGACAAGTTCGCTTCGATCTAACAGAAGGTTCAAACCAATCGCGTGAGAGTAGCCATGCAACTTAGGATGAAGCGAAGAACTTGGCGGCACTCGTGTTTCTCATTTCTGGTAGGAATAGCGATTTCCCTAATAGGACAACACTACACAGCAGTGCCAGCCTATAGCGCCAACAAAATCTCTTTTTGGTTCCCTCCCTTTGGCGAGTTTACGATTCCGATCGCAGATCTAGCCAAATTTGCCAAGGATGGTACGGTTAGCGATCGCCTATCTTTTTATCTAGACCCCTTATCTCCGCAGCAAAAAGAGCAATTTCGCACGTTGTTAAATCAGCGCTATCCTGTTAGCCATGTTACGGTCGCTCAATTCACCTATTCTCCAATTGGCGAGATTCTCGTAAGGCGACTTGGGACATTTCTCAAAACAGACGCCAATCAAAATGGATTTTACGCACTGAGAGCAGCCTTTATCTTGTCAGCAGCTGATACTGAGGGCTTAACCCCAATCAATGTCATGCAGAAATTTCCCGTACCTACGATTAAACTTGACTTACCGCTCGGCATTCAGGCATATGGTCAATTATCGCAACTGTTAGACAAAAAAGACGTAGCGATCGCGGCACTGCAACAAGAGGCAGAAAAAGAGGCTGCAACAAGTCCCTTGACCAATGCTTCTGTAGCTTTCACACTCCCCGATCTGCGGCAAACAGGTCAGCTAAAATGGCAGATTCGCAAGTTCTCGATCGTACAACCCGAAAGAGGCGTAACGATCCCAGCCCAGCTTTACCTACCGATTTATCCACCTCAAGACAAGACTTCGGTGGCACCTGTAATTGTTATATCCCATGGAGTTGCCTCTAACCCTGACACCTTTGCTTATTTGTCTCAACACCTTGCATCCCATGGATTTGCCGTAGCCGTATTAGAACACCCTGGGACGGGTAGCAAAGATTTTAAGGCATTCTTAGCAGGCTTCCATGCCGCCCCCAATCCCAAAGACATTATCTATCGCCCGTTGGATATCAAGTATTTGCTAGATGAATTGGAACGTCAATCCAAAATCGATCCAACTCTGCGGATCGATTCTCAACAGGTTGGTGTAATCGGACAGTCATTGGGAGGTTACACGGTCTTAGCCTTGAGTGGAGCTGAGTTTAACTTCGAGCAACTTCAGGCAGTTTGCAGTCAGCCCGAACCGAATGTGCTCTCTTTCAATGTTTCCCAAATTTTGCAATGTCGGGCTGCCAACCTGCCACCAGCCAATTACAACCTACGAGATCGCCGTATTAAGGCAGTGCTTGCAGTGAACCCCGTCACAAGTACGATGTTTGGCAAACAGGGGATGAGCCAGATTCAAATTCCGATCATGATTGTTGCTAGTGGGGACGATATACTGACACCTGTGATTCCCGAACAAGTGTTTCCGTTTACTTGGTTAACTGCACCGATTAAATATTTAGTGATGGTTAAAGGAGGTACGCACTTCTCGTTTTTAGCCAGTGGAGAAGGAGGTGTGCTCACCGTCCCGCAAGCTTTAATCGGAGCAGACCCAAACCTAGCCCAACCCTATCTCAAATCGTTAAGTTTGGCTTTCTTTAAGACATATCTTACAAGCCAAGTGGAATTTCGTCCTTATTTAAGTTCCGCCTATGTCAAAACGATTAGCAACGCTACGATTCCTATCAGTTTGGTGACGACTTTCTCTGAGGAAAATTTGCAGCAAGCGATCGATCGTGCTCGGTGACAGGCTCTTCCCAAAATTCTTGTATCGCGAATATTTGGGGCATCTAGAGGACAAGTGTGTTAGTCCAGTCTGTTTCTGGAGAAACTCTGCGGTAGAATGTTGAACGCACAGGAGATAGACGGAATAGGTAGGCGAATGTTAGCAGTAGCAGTTTTGGCGGCAGGTAAGGGAACGCGGATGAAATCCACACTGCCTAAGGTCTTGCAACAACTCGGCGGGAGATCGCTGCTCGAAAGGGTGCTTGACATTCCTGATGCCTTGTCTGCTCGTCCTGCCGATCTTTATGTCGATCGCAAGCTGGTAATTGTCGGTTACGGTAGCGATCTGGTGCGTCAAACCCTCAGCGATCGCACAGATATTGAGTTTGTCGAACAAGCGCAGCAACTGGGCACAGGTCATGCCATCCAACAATTGCTCGAACCCCTTGCCGATTTTTCAGGAGATTTAGTCGTTTTGACAGGGGATACGCCTTTACTGCGCCCTGAGACAGTCCAAAACCTAATTACCTTTCATCAAAAACAGGGTGCAGCCGCAACAGTTTTAACCGCGATGTTGTCCGATCCCACAGGCTATGGTCGCGTATTCTGCAATCAAGCCATGCAAATTGAAAGCATTATCGAGCATCGAGACTGCAATACAGCGCAACGGCAAAACCGACGAGTAAGTACAGGCGTGTATTGCTTTCGTTGGAGCGATCTCGCCCAAGCACTGCCTAAGCTAACCACAGACAACGATCAAAAAGAATATTATCTAACGCAGGTATTTGACTTTATGCAGCCTGTGATGGCGGTAGATATCGATGATTATGAAGAAAGTTTTGGCATTAACGATCGCCTCCAGTTAGCCCATGCCTATCAAGTGTTACAAACGCGTACCAGAGAGAAATGGATGCGCGAGGGCGTGACCATGATTTTGCCTGAAACGATCACGATTGAAGACACGGTCGAACTTGCCCCCAATGTGGTACTGGAACCCCACACCCACCTGCGCGGGAACACCCGTATAGCCTCGGGCGCACAGATAGGGCCGAGTAGTCTAATCACCAATAGTGAGATCGGGGAGAATTGTCGGGTCGTGTTTTCTGTGGTTGAGGATAGCCAAATTGGGGCAGACTGTCGAGTCGGGCCCTATGCCCATATTCGTGGAGAATCTCATGTGGGCGATCGCTGTCGGATTGGCAATTTTGTCGAACTTAAAAAAGCACACCTCGGCGATCGCACCAATGCCGCCCATCTCAGCTATTTAGGGGATGCCAAGATCGGCAATCGGGTTAACATCGGGGCAGGCACGGTCACTGCCAACTATGATGGATTTCAGAAACATCAAACCACGATTGGGGATCGTAGTAAAACAGGCTCTAACTCTGTGCTTGTCGCGCCTATTACCTTAGGTGAGAATGTAAATGTGGCAGCGGGATCGATCGTTACAGGAAATATTGAGGCCAATTCGTTGGCGATCGCGCGATCGCGACAAGTGGTCAAACCCGATTATTACGACGAGCAAGGTCGCAAGAAAAATCCTTAACCCATCCTTAATGAAGACAAGGGAAATCATTTGGGCAATTATGTTTTAGATATTTATTTTTAGGTATTTACAAAGAGTTTCAGTTCAATGCACCATCCCTATCTTTCTGGGATTACTTTGAATCGCATCAAACTCAAAACAGAAAATAAACCTGAATATAAAAATGACGTAAAACCGTCGGGTTTAGATCACAATAGTAGTAGCTCTCTTCGGTTCTTTGACGATGCAGTTTATTAATACCAAGCAAGCATATCCACTCATTCTGGGAATGGTAATTGCCCTAGTGGGTGTGGGACTATGGCAAAAATTTGGTCCTGCACCTGTGCGCGAAACCACCGAACCACAAGCGATCGTTATTCCCGCCTTACCTAGTACAACAGGGCGGAAATAGGGCTACCCTATAGAAGGTGAGCTAAATGAAAGAGAAGAGCTATGCCCAGATCAGCCCCTACACCCTTAAAGTTAAATGAAACCGAACGTCGGGATCTTCAACAAATC
>NZ_CBDDRA010000009.1:0-169190 GCF_965232925.1 Tumidithrix helvetica PCC 7403
AATCTTTTCTGTAGGGTATACTTTGTCTGATGTAAGGAGCGATGCGATATATTAGTGGACATGAATCTATCACTCGTTGCATGGTCGTCTCCTCGGCTTGATTGTTTTCGTCTCCCCATAACATCATTGGAGCGGACAAACTTGTGATATTTTGGTGTTGAGTTGGGAAAAGATCGCTTGCCGCTCAATTCAACCGTTGGGCATCAAGTGCAATGCTCGGCCTCAGCCGATGTATTTAGCTGAGTCTGCCAGCCAAAATGGATCGGCTTCAAAACACGAGGACGTCATGAGCCAAGCAAAATTTCGAATGGGGCATCTCGATCACGTTCATATTCGCGTGCCCGATCGAGAAGTGGCGGCGCAGTGGTACGCCGACTACTTGGGCTTTGAAACCGTCAAAAAGTACGAGTTCTGGGCGAAGGGCTTCGACGGCGGCCCACTTCAAATCTCCGCAGATGGCGGAAAGACTATGCTCGCGCTGTTTGAGGCAAGTGATGGACACCCTATGGCCCCGCAAATAACAGGGGTCGCATTCAGCCTTGATGTAGAAAATTTCACAGCTTTCGCCCGATCACTCCCGAATGGCATTGACAGCCCATCAGGTCAGCCACTTCATATCAATGATGTCGTTGACTTGGACATGTGCTGGGCCTATAACTTCGCCGACCCTTGGGGAAATAATTTCGAACTTAACTGCTACGAGTATGAGCGCGTCAAGATAGATTTAATCGAGGCGGACGGCGTAGATCCAGTGCGCTACTGGCCGCACGAACTGTACGAGCAGTACCATAGATGAAAGCGTTTGGTTTGGGAGAGGATTAATGCCCAACAAATCGTTGCAGCGGATATTTGACCCGCCACCCATTTTTGCTATCGCAAAAACGGACGTCGCCTCAAATGCCGCTGAACTCGGGCGTTATAGAGATCCCTGTCGCGTAAACGATGCTAAAAATTTTCGCGATCGCGAGTATAGTCGAGCCGATCTTGTAGGGTACGTTAATGAAATGTAACGCGCCTTATTTTTGCTTCAATTTGAAATGCCCTTTAGGATACTATTAAAATTTTCAGTAAAACCACTTAATGGCAGCCTCTTTGCAGCCTCAATTTGCGGAAATTCTCACTCCGATCGAAACTGCTCAGCAAAAGGTCATCGCTACCGCAAACCAAGAACCGATCGAACTATATTGGAGTGTTGGTAAGTACATCAGCGATCGCCACCTCGATTGTTCAGAGAAAGATTGCTGACACAGAGATAGAAGTTCCTGAACCAACCGATCGAGCTAATTGGTAGAATTAATGAACGCTAGCGATCGCTCGTATGAGACAAGCTAGTACTACTAACCTTTTCAGCAACCTCAGACGAGGAGAACTTGAAATGCCATTGGCTGAACTTATGTCACAAATTCAGGGGCTTCCAAAAATTGACAAGCTTAGGCTGATGCAGTTTCTTGCAACAGAACTTGTCAAAGAAGAAAATGTAAACTTCTTTGTTGCAAACCAAGAGTATCCTGTTTGGTCGCCCTACAATTGCTCTGAGGCTGCCAATGTTTTAATGAATCTTCTAGCTACCAAAAAACAAGGATAGAATGGTTGACGCTCAGAGGTTCTCCTACAAAATTATTGATAGCAGTCTCGGTCTAGTCGATCGAATGCCGTATCTGCCTTTAACGCTCAGGCTTAATGGTCAGTCCCTGAACGCCGAAGGCTTATTAGATACAGGCGCAAGCGTTAATGTTTTGCCATACGAGTTGGGGCTACAACTGGGTTTAATCTGGGAAGATGAGACGCTCTCGGTTGTATTGGCAGGGAACTTAGCTCGATTTGAAGCTCGCGCAGTCGTTGTTGATGCTCAAATTAGCTCATTCCCAACGGTTAACCTAGCATTTGCCTGGACACAAGCAGCCGATGTGCCTTTGATCTTGGGGCAGGCTAATTTCTTCTTGGAGTTTGAGGTTTGTTTCTTTCGGGCGCGTTCTGAATTTGAAGTCCGCCCTAAACAGGTTAGATAGAAATGAAGATGGGAATGCTGGTTGGAGGAGATCGGTGAGGTACAGTCTAATAATTCCATTGCACACCGAACGTCAAGATTGTCTGTAAGTCCGAAAGGTTACTAGCGGCGGGTGAACGGGAACGTTATAGAACGCCCTATCGCGTAAACGGTACTAAAAATTTTCGCGATCGCTAATATAGTTGGCAATGCGATGAATGCAATCTCGCAAACCCTCTTCACCTCCAGTATTGTCATCGATCGCAGTCACGATATAAATCTTATCCGCGATGCGCATGGCTAACGTCGTTCCTAGCACATCCGAAGTTTGTCCTGTTTTTTCACCCAACCACTCTGCGGGGGTGT
Organism: Tumidithrix helvetica PCC 7403; assembly: GCF_965232925.1. Lineage (NCBI taxonomy): Bacteria > Bacillati > Cyanobacteriota > Cyanophyceae > Pseudanabaenales > Pseudanabaenaceae > Tumidithrix > Tumidithrix helvetica. The sequence continues at coordinate 2,354 of NZ_CBDDRA010000009.1, forward strand.
TTTGCAGCGCTGCAAAACCAAGATCGAGATCGGCCTGTAACCGCAGTGCCTCCACCAAGAGATGCGCGCTCGCATACTTGAAACTGTAGGTATCCAGCATGATCTGGGTAAGCTCATCGCTCGTCAGCCGATTCGAGTCATTCCCTGGGTCGGCAGGCATGGTTTCTTCGCCCACAACTTTAAAATTAACTTCTGTCGATTGGTAACCGAGATCGTGCAGCGTTCGATTCATGTAATCCCAGCCGAGGTAATCGATCAACTGATTGGTGGCAATGTTACTGCTATGGGTAATCATTTCAAACAGGAGCGTCTTGAGTGGCAGTTCCTCGCCAACCCCAATGTCGCTCTTGTCTTCGGTAAAGTTATCGGGCGAAACCAAGGTTTTGGTATTGAGGCTGAGATTCTCCGCATCCGATTTATGCAACAGCAACAAAGCGATCGGAACCTTAATCAAACTAGCGGGATTGTCTAAACGCTGGTTGCCTCTCAAATGGCGACACTCGCCGCCCAACTGACAGACCGTAATCATGGCACTGGGGGACAATCCACTGTCTGTAGCAATTTGGGCTAAAAACTCCGAATGCTTAACTTCTAAGGCATAGGCATCCGCAGTGATGTGCTTGCGATTGTTGGCAGCTAGATCGTCAATTTTAGATAGCGCCAGCATGGGCTGTTGCTGTTCCGTCACAAGGACATATTGTGTCGATCGCGTCCAACGCAAAGCTACTTGCGAAAGGCATGTTAAGACCTCATCTCGACAGAGTCCCGTGCGTTTGGTAATTTTTTTTGGATCTTTTTTGAATGTCGAAGATAGGGGCATACTCCGATCGCCTGCTGATAGCGAAACAGCTGAGAGCACGGAAATACCTACCGCACAAGAAATTCCAATCAGGGCAAGTAACCTGCGACTTAGTTTCATACCTCAGTCAAATTCCTAAGCAAAGAGGTTTGTTGCCTCAAGATTAACTTTACCTTAACCTAAACAATGAAAAGCTCTTGGTGACCGTTTTTTCAGAATTCTTACAGCTTACTATGGTTGGGAAAAGCGATCGCTGTGCGTAAAACTCAAACTTTAATCTGGTGGAAATTCAGGAAATAGGGATCGCTCAGCCCTGCCAGAGCACATTGACACCGCGATCGCTGCGCGCACCACTTTTTAAATAGTCCATAGCCACCCCATCGTTGGTGGCATAGGCTCGCAAAAATGCCGCTGTCCACCGTGAAATTGTATCGATCGCAGCTTCTTGGGCGATCGCAGGGCGGGCTTTCTCCTTTGGCGAACCAGAGGGATTGTCCCGATCGGCAATGCCGTAGTGATTAGCACCCAAAACGCGGACAAAAGCTTTGGGAGGTGTCTGCACAATATCGTAGGTGCTCTTTACGGCGCTGTCGGCAATCAAACTGTCTTTACTCCCGACAATAAACGCAATGGGAATGCGATCGTTTTTAATCGATATAAAATTGCCGTCGTACCACAAATCTGAGCCATAAAAGACGCCTGCCAGTAGTTCTGGTGGACGGGTATAGGTTCCCACACACCAAGGCGGATCGCAGACATTACGAATTGCATCCATACCAATAAACCCACCATGGGAATGTCCGATTAAGACGAGTTTCGTAACGTCGATCGCACCCGCTAGCGGCGATTTGGGATTCTGGTTCTCTGCGCGAGCATAGGCTAGAACATCGGGCACTTCTCCTACCTGTGCGAATAGTTCTCGTTGACCGCGCACGCTCGTATAGTGGTTGGGCAGCACGACGACAAAACCATGTCTGGCGATCTGGGTCGCAAACTTGGAGTAAACCGACTTTTCGACATTAAAGCCTTGCAACAACAGGGCAATGGGAAAGGTCGGCTTAGGATTGGCTGCGATCGCCTGAGTAGGCTGGCTGGGTGTTGCAATCGGATAGTAGACATCGGCGAGATCGCCATTGGCAGGGATCGTGGTGGCATAGTTACCAACGCGATCGAATCTGGGTTCTAATTTTGATGCCAATTTGGTCTCTGGTTTGGTCTCTGATTTGGGCATTGCTGTCAGCAATGCCTGTGCTGAAGGCGTCATGTTTTCTAGGCGCAATGAGGAAGATGTTTGCGCCAACAGGGGAGACAAAGTAGCTCCTTTGATATCGGTAAACCGACTAACCGCGATCGCGGTCAAAATGGCAAGGAGGATCAACCAAAGCATCCGCTTTACGCTCATCTCAAGTACCCCTTCTTTAACTAGCGATCGTCATTCTTTAATCTAATCCTAATTCTTTTTGGTGGCTAGCATCAAATTTGACTCGTTGAGCCCATACTTATAGCCAATGCCAAAATTGAGCGCCTTCACGTTTGAGCCTGTTTCATAGATCTGGCGCAGGTCATCTTGATATTCCTTGGCAAATAATGCGATCGGCCCTGTGTAAGTGCCATAAAACTGCAAATTCCACTGTTTGGGCTCAAAAAATCGGACAGGCATACCCGAGTCATCCTGTAAAATCGCGCTACTCTTTGCCAAAACGAGATCTCGAATCTGAGAGAAGTTCTCATAATGCATCAGATAAGACGCCGCTTTGGTATAGGTAATCGACTCTTTGAGGTTCTTTTCCACAAAATTTTTCAGTGCGGGTGTAGCTTCAAAGCCCTCGTCAGAGAGGTCGATCGCAAAGTAGTATAGAAATTGTGGTTCGGACTTTCCAGCCTGCACGAAAGTAATCTTTGCCCCTTTAAGATAAGCTTCGTCGATGTTTCCATCGGGGAAGGTCTTGAGACCACCATTCTTATCCATGCCAACATATTCCATGGCTAAGATCTGATTGTTGGTTCTTGCCAAAAACACAAATAAAATCGGTAGCGTGCCCTTGTCTGCGAGGTCAACCTGCATCGATTTAGTCTGAAAAAAACTGAACTGGAGGAGCGAGAACATTGCACCGTTCATCTCTCGTAATTTCTGAGAAATCTCATCGTCAGAGAGTGCTGCCAGATCTGGCAGTTTCCCCACTGGCTCTAAGCCAATCAGCATATAGTTATTGGCATTGGGAAAAAAGGTATAGGCATAGAGGAAATCAGGCCCAGCAAATGGATAAAAGATCGGTTTACTGGTCTGGCTGAGAGATTTGAGTTCCGTACTCGACCATTTCTTGATTGGGGAAAGCTGTTGGCTTTCTAACTTACTCCAAGCCTCCTCAAAAAATTTGTTGTACTCTATCCAAGCTCCGCTTTTCGTCAATCTCGCCAGTTTGCTTTTGTCTTCTAACTTGATTCCTGCAATAAATTTGGCTGTATCTGTCAGCCGCTCGGCTTCCGCGCGATCGAACTTGGCAAGCAGATCGGGTTTATCAGGAGCTTTGCTCTCTACAGGAGTTGGTTTCGATTGAGCTGACGGAGTCGGTTGTGCATTCGTGACAGCAGTGTTTTGACGTTGCGACTCCGTGCAACCTGCCAAAGACATGACCAAACCTAGAAATGCCATCAGCAGCGGCGGGACGCATCCTGAAAGGAATCGCGAAACATGGGACTCTACCATACTTATAAACCTCTTGCGAATAGTAACAATTTGTGGACTATTACTCGATCTCAGTAGAATCGAGCATGGGAGCTTTTTGTCGCGCTCCCCATAGATAAATCGGAATCCCTAGCAAAATAGTTCCCAAGCCAGCGAGGGACTCAGCGGGTTTATCGCGAAAAATGAAGACCAACATCCACAGACTGATGGCAAGGAAGATCAAGGGTGTCAATGGATAGCCCCAAGTCCGATAAGGACGAAGGATATCGGGATATCGGAGGCGATGGACAAACAAGCCTAAAACCGTAATGCAGGAGGAGAGCGTCAGGGTAAACCCGAGATAGGTAATCACTGCCTCAAAGGAAGAGCTAATCGTTAGAAATATGACGATCGCCAACTGCAAGAGCATGGCATAAAGGGGCACTCCATACTGATTGCGTTTGGATAGCAATTTGAACAGGGGAATATCTTCTCCCATCACCTGCGTCACCCTTGGTCCCGCCCAAACCATCGAACTGATACTTGAGACCAACCCAAAAGAAATCAAAAAACTCATGATATTGCCGCCGGCAGCACCAAAAATGCGGTTGGCAGCGACATAACCCACATCTAATTGCCCAGCCAATTCACCAATGGGGGTGGTGAACAGGAAGATAAAGTTTAAGAACACGTACAACACCAAAACCACTAGCGTGCCGAGCAGCAAAGAGACAGGAATGTTCTTTTCTGGCTTTTTGATGTCATTGGCGATATAGATCGAGGCATTCCAGCCTGAGTAGGCATAGGTAACGAACACCAATGAAGTGGCAAATGGTGCGCTAAAAATGTCAGAAAAAGATGCCGCAGAAGGCAGAAAACTCAAGTTTTGCGGTTGTTGAACTAATAAGCCACAGGCGATCAGAACCAAAATCAGCGCTACCTTGAGGGTGGTCGAAATCCCCTGAAAATAAGCACCCACTCGAATATTCCGCGTATGAATTAGAGAAATGGCAACAACGGCAATGAGGGCAGTTGCCTTTGCATCGATGCCAGGAACAACATGGCTGAAATATTTACCCAAAGCGATCGCTGCTGCAGCGATCGGAGCGGCAAATCCTACCGTTACCGATACCCAGCCGGACAAAAAGCCGACAATCGGATGATAGATTTTCGATAGATAATGGTATTCTCCTCCCGATCGCGGCATAACCGAGGCGAGCTCGCCATAGCAAAGCGCACCACATAGGGCAAAAATGCCACCCACAATCCAGAGTGCGAGCAAGGCAAAGCCAGAAGTAATGCTCGTAACTTGGAAGCCCAAGCTAGTAAACACTCCTACACCGATCGTATTGGCTACTACGAGACAAGTAGCCGTAAATAAGTCAATTTTCCTTGGACTTGAGTCTACGTTCATCGCTCCAAATCAGGCTTGGTAAACATCGCAGGCAATTAAAGTTAGCACCCTAACTTGCATTTGGGAAAAGAGTTTTGGGGCAAATCAAATTAAGTTTGTTTGCGACCAACCCTCCGTCCAATCGGCATGCTCTGACTCTAAAACATGCCGCTTTGCACCTAGGGAGATTTTTCTTGTTTTTAAGAAAAGCTGATGCAATGCTTAGACGTTGGGTATGAGATTTTTCGTTCCCAAACAGCCGCTATTGTATGAGATACATGAAGCGATCGCAAAGCTGAGAAAAACATACATGACAAGAAATCTTGTGGTAACTTATGTTGCCTTAGGTGCGAACTTGCCGAATAAACTCAGATATTTCGGCAACTAGCCAGTCTAATTCTTTTTGATCGAGTAACTCGGAATCTAGACGATGTTCTTGGGTTCCTTCCCAAATCGAACAATTGGTGGCTTTGCCATTTTCAGGGGACTCTAGGGTTTTATTTGTAATCGCTGTAATGTCAGCCACATAGCCTTGAGATTGCGTAAACTTGATGCCGAGGAAATATTTTTTAATGTGAAATGTATTCCGATCGATCGCAATATGTACCTTGCCAAAAATGGAGAAAAGCAACATGATCGGAGCCACGATCGCCAACAAAAATAGGGGTGAAGTTACGACACCCAGCAGGATCTTGAGCCACCATTCACTCGTGGAGAACAAGGGTAAAATCCATTTAAATAGCGCAAAATACGTGAAGCCACCAAAAAAACCTGCTCCCCAAAGCGTATCGCTCTTAAGTTGGGGTGGAATGTCAATGGTCAAGCGATCGCTGCTTTTCTCTAAGGTAACGCGGCTATGTAAGGGTTTGCGTGGTTTCGCGATCGCAGCGTCTAGAAGATTTTGTGGAGCGATGGAACTGAGTGGCGATCGCTGGGATGATTCTACATCATCTTCGTTACGCAAGGCAGCAAGCGCTACTTGGGCAGTCTGAAATCGATCTTCGAGTACTGGTTCCAACAGGCGATCGAGCCAATTGGCGAACTGAGGCGATAATTGCAATTGGGAACGAAAATCGATCTTCATGCGGACTTGTGGTAGCTCCGCAGGCGATCGATGGGTCAGCAAGAAAGCAAGGGTTGCACCTAGGCTATACAGATCGGAGGCACAGGTGGTTTGTCCTTGAAACTGCTCGGGTGGCATATACCCGTAGGTTCCGACAAAGGTTCCACTGCGAGTTGCTGTATTCCAGACATCTTGAACTGCACCAAAATCCACCAGAAACACCTGCCCATCGGGCTGACGAATGATATTTTGCGGCTTAAGATCGCGATGAATTACTGGAGGTAAAAGACTATGCAAGTAGCTGAGAACTTCTAAAATCTGTTCGGCAATTTGCTTGACTTCTGCTTCGGTGGCATGCCAGCCCTTTTGAACGAGTGCTACTAGCGAGTCACCCTCGATTAACTGCTGTACTAGGTAAAAACGGCGATCGCTTTCCGTATCAATTTGAAAATAGTCTAGATATTTAGGAATGGCAGGATGATCGAGATTTGCCAGCACCTTCGCCTCTCGCTCAAACAGCTCCATGACTTTCCAGTCAGAGATTTGGCGCAGGGAGAGAACCTTGATCGCAATTTTTTGTTGGCTTAGAATATCCGTAGCGGCATAGGTGGTTCCCATGCCACCCTGTCCCAATAGATCGACGATTTGATACTGTTCCCGAAGGATGTCGCCCAGTTGATGTAATGATTCCATACTGTTTCTATCCTTGGGTTTTGCGGAGAATCCTTTTGGGTGGAACCTTTAGCGACGCAGCCACAAAATCAAGGCATAGATAGCAACGGGAAGCGTAATTGCTGCGATCGCAATCCCATTCATCATGGATATTGGCAGATCGTGGGCTGCGATCGATGAGAAAGCGGGAAGTAGAGGTAGCCCAAATTTAACGATAGCACTGGCGATCGCCGAGAGAACCATCACTTTGAGGATAAGCATGAATTGGGAGGTGAAAGGCGATCGCATAACTTACTAGGTTTAAAATTACAAATTGAATTTATCTGTTAGTTCTTTTTTCCGTCGGTTTTTGTGTCATTTTTGCGATCTTTTTTCACATCCGTTTTGCTTTCAGCAGGAATTTCACTCGGTACGGGGAATTGCTCAATGGGAACCCCAGCCATCGCTTTTTCCATAAACTGTCGCCAGATCGGTGCTACGTAGACACCGCCCGTAACGCCATGCGCCATCTGTGAATAGTCGTCATTACCAATCCAGATTGCCACTGCCAATTGCGGTACGTAACCTACAAACCAAGCATCGCGGAAATCGGAGGTTGTGCCTGTTTTACCTGCGACGGGACGACCATCGCTCAGTTGTGCTTCCGTACCCGTACCATTCGTCACCACACCTCTTAAAACCTCAGTAAGTTCTGACACAGCGATCGGATCGAGAATGAGCTCGGGCTTGGGTGTGTTATCCCAAATCACGTTGCCGTTGCGATCGGTAACTCTGGCGATCATCGTGGTTTTCGACTTATAGCCACCACTAGCAAATACGGCATAGGCTCCTGCAACTTCTAAAGGTGTGACATCGGCTGCCCCCAATGGCAGCGAGACAACAGGTAACATGGGGCTAGTAATGCCCAGTTTGCGACAGAGTGCTACGACATTTTCCATGCCAACATGCAAACCTAGCCTGATCGCGGGGATATTACGCGATACTGCCACTGCCTGACGAATGCTAATTACACCTGAGAACTTATTGTCATAGTTACGGGGCTGATAATTTTCGTCGCCATCGGGGATACTCATTGGCGTATCCTCAATGCTTGAGTCAGGCGCATAGTCGCCTGTGGCAAAGGCAGCATAGTAGACAAAAGGCTTAAAGGATGAACCAAGTTGTCGTCTTGCTAGTACCGCCCGATTGTATTGATTTTTATCAAAGGGTCCAACACCACCTACCAGAGCCTTGACAAAGCCAGTACGTGGATCTACGGCAACCAGCGCTAACTGACCAGCATAAGCACCGCGATCGTTTAGATCTTTATGCGCTTGTTCGGCGACCTCTTCAGCAATGCGTTGTAGCTTTAAGTCAATAGTTGTCTGTACGCGCAGTCCCCCTTTAAGAACGACATCCTTGCCAAATTTTTCTTCTAACTCAACGGTCACCGCTTGCGTTACATAGGGCACGCGGCTGGCTTCGTAGGAAATGCCTTTGCCCAGTTTGATCGGTTGGGCTTTCGCGGCTTTGACTTCGGCGGGGGTTGCCCAACCAATTTCCTGCATCCGATCTAGTACGAGTGCCTGTCGATGTTTTGCCGTTTTGTAGTCATCCACAGGATTAAATGCCGAGGGTGCTTGAATTACCCCCGCCATCATCGCAGCTTCACCAAGGGTTAAGTCGGCGGCGGATTTACCAAAATAGTTTTGTGCCGCAGTTTCAGCCCCATTCGTGTTTTGTCCCCAAAACACTTGGTTGAGGTACATTTCTAAAATTTGATCTTTGGTGAAAACCTGCTCGACGCGCATGGCTAAAACTGCCTCAGCTACCTTGCGGTTGATGCTTTTTTCTGAGGATAGAAATAAATTTTTCACCAATTGCTGCGTTAGGGTAGAGCCACCTTCTAGGGTGCTGCCAGCATTAAAGTTAACCACGATCGCACGGGCAACACCACTCGGATCGACCCCTTTATGGGTGTAAAAGTAAGCATCTTCGATCGCCAGTACAGCGCGTTTGAGGTGGGGCGAGATGCGATCGAGCGGTACGACCTCACGGTTAATGTCGCCGTGCAGGCGGGCGATTAGTTCGCCGTTGATGTCGTATATATAAGTTGTCTCAGCAGGAACATACCCTTTTAAAACTCTAACATCGGGTAGATCGCGAAATGAGAGTGCTAAGCCTACCAAGCCACCTGCGACTCCGGCTCCGCCAATCATGACCACAGCAAGCAGTGTGCCGCCAACAGCTTTGAGCGTTCCTCTCAAAATGCTGCCTGCTAAAGAACCAGACTGCTTTAAACTATTAGATGCCACAGTAGTTTGCCTTTTCAACGGTTGTTATTTGTTGTAGGAATGCCAGAAAGTTTAACCGACACCACCCCAAACTTGCCACAGTCTCATACAAATTTTTTGCTAGCGCGTGGCGTAGTTGAGATTTTTCCAGACAGCAGTTCTGAGAACTTGCTCAACAGGATAACAGAAGCTAACCGACCCCTGCGGATCAAGTTAGGCATCGATCCCACTCGCCCAGACTTACATCTCGGACATACGGTAGCCCTCCGCAAGTTGCGCCAGTTTCAGGATGCAGGTCATGTAGCAGTATTAATCATAGGTGATTTTACTGCACAGATTGGCGATCCCACAGGCAAATCTGAGGCACGTCCTCGCCTGACAGCGGCGGAAGTGCTGCACAATGCCGAAACTTACCTCGATCAAGCCCGTAAGATTTTGGACTTTCGCAGCGATCGCTTAGAGTTGCGTCACAACAGTGAATGGCTAGGCAAGTTAGACCTCCAAGAAATTATTGGCTTAATGGCAAGCATGACCGTCGGTCAAATGTTAGCCAAAGAGGGATTTTCGGGCAGATATGAGAAAGGTACGCCGATCTACCTGCATGAATTTCTCTATCCACTCTTACAGGGCTACGACTCTGTAGCCATTCAATCGGATGTAGAGCTAGGGGGCACAGATCAAAAATTTAATATTTTGGTTGGGCGCGATCTGCAACTTCATCTCGATCGAGCGCCTTCTGGCAAGGGACAGTTTGGTTTGTTATTGCCGTTGCTTGTGGGCTTAGATGGCGTGCAAAAAATGTCTAAGTCGCTCGATAATTATGTCGGCTTGACCGAAGATCCCCTGTCGATGTATTCCAAATTAGAAAAAGTGCCAGATGCCCTAGTCAATCAGTACTTTGAGCTACTCACGGATATTGACATTACTACGTTACCCGAAAATCCCAGAGAAAAGCAAAAACAACTAGCCAGAGCGATCGTGGGGCAATATCACGGTGAGGACGCTGCCCTCCAAGCCCAACAAGATGCTGAAAAAATTGTGCTATCGGGAGTTACTTCTGATTTAGGACAAATTCCTGAGTATGCGCTTTCAGAGATCGCTTTTCCGACACCGCTTTACTACCTACTTAAGGCAAGTGGGTTATGCAAGAGCAACAACGAAGCCCAAAGTCAGATCGACAATGGTGCGGTGCGGATCGATGGCGAGAAAGTCCAGAATTTAACCTTTGCCGCAGCAGATGAACTGACAGGTAAGGTATTACAGGTCGGCAAAAAGAAATTTTTGCGACTGGTTTAACGCCGCTCGTTAAATTACCCGAATTGGGATCTGTACCTCACTGCGCTTAAGGGGGGCGGGTGTAAACGGTGAGTCATAAAAAGCAACGGCGCGGCTCACCGATCGCTTCATATTCTGGATGCTCGGTTAACCATTGCTGCAATTTCGCTAGGTTGTCTTGATAGCTGCTATAGCTATAGGCTCCTTGAATACCAATACTGACCACCAGCATGGGCGGATGGTCTTCAACCTTGATGTCTTTGGTAATCTGCTGGGGCACAATATCAGTGCTGCGGTAGAGAAAAGACACCTGGGCAATGCCTCGATCTAGCTTGCGATCGAGGGTTTCGGTGGGATACCGCGCCTCGACAGGAGAGGTCATAGCGATATTGTTACTACGAATATGGTTGTAAAGAGGGTTAAAAGCATTCCCTGTGGCATCTTCGAGCTTACCCTCGTAAACATAGGTACCCGAACGATAGGCAGGATATTGTTTGACTTCAATGCGATCGTCTGGTGTAGGCGCAGGAAAACCAACGGGTAGAGGAGTAGCCATAGCTTTTTGAGCCAGTGGATATAGAACGCCGAAAATGACGATGGGGAGAGCAATCAGTCCAAGCGTGAGTAACAAGTTTTGTAGCTTCATAGCTTCATTGTAGGTTGTGAAAAAATCCCTAGTGGATGGGTTTATGAGAATTGTGCTACTTTGGAGGTTGTGAAATAATTGTCTCTGCAACTTACCCAGCCCGATATGTATAACCCTTCTCTGCGTGAAGAGCCCAGAAATAAACCCGCCTCAGTCGTTACCTCTAAACAACAGGTATCGATTCTCAACTGGCTAGAATCTACAGGTCGGTTGATTGCACGCGAGGCTGTCCCCAGCGTATATGGGGATGACACGGAAGAACTCAATGAATTAATGCTGGGTGATGATGCCAGTTATCTAGATGATGAAGAAGACGATGACGACGATGATGATGCTGTTGCTGACGACGATGATATCGTTTAGACCAGCTTCTTAGAAATTAACTAATTCTCTCCCCTCGATCGATTCTCCCCTTGGCACTATTAAATCAAAGGGGATAATTTCTCTTAGCATTCTTTAAAACTCTTCACTCCATTCACTTGTATGAGGATAGAGTTGGTTTCCTTACCAACGTTGAAGTTCGGGAACCGCAAGTCACAATCGATCGCTGCAAGCAAGATCGTCGCCAAATATTCATGATTTGTTCGTTCAAATCACTTGCATTGTCAGATCGCTTGTTGCGATCGCAACGCAACGAGCAGCCATGATGAAATTTTAAAAACTAGGATAAATAACCAATTAATAACTCCAAACTTGCCCAATACTTCACTATCGGGTGTATCTTACATTTAATCCGATCGCTCGCATCTTTAGCTCAGCTTTGATAGCAGTAAATACAGAATCATTTCGGGTTTTAAAACTAAACTCAAGACGAAATTTAGAAACACTGGGACAGAAAAATTATGGGTGAAGATAAGCGCATACCAGTGGGAATCATCGGTGCATCTGGCTATGGTGGCATTCAGTTAGTCAGACTGCTACTCGAACACCCACTTGTAGAAATTACCTATATGGGTGGTAGCGGCAGTGTTGGACAGAATTTTTCCGATCTGTATCCTCACCTAGCCCATTGTGTTAACTTACCCATCGAAAGTTGCGAACCTGAGGAAGTTGCTGCCAGAGCCAAAGTTGTGTTTCTCTCTTTACCGAATGGTCTCGCTGCCAAGATCGCACCGAAGCTATTGGCAAAGGGCTGTAAGGTTCTCGATCTCTCTGCTGACTATCGGTTCAAAGATCTGCAAGTTTATGATGCTTGGTACAAAGAAGGCGAACCTCGTACCGATCGCGAAGTCAACCAAAGTGCCGTGTATGGCTTGCCCGAACTCTATCGCGATCGCATTGCCACTGCCAATCTAGTTGGTTGTGCGGGTTGTTATCCGACGGCAAGTTTATTGGCATTGCTACCCCTGTTGAAACAAGGTCTGATCGATCACAGCACGATTATTATTGATGCCAAGTCAGGCACATCGGGCGGTGGTCGCCAGCCCAAAACCAATTTACTATTAGCCGAAGCCAGCAACTCTCTGGGAGCCTATGGCATTGCCAGTCACCGTCATACCCCAGAAATCGAACAAGTTTGCAGCGATATTGCGGGGCAAGAGGTGATGGTGCAGTTTACCCCGCATCTAATTCCGATGGTGCGTGGCATTTTATCAACGGTCTATGCCAAGATGCGCGATCCCGGTCTTACCAAAGACGATGTGCTCACGATCTATAAGTCTTTTTATCGCAATTCTCAATGGGTGAAAGTGCTTCCTAAAAATGTTTATCCCCAGACTAAATGGGCTTGTGGAACCAATCTCTGCTATCTCGGTGTGGAGGTCGACCAGCGCACAGGTCGCGTGATTGTCGTTTCCGCGATCGATAACCTGATGAAAGGGCAGGCATCTCAAGCCCTGCAATGCCTAAACATTATGATGGGCTGGGAAGAAACCCTCGGTCTGCCTCAACTAACTTTCTATCCTTAGAAGCTCAAACGGTATAATTGATAAATCGTTCAGAATGATAGGCTGGGCTTTGTGCAACACATTCTGCATGAAATTCAATATCGCTTTTGTAGGTGCTGCGTGAAGCTCTTATTCGATCGATGAACTATGGAAGATACTTCCTATTCATCTCAAAAGCACGAACAACTGCAAGGCGTAGTCGAGCGCCTGACGTTTCATTCGGCGGATACGGGTTATACGGTGGCAAGGCTGAAAGCACCGCAGGAAATGGAACTCGTTACTATTGTTGGGAGTTTTCCTGATATTCAGGCGGGACAGACATTAAAACTGGAAGGATTTTGGCGATCGCATCCCAAATATGGCGATCAGTTTCAAGTCACGCAATATCAAGAAACCAAGCCGGCAACCCTGACTGGGCTAGAGAAATATCTCGGCAGCGGACTGATTAAGGGTGTGGGTGTCGTTACCGCCAAACGGATTGTGGCGCACTTTGGCTTGGAAACCCTAGACATTATCGAGAACCAAATCGATCGCTTAAACGAAGTACCTGGTATCGCTCAAAAACGGATTGTCGCCATCCAACAGGCTTGGCAAGAGCAAAAATCGATTAAAGATGTAATGGTGTTTTTGCAGGGACATGGGGTTTCCACGGTTTATGCGGTCAAGATTTTTAAGCAATATGGCAAGGACTCGATCGCTACGGTTACGGATAATCCCTACAGGCTTGCCACGGATATTTACGGAATTGGTTTTATTACTGCCGATGCGATCGCGCGAAATTTGGGAGTTGCGCCCTCCTCAGAGTTTCGCTATCGCAGTGGAATGCTCCATGTTTTAGGTGAAGCTGCCGAAGAAGGGCATTGCTATTTGCCACAACAGGAACTGGTGGAGCGCTCTGTAAAGCAGTTGAGTTTAGAAGCTCACGAGCCAGATGCTGAAGCGATCGCGGCACTGATTCCCAAAATGGTCGAGGAATTAGAAATCATCGTAAAAGCCGATCTTAAAAGCGGTAAGGAAGTAGCAGAGGAACAACTGATTTGCTATAAACCGACGTTCTTTCGTACTGAAGAGGGACTTGCCAAGCGCATCAATCAGTTACTCGAACGAGAGGTAATTGTAGATGGATTGCGGGTACAGAACTGGATCGATCGGTTCACGCAAAAATATCATGTCGCACTCTCCAGCAAACAACGTCAAGCTGTAGAGATGGCAGCCAGTCAACGGTTTACCATTCTCACGGGCAATCCGGGTTGTGGGAAGACCTTTACCGTCCGCACAATTGTCGCACTCTGGAAAGCGATGGGAAAATCGATCGCTTTGGCATCTCCCACAGGACGAGCCGCCCAACGACTGGCTGAGGTGACAGGGCAGGAAGCAAAAACCATTCATCGTTTATTGGAATTCGACCCAAGTTCGATGGGCTTTAAACGCGACCAAGATCGTCCGATTGATGCCGATGCGATCGTGATTGATGAGGCTTCCATGTTGGATATTTTTCTAGCGAATTCCCTCATGAAGGCAATACCACCCGACGCACAGGTTCTATTTGTCGGCGATGCCGATCAATTACCCAGCGTGGGAGCGGGCAATGTTTTGCAAGATTTAATTCAATCGGAACGCGTACCTGTGGTGAAATTAACAGAAGTGTTTCGGCAGGCGCAGTCTAGCAAAATTGTCAGTCACGCCCATACGATTAACCAAGGCAAGTATCCTCAAATTGAACCTGTCAGCGATCGCCCCCAATCGGATTGTTTGTGGCTCAATGCCAGCGAACCAGAACATGGCGTCCAAGCCATTCGCGATTTACTGACTTACCTAGTGCCTGCCTTAGGATTTGAACCCGCCCGAGATGTACAAATTCTCTGTCCGATGACGAGGGGGGAGATCGGAACGCGTAACTTAAATAAGGTACTACAGGAATTGTTGAATCCCGCTCAGGCAGAAAAACAAGAACTGATCAGAGGCTCGACAACCTTTCGGGTCGGCGATCGCGTTTTGCAACAGGTGAATGACTATAACCGCGAAGTCTTTAATGGCGATCTCGGCGTTATCTCAGATATTGACCGAGAAGAACAGGCTGTGGCAGTACAGTTTGGCGATCGCATCGCAATCTACGACTATGCCGACTTAAATGAGATTGGTCTAGCCTTCGCTACCACAATTCACAAAAGCCAAGGCAGTGAATATCCTGTGGTAATTTTGCCTATATTTATGCAGCATTACCTGATGCTATCGCGTAATTTGATCTATACAGGCATTACAAGAGCTAAAAAGTTAGCCATTCTAGTTGGTTCTCAAAAAGCGATCGGCCTAGCCATCAGGCAAGTCAAAGACAAGCAACGCTATACCCAGTTGGATATGCGACTTTATCCTAACCAAGCGATAAATTAGTAAGAGGAAAGAGAGCATTGATTAAAATGCTCTCTGAACAGCCAACAAAAATAAATAGCGGACGATCGACAATTTTTAGAAAGCCCCAAACCCAGATAACACTTTAGGCAATGTCATGCAAAGGATCTTGAGATCTGTCCATAAAGACCATTTACGTAAGTAATCAAGATCGCATTCATTTACGACATCCATGTCTAACATGGTCGATCTGGACTTCACTTGCCATGCACCCGTAATACCAGGGAGGGAGTTGAGGCGGCGATCGCCAGTTTTACTAATGCGTAAGGCATCATACAGTGCCCATGGACGAGGACCGACCAAACTCATTTCTCCACGGAGAACATTAAATAGCTGGGGTAGCTCGTCTAAACTGTACTTACGCATCCAACCACCAAGTCGAGTTACCCTTGGGTCATTCTCGCATTTGTGCAATCCTTGTTGTCCAAACATAACTATCTGGTGTCGCTTTTCTGCACCGACTACCATTGAGCGAAACTTGATGATTCTGAATAATTTCCCACGTTGCCCAACCCGCCACTGATAAAAGAAGATGGGACCCGATGATTCATTTTTAATCATGAGGGCAAGCATCAACATCAGAGGGCTAAAAATCACCAATAGTAGGGAGGCGGCAATTAGATCTAGCCCACGCTTGATCAGCCAGTCTGTAGGATTGCGCTTTTGAGGTAATTCAGCTATAGAGGACAACCTCAGAAATAAAGGCTTCTCTGCAAGCAAACACATATCGGCAAGGTGATTAATCCGTGGTTCGCCAATATTCGTATCGACAAGCACTAGCTTTACAGGGGAGTTAATTAAGCAGTCTTGCAGACGTCCTTCAGGATTACTCAAATTTTGCGAGAATTGCCAATCTGATTTTGACAAACCGACAAGCAATTTCTTTTGTCTCCAAGTAAAAGAGAGAGGGTGGAGGGGGCGTAATTTACGCAGAGGATAGGGTGGCTTTAGTAGTTTTAGTCCGGTTGGGCTGTTCATGGCTTCCATCTTTTACTGGCTTAGATAATCTAGCTGACGTACATCCAACAAATTTCAGACAACATTGACAAGAATTTCAGACAACATTGACAAGAATTTCAGACAATATTGGCATAGAGACGGCAAATATTAATTCAGAGTTCCCAATGAATGTAGGAGAATCACAGGAACCCTGGAAACCAGATATGTCTGCTTTTGAAGTCAGATACTTAAGCAATTCACGAAATGGGGCTATGAATTAACTGGGTATCTCTCTTCACAAACAACCTGACCAACTCCTATCTTTTTTTAAGCTCTTAGAAAGAGCACCAGAAAAGTAGGAAGTAACTTTATGGATATCATTTACTCATCTCTAACCAGCTTTTACAACTGCCTGAAGTTATGCAGAAGTCATCGTAAAGTTATATAGAAGTCATATAGAAGTCATTATTAAAGTTATATGGAGGTTATATAAAAGTTATATTTTTCGGATTTATTTATCAAAATCTCTACAGAAATTTCACAAGCTAAGTCTAAAAATCTAATGAATGTTAGGTTTGAATAGACTTCCCCGCCTCACTTATTTATAGGGTTGTATACCATTTCAAACCAATAATTCAACGCATAATTGGTTGGGCGATTTCGATCTACGAGGAACTCAAATCTCGATCTGTTGCCCGTTCAAATGGACTGGGTATAACTTTAAAGTTATATCCAGCATGATTGCGTTAGACTTCTTGAGAATAATTTCTTAGCCTAAGCTCAGATTACATAATTTTGATTTAAAAGCTAGTTTTCATCTTCGTTGTCGTCATCTTTCGCGATATAGGTTTTGGGGCGATTATTCACGCCATTGGCAATAACCCCGATCGGATTAAATCGTTTCATCACTTCTGTAGCCTGCGCAAATTCAGAGCGGGTAACGCGATCGATTCGTCCTACCAACAAGACCCCACTACAAAAAGAAGCGATTTGAATTGCATCGACAGTCCCCAAAATTGGTGGTGAATCTACAATCACGAGATCGTAGGTTTGCTCGAATACAGACACCAATTTCCGCATCCACTCGGAGCTTAAAAGATTTACCGAGTCTGTGGGTATTGGACCAGAGGTAAGAATATCAATATTGGAGTTTGAGGACTGAATGATATCTGTGCTTAGAACTGTACCGTTGCTGGTAAGAAGTGTGGATAGTCCACGATCGTTGGGTAACTTGAGAAATTTATGCAAGCTAGGCGATCGCAGATCGGCATCAACCAAGAGCACCCTCTGGTGTAACCTTGCGGCACTCGTTGCCAAGCCTAGTGCAATCGTTGATTTACCCTCGTCTGGCAAGGATGAACTGATCACGAGCGATCGCAATGGGGACTCAAAACTAAGTAGTTGAATATTCTTGTAAATTAAATCCAGCGACTCTCGAAAAGGCTGCCACTGCACGACATCAATCGTCAAAGGTGAAAATGCCTTGCCCTTCAAAAATTGCGACACAAAGGTTGTGGGTTCTGTTTCGGATTGCCAAAACTTAGGTGTCATACCCAAGAGTGGCAGTTCCATTTGCTTTTCTAGGTCAGATGAGGTATGAACTGTATCGTCTTGCAGATCTCTGACAAAAGCGATCGCGGCTCCTAAAAACAGCCCCACAATTACACCTAAAATTAAATTGCGTTTCTGGTTGGGTGCTAGTTCTGCTCCCAAACGGGGTTCTTCGACCACTTGCCAATCAAACCCGCCTCTAGCAATTTCTAAGCTAAGTTGCTGCCTTGCTTTTAAAAGGGTTTGGAGCGTATCTTGTTCGATCAGTAGTTTTGGTTTTAAGGCATCATATTCTGTGAGTAGGCGGGGGAGCCGTTTAATTTCAGCTTTTAGCTGCTGTTCTTGCTCCGCTAGTGCTTGCTGCCTAGCAGCGATTATCGTCAAACCAGATTGTGCTTCAACCAATTGGGTAGCTTCAGTCAGATCGATACCATTCAACTGGTCAGCATTCCACCGATCTCGCTCGAGCGATCGATTGCCAGAAATTCTTTGCTTTTCGTCTCCTAGCAACTGCAACTGGCTCTGAAACCGATCTTGAAGTGTTTGGATCAGAGGGCTAGCACTGGTAAAACGTTGCTGTTCCTGAACTAAAGCAATCTCAGTTTTCTGCAATTCCGCCAATATCGTTGTAAAACGAGGTGACTGGCTCAGGCGCGTAGAAGTGCGAGCATCTTGAGGAGAAAGACCCAACTCTTGCTGTAAAGAATTTACCCGCGATAAGAGTTGCTCGTACTCAACTGTATTTGCCCGCTTTTGTTGCTCGATCGCATTCAACGCTGTTGTAACCTCTGCTACCCGTTGAGAAGCATCAAAAATATTATGAGTCTGGCGAAACTGTTCTAAAGCACTCGTGGCATCAGCGATATTTTTTTTCACAACAGGAACTTGCTCGTCAATAAAGGCAAGCCCATTGGTTAAACGCAGCTTTTGTTGCTCTAAGTTGTAGGCCAAATAAACTTTCTGAAATGCTTTGAGAACTTGTCTTGCTTTTACAGGATCGTCGGATGTATATTCGATTTCAAAAATTTTGGTAGCAGTCGTCCCTTGGCTAACTTGCCCAACTTTGAGTGACTGGCTTAATTCAGCAATATTAATGTTTGGATATTCTGCTACGAGTAGATCGACTGCTTTTTGAAACATTTGCGAACTACGCATCAGAGTCAGTTGTGTAGAAAAGTCAAGCTCCACACCTGTACCTGTGACAAATTGACTTTCAGAGGTTCCCGCTCCTCCTTTAGCCTGTTTGTAGTTGGGCTCAACCAAAAATTGCATTGAGCTTTGATAGGTAGATTTAGAAATAAGGTTTATAACTGTTGCTGTTGCGAGACTGACGCATAGCGTGCCCAAAACCCAAAAACGTCGGCGTGAAAAGATCGCAAAGATTTGTCCATAGCCAAAATCACTTTCAAGCATTGGGCTAGATTTACTTTTAGTCATATTGCACTTCCTCAGATTGCTCAGCAGTGGGTTGATGTGCGTCAGCTAGCCCTGCATTGACGAGATCGGTTTTGGTTACTTTGGTTTTACAAACATCCTCAATTACTCGATCGACCTTTTGAAAAAATACACGCTCAGAAAAATTTGACAGCGCATGTTCCCTAATTTTTGCATAGTCCCAATTAATTTCACGCGCTTCTAATAAAGCGGCTTGCAAAGCTTCAGGTGTTTGTCGTTTAAAAAACACGCCCGTCTCTCCTGGAATTTGGGTGTCAAGCACACCACCTGCACCATAGGTAATCACAGGGGTACCGCTGGCATTTGCTTCGACAGGAACTAGCCCGTAGTCTTCAAGCGCAGCAACAATGACAGATTTAGCCGTTGACATTAGCTTAGCTCGTTCTTCATCACTCACATAACCAAGAAACCGAATATTATCTAACGCTCGTGATTCTAAACGTTCGCGCTCTGGTCCTTCTCCAATAATGTACAGTGGGAATCCTAGCCAGTTTAAAGCTTCCACAATCACATCAATGCGTTTGTAACTCAATAACCGAGCTGAAGTGAGGTAATGATCGCCTTTTTGATCTGAAAATGTAAAACGGGTTTCATCGATGGGATAGTTAATCACGATCGCTGGCTTGCCATAGGTATCCCGAATTCGTTTGCCCACAATACTTGAGTTGGCAATATACACATCAGGCTCTTGAGCGTAGGCGAAATCTGTTTTTCGCATGGCTCTAAACATTTTGTCAATTACAGGATAGAAGTTTTGAAAATCAGAGTACTCGCGCAGGTAGTTTTTGGTGTCCCATAAAAACCTCGTGACATTATGACAAAAGCAAATATGCCATGCACCTTCTCGCTTCCGTACAGCTTTGGCAAAACTCGTACTGCTACTGATGATTAAATCGTAAGCGCTCAAGTCGAGGGCGCGAAATACTGGATAGTAAAAAGGAGCCATCAGGCGAAAATACTTAATGGCACCAGGGACTTTTTGCAGGGGGGGCGTGTGGACGAGGCGATTGCCTAAATCGATGGTGGCTTGGGGATCGTACAAAGACGTATAAACATCTGCATCAGGGAAGTGCTTACAGAAAAGTTCAAACACACGCTCCGCACCGCCACGTTGGGTTAAGTAGTCATGGACCAGAGCAATTTTCATGAATTTGAACCGTCTCTAATCGTATTCGTAGTTAGCAATTGCATTGGTATTTTGTGCAAAGATTGACTACCGTTAAAAGTGCTAAGCTGCTCGGGTTTGAATGGCTAGTCTAGCATATGCTTTAGCTTTGATAAAATTGCTAGATTGCATGAAAAAAACAGCAAAATTGAGCAGAATATCTAAACTTAAAGTTGTTGTATTTAGACAATATTCTAAAACTAAAGTGGGTATGAATAAATTATAGACTGAGTGCAAATCACTCATAAAATGCATATTAAAATGCCGATCGAGTAAGACATGTATAAATTGGTGAATGTTCCAAGTAAACACTGACTTTTCGCCCGATCTCATCAGTTGGGTCAGATAAATTCTACAAAGAACTAGATTACAACATGCTACAGCGATAAAAAGTTACTAGAATGTCATAGTTAAGGTTATATAAAGTTATATCGAGGCAATATCCTATGACTGCTGACGAAGCACTAGCATTTATAGAGATGGGGCTAGAGCAACGCAGCCTGACTAAAGTCGAGCGCTCAGTGTTTCTAGGCGTTTGGCAGGGGCTATCTTACGCTGAGATTGCGAAACAGTCTGATTATGACTCTGGCTATATTAAGCTGGTTAGCCATAAACTTTGGCACTTGCTCTCAGAATCTTTGGGCGAAAAGATTACCAAAAGTACTTTACAGTCAGTTGTTAGGAAGCACCTTCACAGTAAAAAACTGAGTGTGAATGTCTCAACGTTGAGTTCTGATGGCAATAGTCGTCAAGATTGGGGTGAGGTGGTTGATGTTTCTATTTTTTACGGACGTACCCAAGAATTAAACACTCTAGAGCAGTGGATTGAAAATGAGCGCTGCCGCCTTGTTGCCATTTTGGGTATGGGTGGACTTGGTAAAACTGCATTATCTGTAAAATTATCGCAACAGGTTCAGGACAAGTTTGATTTTGTGGTGTGGCGATCGCTGAGTAATGCCAAATCGCCAGAAGAAAAGCTGATTGATATCATTAAGTTTTTATCAGGAGAGCGAGAAACAGAATTTAGCAGCGGCCTCGAAGACCTGATTTCTAGGCTATTGGAATATCTGCAACAACACCGATGCCTGATTGTACTAGACAATTTTGAGTCTGTATTGCAAAGTGGGAATCACGCTGGCTCTTATCGCAGTAACTATGAGGGTTATGGTGTGCTGCTAAAGCGTGTGGGAGAAGTGTCACACCGCAGTTGTCTAGTCATCACCAGCCGAGAAAAGCCCGAAGAAGTGGCAATGCTTGAGGGAGATAGGTTAGCTGTTCGATCTTTTCCGTTAGAGGGCATTGATGAAGTTGCGGCAGAACATGTTTTAAATGCCAAAGGTCTATTTAGTCAGTCCAATGAAATTCAAAAGTTGGTCAGTTGGTATCGCGGTAATCCACTTGCGTTAAAGATTGCCGCCACCTCAATTAAAGAAGTGTTCTCAGGCAGTGTTGCCAGATTTCTAGAACAGAAGAACAGGATCTTTAGTGGGATTACGAACCTGATCGATCAGCAGTTTCGGCGCTTAACTCCCCTAGAAAAACAAGTCATGTTTTGGCTGGCAATCAACCGAGAGCCAGTCCAGGCAGAGGATTTAAAATCTGATGTTGTACCGAATGTCGAACAATCTGAAGTGTTTGCGGCATTGGGATCTTTGAAACGGCGATCGCTGATTGAAGATAGCCTTTCTGGGTTTACACAACAGCCTGTGGTAATGGAATACATTACCAGTGTGTTGATCGAACAGGTTTATCAAGAAATCACGCAAGAGCAGCCTCTCGGTATTCTTCCTAGCATTCAAGCCAAACTCCACAAACAATTATTTTATTTGCGACACTACGCCCTCATGCAGGCAACTGCTAAAGACTACGTTAGGCAGAGTCAAATTCGTTTCATTATCGAGCCTCTAGTGGTCAAGCTCAAAGCAAGTCTTGGGACAAAACAAGACATTACCGAGATTCTGTTTCAAACCCTGCAAGAACTGCGCAAACGGGATTTACGATCGCCCGAAGGTAGATCTACCCCAAATTATGGCGGTGGCAATATTATCAACCTCCTCGCTCATTTGAATGTCGATTTAACGGATACAGACTTTTCCTATTTGACAATACGGCAAGCCTTTCTTTCCGATGTCAAGCTACATCGGGTCAATTTCAGCCATGCAGAAATCGTTAAATCGGTGTTTGCTGAAGTTTTAGGCGGTGTCTTGTCTGTCACTTTTAGCCCCGATGGCAAGATCTTAGCGATCGGAGATACTAGAGGGGAAATTCACCTATGGCTCGTTCGAGATAGTAAGCCTTTACAAACCTACAAAGGGCATACATCATGGGTGCGATCGATTGCGTTTAACCCCGATGGCAAGATCTTAGCGAGTAGTAGCAACGATCAAGCGATCAAACTCTGGGATGTGAAAACGGGCGAATGTTTGAAAACATTTCATGGCGACATTGGACCCATCATGTCCGTTGCCTTTAGTCCTGACGGTCAAACCTTAGCCAGTGGCAATGCCGATCGCACAGTCAGGTTATGGGATGTTGGTAGTGGTCTGTGTTTCCAAGCTTTACAGGGACATGAAGATATTGTTGGTTCAGTTGCATTTAGTCCTAGAGGAAATCTTTTAGCCAGCAGTAGTGACGATCAAACCGTAAGACTGTGGGATGTGGAAACGGGAGAATGTATTCGCACCCTAAGAGGTCATACAGACATTGTTTGGTCAATTGCCTTTAGCCCGAATGGCAATGTCTTAGCCAGCAGTAGTGAAGACCATACGATTAAGTTATGGAATGTTGAGACGGGAAGTTGTCTCAAAACCTTAACAGGTCACAACCATATCGTCTTTTCTGTAAGTTTTAGTCATGATGGCTCTACCTTAGCTAGTGGCAGTGGCGATCGCACCATTCGTCTATGGGAGATCAAAACTGCCAAATGCATCAAAACTCTAATCGGGCACAATCATTGGGTGCGTGCAGTTGCTTTCCATCCGCGAAGCCTTGTACTTGCTAGTAGCAGTGGGGATGAGATGGTTAAGCTTTGGGAAACTAGTACTGCCCAATGTATTAAGACCTTTCAGGGGCATATTGGTAGATCTTGGTCTTCTTCTAGCAAAGCAGAAGTACAAGATCCCGTATCGAACAGTAATGACCATTTGCAAAATCTTTGGGAAGTCAATAGCGGACAGCAGTTTCGGATCTTGCAGGGCTACACCAATGCAATTTGGTCTGTTGCCTTTCATCCAACCTCCTATCAAAAGGGCGATACAGAAGGGATCATCGCCAGTGGTAGCGATGACTCCATTGTGCGCTTATGGAATATCCACACAGGAGAATGTGTCAAAACCCTTTCAGGGCATGCAGGACGAGTTTGGTCGGTCGCTTTTAGTCCAGACGGCAATACTTTAGCAAGTTGTAGCGAAGACTGCACGATCAAACTCTGGCATATCAAGAGTGGGCAATGTATTACTACAATCAACGAGCACCCTGATGAAGTACGTACTCTTGCCTTTAGTCATGATGGTCAATATCTGGTTACTGGCGATATGGGGCACGCTGTGAAACTGTGGCGGGTGATTACGGGGGAAAGATTACAAGTTTTTGAAGGACATAGCCGTGCGGTATTGTCAGTGGCTTTTAGCCATGATAGTCAAATCTTAGCCAGCAGCAGTCGAGATAAAACCGTAAAATTATGGCGCATCAGTACTGGGGAATGCCTGCAAACCCTAAATGGACATACAGAAGCGATCGCTTCTGTCGCCCTAAATGGCGAAGGTACATTAGTTGCAACTGGCAGCTCAGCCAGCACAGTTCGTCTCTGGCAAGTAGAAACAGGCGAATGCCTACAAGTGATCCACGGACATGAGGGCAATGTGCTTTCGGTTGCCTTTAGCCCTCATCGCTGTGACCTCGACCAAACCCTAATTAGCGGTAGTGAAGATTGCACAATTAAAGTCTGGGACTTAAACGCAAGAACCCCCTTACTTAACCTAGAGGGACATACGGGCACAGTCCATTCCGTTGCCGTTAGCCCTGATGGGAAGGTGATTGCAAGCGGTAGCCGCGATGAAACGATTAAGCTTTGGGATATGACTACAGGTAAATGTTTAAAAACCTTAAGAGAGCCCAGACCCTACGAAGAGCTAAATATTACTGGTGCCATTGGTTTGAGTTCAGCCCAAAAATCGAAGCTTCTGGCGCTGGGAGCAGTTGAAATTGAATCGCTAGTTTCCGATGAAAATGATGGTGCTAGCCTTTCCTAGGTCATAAATTGTTCAAACCAAACTGCTAATGGCTCTATAGTCGTCAACCATTTTTTGCGCGATCGCTGGCATTTGCTCCTTTGCATGCCAACTCAGTTTTTGCTTTGCTTTAACAGGATTAGCACTACTTGTGAGAATGTCAGTTGGTCGAAACAAGCTTGTATCTGTAATGATATAATCGCGCCACTCTAGATCTAGGTATGCAAATACAGCCGCGATAAAGTCTTCTAGTGTGTAGGTTTTACCAGTGGCAATTACATAATCATCAGGATTAGGCTGTTGCAGCATCCTATACATGGCTTCGACATATTCAGGTGCCCAACCCCAATCTCGCTGAATTGCAATATTCCCCAAACTGAGTTTCTCACGCTTACCTGCGGCAATTTGGCAAGCAGTCATGACAATTTTTTGCGTGACAAATCGCTGAGGTCTAAGCGGAGACTCGTGGTTAAACAAAATACCCGAACAGGCAAACAAGTTATACGCCTCTCGGTAGTTTGCCACTTCCCAAAAAGCCGCCGCCTTTGCCACCGCATAGGGGCTACGAGGACGGAACGGTGTATTCTCATTGGCAGCCTCTGTACCCGTATTACCAAAGCACTCACTAGAGCCAGCATTATAGAATTTGATTTTGCCGCCGATAAATCGGATCGCTTCCAACAAATTTAATGTGCCAACTGTAATACTCTCCATGGTTTCTACGGGTTGCTCAAATGACAAACCCACGGAAGTCTGTCCCGCTAAGTTATAGATTTCATCGGGTTCTACCTTTTTAATTACTTGCAAAACGCTGCGAAAGTCATTTAAAGCCATGGACTCGACTTTGACCTGACTACGGATACCCAAGCGCACAAGATTATGGAAGCTGGACATTTGGGCATCGCGAGAAGTTCCCCAGACTTGATAGCCCTCCTGCAAAAGTAACCGAGATAGATAGGCTCCATCCTGTCCTGAAATGCCTGAGATTAACGCAGTTTTCATCGTTATTTCTTTGGCTGGTCTAATTTTTGGATTTGTTGAGTAACGTGCCCTGGAAAGAGATCGATGCCCAGACCCGATTTAACCAAATAGGCAAGCAAAATCACAAAGGCACTGATCAGTAAATTAACCGCTAGCAGCAACAAAATCGAGGCAACAATATTCGCAAATCTCGTGATTTTATGAAGAGGATATTGACGTTGCTCACCACGATTATCTTTACCAACAAACAAAACGATATAAAAACGCGAAACGACTAAATCGACAATAAACCGCAGATCGACGATTTTGGGTGAAGGCTTAGGAATAGCTCGATCTAACACTTCTCGGACAGCAGCTAGCTGCTCTGGGTCAAACTTAACCAAAACAGACCGATCGATCTGGTTGATATAGTAGCTGGCATCTCTAAGATGATAACTAGGTAGGCTTGGTTGCTCAGCTTTTAGCGATGATATTTCTGATTCTTCCATAGGGTTAGAAGTTAAGGTTGTAAATTAGCAAGCCGAGTAGCATAGATACCCAAGTAAGTATGACTAGGCAATAAAAACCCTGCTTTTTACCAAGCCCGATCGCTTGTAGGGGGCGCTTTGCAAAAGCAAGTAGCAACACTAAAACAAGTGCAAAAATCCAAGCTAGCAATAATGTCCATGCTACAGTTGGACCGCCTCTTGGTGGGAAATTTTTAGGATATGCCCATGCCAACGCGCCTGTTCCCACTAACAGAACGATCCAAGTTGTTGCCACTGCGATCGCTGCCGAACCAGCCTTGGATAGATGTACTAGCACTGCTAGCGTCACGAACCACGCTACCCACGAAGCATTATAGGCAGCTAACAACCAACCTGCGGCGGTATAGCCCACGACTAGTACGATTAGGTGAACCCATGGGACATATTTGGATGGGGATAAAGATTTCATCGTAGGGTGAAGCCCATTGTTCAACTGTCTAATGTCAACTGTCAGGATCGATCGCCCGATCGAAGTTGGCAATTTGAATGTCAAGCGCAAATGTAGACTTAGCATGAATGTATCCCTGCTGGGCGATCGCCGCAGTCCTGTCGGGGTTAGCCAACAGAGACTGAATGACTGTACGCAATGTCTCAGGATCGCTAGGTGGGACGAGCCAACCCGTCTCGCCATCTTTCACCAGCTCTAACGCACCACCTGCAGCAGTCGCAATCACAGGTCGTTGTGCCAGTTGTCCTTCTACAATTACACGGCCGAACGGTTCTGGCTCTGTGGATGTATGTACGACGATCGTACAAGCTGCCATCAAGGCTGGAATATCACTGCGAAAGCCCAACCAATGCACGCGATCGCCAAATTCATGCTCGAGTGCCATTTGCTTGAGGCGATCGGCGTACTCAACTTCACCAAACAAGGGCTCCCCCACCAGCATGACATGGACGTTAGGTAATTTTTGAATCGCCTCTAAGAGAACATGCTGACCTTTCCAGTAAGAGATACGGCTAAATACACCCAAAAGGGGCCAATCCCCCACACCTAACTCTGCACGAATCTTGGCAGTTTGTGCGTGCGATACCTGCTGAAAGGGCTCTAGGGAGAAACCGTTATAAACCACGCTCACCAGTGCTGGGTTTCCACCCACTGCGATAAATGCGTCCCCTGTGGCATGGGAATTGACGATTACCTTAGAAGCAAAACGATTCGCTAAAGTGACTGCAATCCAGCGATTGAGCTTACTAAATATGCGTGCTGTAAGGATGTCATGTAAATGCCAGACCACAGGCGCACCACCTAAAAGTCGCGCGATCGCTGCCACAATAAACCCTTTTTGATTGTTGGCATGAACCAGTTCAAATTCTTGGCTGATTTGGGCGACTTGTTTTGCCAATTTCCACAGAGCAGACAGTGACTTTAGCGAAGCCAAGCCACTAGATGTTCTCACCTCTGCCAAAGACTGCGATGCCTGCAAAACCTGTACCTGTAAGCCGACTTCTGTCAAACGCTGCCGTAAGATGCCATCGGTCAGTAAAAGTACCCGACTGGTTTCGCGATAGGCTTGGGCGATATCTAGTAAATAGAGTTCAGCCCCGCCTAAGACGGCTGCATAACTGACAAAAAGGATGCGACGTTTCATGGGTAATCAGTAATCCGCGATCGGTTATTCGTCAAAAGTTGCGGGCATTTAACCCAACAAGAGCTAATACCAATTTCTCTTGAATTTGCCACAGATCGGGTTTTGGGTTTTGGGTTCCGCGCTCTGCGCGGTCTTTTCAAAAAGATGCGTTGCATCATTTTTTGAAAATGGTATAAAAGCATGTCTTTTCAGGATAAGAAAACCTAAAACGCCAAACATCCCAATAATGTCCCCCAACGCCCCCTGCAAAATGGGGAGAATTTACTTGCCTCCCTTTTGTAAGGGGGATGCCCGATAGGGCAGAGGGATCGAACACTTTGGTTCTAACAAATTGGCTTGCTTTGTTCCGAAATCATTATCTCGAATTCACGTTAAAAGCTATCTTTGATTATCCAAAACTTGCTGATAGACAGCTTTGATTTTAGTCGCGATCGCTTGCCGATCGTAATTTTTTCGTACATAGGCTTGACACATTTCCGCAGTCGGCAACCGACGTTGACCCGCCAGTACTTCTATAATTCCTTGGGTAATCTGTGCCGTAGAGATCCCCTCCAGCAGCAAATCTGACGCAAAAGGGCTCAAGACTTCTGGCATCCCCCCCACAGGTGTACTCAATACAGGTGTACCCGCCGCTAGAGACTCAATCAAGATCAATCCAAATCCTTCCAAAGCGATCGAGGGCACAATCGAAAAATTGGCGGCACGATAAGCCGCCACCAAATCTCCCTCGGGGACAAACCCCAATAATTTGACGTGATTCTCTAACCCCAGCGCTTCGATCTGTGACTGCAACGCCTCATGGATGGGGCCTTTCCCAGCAATCAACAACAATACTTCTGGATACTTTTGCTTTACCTCTGCGATCGCGTCGATTAACCGCTCCAACCCCATGCGATGCACCAATCGGCGCACCGAAAAAATAATCTGTCGGTCTTGCGGCCACCCCAGTCTTTCCCTTGCTCGCGATCGCGATAAATCAAGTTTGTATTGCTGCGAATCGATGCCTCCTGGGACAACATCAATTCGTTCCATCGGCACGCCATAGGTTTGATGCAAAATCTGGCGAAAAGCTTCTGACAGGACGATAAAACCGTTCGATCGGTTATAAGTTATTTTCTCCAACATCCATTTTGCCCCTGCTGCGAGAGTTTTTGCCCCCTCAGCATTGCTCTCTAATGCCCAAGGTCCATGGAAATGCGTCACTAAGGGGCGTTGACCGAGGCGATCGAGAATCGGAAACGTATATAGTGCAAAATGAGAAGCCACTAAGTCATAGCTTGACTGTAAGAATGCCTGCTTAACCGCAAACCGTAAACCTGTCCATCTTTGCCACAGCGAAGATTGGGTAGGGGCAAACGCCTGCACAACTCCCATAGAACTGCGAGATACCTGCTCGGAACCCGTTACCAAGCCACTTACCTCAACGCCTATCTGGGGTAAAGCCTGAATGCAGTCATAATATACCCTCGGTAAACCACCTGGTTGCTCTGGGAACCACTCCATCCCTACCTGTAAAACCCTCATACGCTCCCAGCCATTTATTACCAAATTCAATTGAATTTACAACAGATCGGAATTTGAGTTTCGCACAAAGCGCAGGCTTTCAAAAAAACAACATCACAGTTTTTTGAAAGTTTCCTCAGTGAAATGTCTACCCGTAGAAAAACATCGTAATAAAAAATAAGGAGTAGAAAATTACTACTCCTTACAAGGTTGAAATCTGAATACAACTAACTTTTGCAGGTTAAACCTTATACAAATAAGCTAGATTTGCCAAACATATTAGACGGCAGCTTTAGCTGTTGCAGCTTGCTTGCGCTTGAGGGTACGGCTACCAAAGTACAGACCAGCCAAAATCACACCAGGCACGATTGCTGGAACTGGAACGGGTCTAGCCGAAACGATGAAATCGTTAAAGTCGCGATCTCCGAAATCGTCATTTACGCCGATCAGTACAGCACCGCCACTAAAGTTAAACGTGCTGACCAGATCTTTGAATTTGTTGGCAGGTGTACCAGGATTGGGTACGCCACCAGTGCTTGAAGGATCGTTACTAGTAAATGGAAGCAAAGCTAGTGTAGCAGCTTGATTTGATGAGTTAACAATCCAGAAACCTTGACTGCCAGGAGCAGCTGTCGCGGAAGACGTAAACGAGGTGTTGTTACCGAGATTTTTACTAAAAAAGTCAGCAGCTGCGCCTGTAAAGGTATAAGTTACTTTTGTGCCTGGTACGATACCACCATTAGGTGAGGTACCGTTTAATTCTGAGAATAAGGTTGTCGCACCTGGATCGACACCAAGTTCAGTCTTAATTGCACCAAAGGAGTACTCAAAAGTAAACTCCCATGTACCGCTAAAGTTAAACACACCATTTTCGGCGGTGACATTTGCTGCCTTTACAGAAGAAGCAGGTAAAAATGCAAGGCTAGAAGCGACAGCCGCAGCCGTCAAACCTAAAGCTAGTGAAATATTTTTCATGATGATTATCGTCCCGCAATGAATTAAGTAGTTAAGTTCATAGATTCTGCCTGATTAGTGAGCATGGCTTTACGAGCCGATCACTACCATCACATTTGCCCAGTTCAGACGTTATGCTTAGGCTGCACACTAGTACAGATAAAATTTTGCAGATTGTGAGACGCCCTTAGGGATAAAGGCAAAAATTAAGTCCTTATGTAAAGACAGATTAATTAATTCTTTGTTCCCAAAAAGCATACAAATCTAAACTTGACATTCCTTAGCTGCGAGTATGGCCTTACCTACCATCACCACTTAATATTGTCTGCATTAAGCTACTCATCGCTAGGTGAAGGGAAACAAGAATATTTAAAAAACTGAATCATTAGCCCCAGACAACAGTTCTAAATATTTTTATTCCTTCAGGAGAGATTTACATCACTTCAATAACTGAAGTTTAAATACTCTCTAAAATTTAATCAGCATTAATAAGCTGCTCCTACACAAGCTTATTAACCTTTGACTAAACTCTACAGGATTTTTTTGGAGTTGTAAACCCTTTTTAAGAGAAATATTGTAGGAGCCCTTGGTCTAGGGTTTTCCTGACGAGCAATCAGCGTACCCCCATGCCCAAAATGTCCTCAATGCGAGGCATTTGCTCGAGTGGAATTACTCGTCCCTCATCCTCAAACCCTGCAATTTGGTCAAAGTTGAGGTAGCGGTATAGGTCGCTGGCAAAGGGATCGACTTTTTTCGCCACAATGTCCATATACTCCTGCACGGTAGGGACGCGACCGAGTAGGGCGCATACAGCCGAGAGTTCAGCCGAGCCTAGATAGACTCTGGCATCCTTACCCATGCGATTGTTGAAATTGCGGGTTGAGGTGGAAAATACAGTCGTACCGTCACCGACACGGGCTTGATTGCCCATACACAGGCTACATCCAGGAACTTCAGTTCTCGCACCTGCTAAACCAAAGGTGCTGTAAACTCCCTCTTCTTTAAGCTTTTGCTCGTCCATGCGGGTGGGTGGACAAATCCACAGGCGCACTTTTACAGGGGGTTCCTTCTCAAGCACCTTCGCGGAAGCGCGGTAGTGACCGATATTGGTCATGCATGAACCAATGAAGACTTCATCAATGCGATCGCCTGCAACTTCCGACAGTAGCTTAATGTTGTCTGGATCGTTAGGAGCGGCTACGATGGGCTCTTTAATCTCATTAAGGTCAATCTCAATAATCTCAGCGTACTCAGCGTCGGCATCCGCTTCCATGAGTACGGGATTCGCTAACCAAGCTTCCATTTTGGCAACGCGGCGCATAATCGTCTTGGCATCCTGATAGCCCCGTGCCGCCATGTTTTTGAGCAGGGCTACATTGGAACGCAGATATTCCGACACCGTCTCAATACTGAGTTTAATCGTACAACCCGCACAGGAACGTTCTGCCGAAGCATCCGTGAGTTCAAAAGCCTGTTCCACTTTGAGGTCGGGCAATCCCTCAATTTCCATAATGCGGCCTGAAAAGACGTTCTTTTTATTCTTCTTCTCAACGGTGAGCAATCCCTTTTGAATCGCCACATAGGGAATCGCATTCACGACATCCCTAAGGGTGACACCAGGTTGCAGTTCTCCCTTAAAGCGAACCAAGACCGATTCGGGCATATCTAAAGGCATGACACCCAAAGCCGCCGCAAACGCCACCAAGCCAGAGCCACCGGGGAAGGAAATCCCCAGAGGGAATCTGGTATGGGAATCGCCTCCAGTCCCAACTGTATCGGGGAGCAACATGCGATTGAGCCATGAATGGATAATGCCATCGCCTGGGCGAAGTGCGACACCACCACGGGTAGAGAAAAAGTCAGGTAACTCTTTATGGGTCTTGATATCCGTAGGCTTAGGATAGGCTGCGGTATGGCAGAAGCTCTGCATGACGAGATCGGCACTAAAGCCCAAACAAGCGAGTTCTTGCAGTTCATCGCGGGTCATGGGCCCAGTTGTATCTTGGGAACCGACGGTGGTCATCAGTGGTTCGCAGGATGTGCCAGGGCGAACACCTGCAAGACCGCAAGCTTTGCCCACCATTTTTTGCGCAAGCGTGAAGCCTTTGCCTGTATCGGAGGGAGCGGTGGGACGTTGGAAGATTTCACTCGTTGCCAAGCCGATCGCGTGACGGGTTTTATCGGTCAAGCTACGCCCAATGATTAATGGAATCCGTCCGCCTGCTTGGACTTCATCGGCAATAATTTCGGGCGCAAGCGTAAATGTGGCGAGGGTTTCACCCGTTGCACGATCGGTGACCTTACCTTCTTGCGTATGAATCGTAATTACCATGCCCGTTTCGAGCTTGGTGACATCGCAGACGATCGGCAAAGCTCCAGCATCTTCGGCGGTATTGAAGAAAATAGGCGCGATCGCACTGCCTAAAATTACCCCGCCCGCCCGCTTGTTGGGAATACAGGGAATGTCATGACCGATATACCAAAGCACGGAATTGATGGCAGATTTGCGCGAGGAGCCAGTGCCGACCACATCCCCCACATAGGCGATCGGAAAACCTTTTTGTTTGAGTTCGGCGATCGTGGCCAGTCCTTCGGGCATCCGAGAGTCCAGCATACTCAGTGCATGCAATGGAATATCGGGGCGGGAAAATGCCTGAGCCGCAGGTGAGAGATCGTCGGTATTGGTTTCACCTGCAACTTTAAATACGGTGACTGTAATCGTCTCAGGTAGAGGGGGGCGACTGGTAAACCATTCTGCATTTGCCCAAGCATGAATTACTTGCTTGGCATGGGCATTGGTCTCCGATAGCTCTAGCACCTGATGAAAGGCATCAAACACCAAGGTGGTTTTGCTCAAGGCTTTGGCGGCAGCATCACCTAAATTTTCATGGGAAAGTAGATCGACCAAAGTTTGGACATTGTAGCCACCCACCATCGTACCGAGTAGCTCGACAGCCAACTCTGGAGATACTAATGGGGACTGCACCTCACCCTTGGCTATGGCGGTCAACCAGCCAGCTTTAACATAGGCTGCTTTGTCTACCCCAGGTGGAATCCGATCGCGGAGCAAGGCAAGTAAAAATTCTGCTTCATCAGCAGGGGGATTTTGTAATAATTCGCATAATGCTGAAGTTTGGGGGGCAGTTAGTGGCAGTGGAGGAATGCCCAGTTGAGCGCGTTCAGCAACATGGTCGCGGTAGGCTGATAACATAGGTGGCTTAATTCAGGTCTAGGTTCAAATGTCTATCTACATCTTAGATAATTAATTATCATTAATTCGCAGTTAGACTCAAATAAATGTTTATAGCGATCGCTATAATCGCGATCCCCACGCACCTAAATCCTCAAATTCGCGATTAATTAGGCAATTTATCGAGGCAGTGATTGGGTAAAAACGCCGACCAACCATTGTCCAGTTTGACGCGACAACTGACGCTAATCACCTGATCGACCGTGCCGACTTGATTGGCATATTGGGGACGATTGGCATTGACTTGGACGCGATCGCCAACTCGAAACGTTGCTTTTTCTTTAGTCTGACTTTTCGCAGTTGTTTTAACATCAGCGGCAACGCGATCGCTCTTAGCTTCTTTAGATTGCTTGGGGTGAAATGTTAGGGATGCTGCCATTTGCTCGCCAACGGTATAGTTGTGACTGCGCCCTTGAATCAGTTGGAGATTGCCAATTTGCAGGGGTGTAACCAGTTGCACAAATCGCTCGACAGTAATGCCCATAGCTTCGGCAAGCTCTTCAAAGGCGATCGGATAGCTCCAAAAATTATCCCCAACTTGCTCGTTTGCTAGCTCTTGCCATGTGTCAAACAGCTTTCTGTCAAAATCAAGGCTGATTTTTATCTCAGATTCCGCTCTAGGGCTAGCCTCAGCTTGATTTGGACTAGAATTATCGTCAAGCAAAAAGGTCAGCACTTGGATCAGCAGTTGTTGCGCTTGCCGATCGCCCTTGTCAGCCTGCGATCGCAAGTAGTCTTGAATTTGCCTCAATAAATCTGTACTAGTTCTGATTGTCATGAGTTTGCGATATATTCCTGAGCTTCAATGGCTGCTGGTCTAAGTTAAATTCTAAGTTTAAATTCTGAGCTTCGATGCTGAGATTAAATTAAGCTAAGCCAGAATACCGATCTAGAAACAAGCAAATGACCGAAGACATCGCGATCGCTTTTGAACAAGCCGTAGAACAGTTTAACCAGCGAGATTTTTATGCTTGTCATGATACTTTAGAAGCGATCTGGATGGATGCTTTACATCCTGACAAAGCGTTTTATCAAGGTTTGCTACAAGTTGCTGTGGGTTTATATCATTTTGAGAACCACAATTGGCGCGGTGCAACGATCTTATTGGGGGAAGGGATTAGCCGCCTGCGTTACTACTTACCAACTTACGGCACAGTTGAAGTACAGCAAATTTTGACAGAAAGTGCAACGCTTTTAGCTACCTTACAACAAGCAGGAGCCGAAGGCGTTAGTGATTTGTTAAAAAAATTTGAATCTGGCGAACTCAACTTCCCCAAGATTCTTTGCTGCGATCGCGATCGATCGTCCATCAATCCCTAACGGAAGGGAGGTGCATAGATCAGTCCGCCATCGCTCCAGAGTTTGTTGAGTCCGCGTGGCAGGTTAAATTTAGAATCTTTACCCATGTTGCGATCGTAGATTTCACCATAGTTGCCAACATGCTTGATTACCCTTGCGGCAAAATCGTTACTCAAGCCCATATCCTTACCCAAGCTTCCTTCCATACCGAGAAAGCGTTTGATGGGAGCATTACTACTTTTTGCCTGTTCTGCCAGATTTTTGGAGGTGATTCCCAACTCTTCAGCTTCTATCGTGGCATAGACAACCCATTTCACCGTGTCGAACCATTTTGAATCGCCATTGAGTACCGCAGGTGCGAGCGGTTCCTTTGAGATACTTGCCTCTAGCACGACATGATCGTCAGGATTCGGTAACCGCGTGCGACGGCTAACTAGGGCTGAGCGATCGGCGGTAACTGCCGCACACCGACCCGATTGATAGGCAGCAAAGGTGGCATTTACATCTTCAAAAGTAATGGGCTTATAGGAAATATTGCGCTTTCGCATTTGATCGGCAAAGTTTAGCTCTGTGGTTGTACCACTCTGAGCGCAGATCGAGGCATCTTTTAGATCGTCTAAAGATTTGATGTTGCTATCTTTGCGAACCATAACGCCTTGACCGTCATAAAACACCACGGGGGCAAACTCCATCTTGCCTGAGGTATCTCGACTCAGCGTCCAAGTTGTGTTGCGACTGAGCACGTCAATTTCGCCTGTTTGCAAGGCAGTAAATCGCTCTTTAGCATTTAAGTTGCGATACTGTACGGCGTCGGGGTTATCAAACAGGGCCGCTGCGATCGCTTTGCAAACATCGACATCAAGCCCAGAATACTTCCCAGTTTGATCGACAAAACTAAATCCAGGCAGTTCGCCACTGACCCCACAGATCAGTTTTCCTCTAGCCAGCACCACATCAAGACGACTTGCGGAATTGTTACCTGTATTCTGTCCAGACTGATTGGTTGGGGTTTGACCGTTTTGGGGAGGTCGATCTTCACAAGCTGTCAAAACAAATACTGCGATCGAGCTACAAACAGCAAGGGCAAATAGCTTTAGGGAATTTCTCGCAAAAGAAGCAATCATTTTGGTTTGGTTTGAAGATGATCTCTATTTAAACCCAGATTTTAGGCAATTCAGAAAATCTATACCATTTACGACAGTAGGGGCATAGCCCCTACTGAAATCTGCTTATACTTAAATGCCTGCACCCTCATCAAAATCACCGTAGCTAAGATCGGTTCTGTGCAATTTACTTAGCTCCGTTGCATATTCTGCTTGCGAAAAATGGCGAGGACGCACATCTTCAAGCAGTTTAGAATCAATTAGACAGTTGCGAACTGGGCTGAGGCTTTGCTGCTGCAATTGTCGCTCTAACTGTTCGACACGACCGATCAGCGATCGAATCACATCTCCCTCTGGGTCGGGTATGCAATCATGATTGAGCGGGGGCACAACTTGTCCGTGTCTGTGAACGATCCGACCTGGCACACCTACGACAGTGCAGTCGGGGGGAACGCACTTTAATACCACAGAACCAGCCCCAATTCTGACATTGCTGCCAATCTGAATGTTACCAAGCACTTTTGCGCCTGCACCGATTACGACGTTATCGCCCAAAGTCGGGTGGCGTTTGCCTGTCTCTTTACCAGTACCACCGAGGGTTACACCTTGATATAGCAAGACATATTCACCCACGATCGCGGTTTCGCCAACCACAACGCCCATACCATGATCGATAAAAGCACCTTTACCAATGACTGCTCCAGGGTGAATCTCAACCCCTGTAAAGAAGCGAGCCAGTTGTGAAATCGTGCGTGGGATCACTGGAATACCAAAACCTTGTAGCCAATGGGCAAAGCGATAAAACCAGAGGGCATGAAGACCGGGATAGCAAAATAAAACCTCTAACCAATTTCGGGCAGCGGG
Organism: Tumidithrix helvetica PCC 7403; assembly: GCF_965232925.1. Classification (NCBI taxonomy): domain Bacteria; kingdom Bacillati; phylum Cyanobacteriota; class Cyanophyceae; order Pseudanabaenales; family Pseudanabaenaceae; genus Tumidithrix; species Tumidithrix helvetica. The sequence continues at coordinate 38,847 of NZ_CBDDRA010000009.1, forward strand.
ATCGCGCTCAAAAATGATCTTGAAGTCGGCTCGAAGAGTATCAAACACTTGCTTAAAAATTTTGTGTTGAATAAGTTTGCAATTCAGATCAATGATCGTAGCGGATCTTTCAACCCTTAAGTAACTTTCTAAAGAGATAGTTAGCAATTCTGACGAGAAAGCGAGAAAACAAATGAGAAACTGGAATCATCTGCGGCGACGGGGTCTTCTGACCCGACTTGGGGGGCGCGATCGCTCTTCATCGCCGTAAGCATCTTCTGGGTAACGCGTTTGCTTTTGACTGCGAGGCTGGCTGCGGGTTTGACTGTGGGTTTGACTGCGATTGGAATTGCGGGGCTGATAGTCTAGATCGTCATCGCGTCCGCCATACCGATCTTGATAGAGCTGCGTGGTGCGCTGACCGACTTGACCAAATAACTTAGATAGTTTGCGATCTAGTTCAAACCCTTTTCTAGACATAATTACAATTGTGCCGCCTAAGCGATCGTGCAGCATTTGACGTTTTACGGGATCGGCGATCGCAAAGATGATATCCACCGCTAAAGGCAACCAAGCAAATACGATTAAGGTGGTGGTGAAAGTACTGAGTAAAATCACAAGCCCAAGGAAAATTACAGCCTCGCGTTTGAGCAGATCGACGATCCCAGAAGTTTTGCCGTAGTTCATATCTACAACCCGAATGCTCATCAGCCAGCGCCCAAAACTTTGCCCCTGTGCTTTGCTCGATACCAAGACGCGGAATAAAAACCAAACAGGCGCAAAAATAAAAGTATTCAAAGAGCCATCGTTGTTGTTCCAAATCAATGCCTGAATCAGTTGGCTGAGAAATTCACAGGCGACAAAATCGATCAGGGTCGCACCAATGCGCTGCGGTAACTGGGCGATCGCAAGACGATTGTAGGCGGGGTCAAAGTCCATCATAAAAAGTGCGCTGCTGAATTAGAGTCGCCGATCTGCGGCAAGATATCTATGGGAAGCGATCTCCAAAAGTAAGATTGCCTCAGACTCATATTTTAGTACCCATACCCCCATCAAAAAAGTCAATGTCAAAAAAGCAAAAGTTTCCATACTTAGTTGGTTCTAAGTGGACTGCCATGCAGGAAACTTTCGGTTGGCGGCATTTTATCGTCACCAATCGTAAAAATGAAGGCAATCTAGTCTTTGCCGAACTCAAAGCCGCTTGCGATTGCACGGTAAGTTTTTGGTTAAATGCTAAAGCCTTAAACGAGCGATCGCTCTGGTTGCCCGGCTGGCAAGCTTTAAGCGAGCAACTCCCCCCTAACACAGCAGATCGAGAGGATCTCGCCTAGGCTTCCTAGATCTTGCACATTGACAAATTCTTCCATACTATAAATTTTTGATTGATGATTGTGGGGGTAGGAGCAATCCCCCTGTGGTTGCCCAAATATCTAGGGGTAGACACTAACGCTATAAATACAAAATATTGAGAAATGTAGCGTTGGTATGAGGTTATGGAGAAAAAATTAACTCCTGCCTCTAGAATTGAAAAAATAAGTTGCGAAAACTTGGATCTTTGAAATTGGCAGAAAACTTAGGAAAAAACCATGGGTGAATCAAAGCGTCGCAAAGAAGTTCTCGGAGAAGATTACGGTAAATCAGAGCCCTTAATTTCTTGGATCCCTTTTTGGACAAAGCAAAAAGCAGAACAGTTTGTCACGCTCTCTACCAAAGCTGCTTGGATCGGCATTTTTGTGATGGCGGGTTTGTGGGTAACTATTCGTTTTATCGGCCCCGCATTGGGTTGGTGGCAACTCCTTGACTAAATCAATTCCTACGCCACCCCTTACAACGAAATGAGTATTACAGATTCTATTCCAGCCTTAGCTGAGTTGCCTTTTTTGCCTTACCTAGACGAAGCTGGGGGCATATCGGCAGATTTGGCTGGCAAGATCGGCGTGTATGCGATTTTCGATCGCGATCGCACCCTGCAATATGTGGGCATCTCCCGCGATATTGCGGCAAGTCTAAAACTTCATATGGTGCGCGTGCCCGATCGCTGTCACTGGGTTAAAGTCACCACGGTGACCAAGCCTAGCCGTACCGTTCTCGGCGAAATGCAAGCTACTTGGTTGGGGGACAAAGTCTTAACCTCAGAAGAGCAAGAGCTTTGGGATCAACCCCTAGACTGCAAAAAACAGATGACGGAGGCTGAGAAACAACTCTTGGCTGAAGCGCTCAATGAAGGCGAACAGGAAAAAATTCTCAAAAATGTGGCAAGGCGTTTGGAAGAGGGAATTCTGACGCAGCTCAAGGCGAGGGGTATAGGTTTTGATGTGCGTTTTAACCCTAAGCTCAAAAGTGCAGGGATTTTGGATATCAAGTAATCCTCTGAGGCGGCGGAATGTATGCCGTTGAGAATTGCTTTCAGAACTTCAATCCTAAAAAACGCTTGAAAGATCGAATGTCAGTAGGTGTCAGATCGAAATATTTGATGTAAGGGGCTTGGCAATGCACACAAATCTTCTCGATACTACTGCTAGAAAGATTGCGGTAACTTCTATCGCTGGCTATCAGCGCTATATCTCTCCCCATAAGGGTTTTTCTTGCGCCCATCGAATTTTGCATGGCAGTGAGTCCTGCTCGCAATTTGTGAAGCGGGTAATTATCGAAGAAGGTGTGGTGACGGCAGTCAAGGCTTCACGTCAGCGTTTTCAAGCCTGTAAAGAAGCAAATCAAATTCTTAAAGCCCGTCGCATGGGAATCTGTAAGAAAGTCTCTTTGCAGGTTCCTTCTATGCAAATTCAACCGCCTCAAAATATCTCTTCCGATCCATCCGATCTCCCCGAAGAAATTCCAGAAGGGAATCCTGAAGATATGCCAGAAGTCCCTTTGCAGGGAACCGAAGGGGCAGAGGCTGCCAAAAAGGCTAATGCTTCTAATTCTTCTAATGGCTGTAATGAATGTGGCGATTTGGGTGACTGTTCTTATATAAGTTGCGATGCGATCGACTGTGCCAGTGCAGATTGTTCGGCTTTGGATTGTTCTAGTCTCAATTGCTCGGGCGCAGACTGTTCGGCTTTAGATTGCTCGGGTGCAGATTGCAGTGGTTGTGGAGACTGCGGTAGTTGTAGTTGGTAGTTTGCGGTGGATTTCGAGCTTGAGGATTCGCGATCGCGTTAGCACTCTAACCAACCGAAAATGAGATCGGGGGTTAGTTGCAGTGAAATTTCGTTTAAGACTGTTAGAGGCGTGTCGTCTCTAAGGAGGCGGAGAGGCTGTTCGGGTAGAAAAATCATGACTACTTTTTCTTGGCTGTCGATTAACCAACCCAGTTGAGTTCCTTCCGTAAGGCAATCCTGAATTTTTGTAATTAGTTTTGTCGTACTTTGGTCGGGAGAGAGGATCTCGATCAGCCAGTCTGGGGCACCTTGAATTGGCTCATTACCAGCAGGTATGCGACTTTGGTGAACGATCGCGATATCTGGAACAACGGAGTTTTGGCTCAAGATACAACGGAGTTCTGGAAAAGCTTCATAGGCACTATTCGTATTATCGATCGCACTGACTAAGCGTTTTTGCAACCGACTGTGGTGAAGTGTTGGCATAGGCTTTTGTAAGACTTGACCGTTGAGAAGTTCCCAAGCTGGAGATTCCTCAAGGTTGGGGAGCTTAGTAAACTCATCTAGGGTGACCGATCGCAGAGTTGCTAAAACCATAAGCCTCGTATACACTCCGAAATAAACCCAATCAATTAGATTTTACTATGTTCAGCTAATCAAGCGAACCATTTAAATCATCGTTTGATTTGCTTGGGGAAATCAGGAACTAACAGAGAGTGTGCTAATTCATTTTGGGGGCTAAAGAATTTGATTTCGCCTTGCTCGTTGCACAACCAAACTTCAAGAGCTTGAGCGGCAAAATATAAATTTTTCTTGAACTCCATTTCATCCGAAGTGTTACCAATGGACTTCACTTCTACACAAATTTCTGGTGCGATCGAAGCCGACACTTGCTCTTGAATGATGTCAAATCTTTCCTCTGAGCACCAAACGACATCTGCAACTTTAACCCCATCTGATGTGTCGATCGCGCATTCTGGCATGACTTCTCCAGACTTCAGTAAAGATTCTAATAGACGTTGAATTCTGCCTTGATAAAAAGAATGTTTGATCTTTACTGGACTCATTACTATCTGACCCCATTTATTTAACTCAATTTTGAAGGGTAAATCTTGTAATTGCTTATTGTCACAAACTTCTTCCCATCTCATATCGTTAGTTCCCTAGAGCGATTCATTTAATCCTAACTCATTTCTAAAAACAGATATAGCGATCCGATCTGATTTGTGAGAATAGAAGATGCTTGTAGAGTTCATTTCACAAACTCCCTGTCTCACGAATGACTTAGGATGACTATATCTATGGATGTGTAGCGAACGCACATAAAATGCTACTTTTCTAATAAATTACAATTCATAAAGCATATTTTGCTTGAAAATTTATCGCCTTCATGATAATTTTAGTTTTACTGAGTAGAAAAGTAGAATGTAGCTGCTTTAATTTTTAGGTAATCTAAGTAATTAAAAATCCAAAAGAATATACATGCTTTTGGGGGCTAAATAGCTTCTAGTTTTTCTATATAAGTTCTTGAATCTTTTTTCTGTTAAACCTGTTGAATTGTGCAAATTTCTCTTCCAGAAAACATTACAAAAAATCTACAAAATACTAAAAGCTTTTTTGATGCAAATATTGATACTGCTGCAAATACTGTTAACCAAAATGTTCAGAAAGCTAAAACTGTAGTCTTAGAAAGTACTAACCAGTCTATTGAAGGTATCAATCAAATCACAGAAAATGCAAAAGTAAATCTTACTGAAACTGCTAAAAGTACTCTAGGAAATGTTACAGAAAAAAGTGGTCAACTACTTTATAGTATAACTACTGCAACTAGTACTCTAAAAGACTCTTTACAGGCAGCTATTCAAAAAATTGACAGTCTAAACCAAACATTGTCAGATGGCATACAGGCTTCAATTAATTCATCTTTGAATAGTTGGATTGATGAAAACTCTCAATTGATTTGGTTAATAAATCATCCTCTACAATGTCTTGGCATATTGCTGTTAGGACTATTTCTGTTTTCAGGATTACTAGGAGCAATATCTAAAATAACTGAGAAGTTTTGGCTATTTATTCTGACCTATCCATTTAAGATATTTTCAAACAGTTGGATGTTGATTTCAAAATCTTTACAGAAAGATGATGACAAGAAAAAAACTGAGAATCAGAAACGAGTTACAGTAATTTTAAGGCGCTTAGAATCGATTAGACACGAGCAAACATCATTATCGCAAGAATTAGAGTCTCTTCTCAAATAATTTGCAATGAAATCTTAGATTTGCTTCCTAGAATTATATAGCAATCCAATTGGATACATGAGAGCTTCTTGCCTCTACATTGAGCGTAGGAGCAATTCATGAATTGCCCCTACGCTCAAATCATTTAGGGCTGTTCTACATTTCGCAATTGTTGGAACCATGTTTGGAGCAAATTCTGACAAGAAATTTCGCAGATCCCAGCAATTACAGTCAGGCGATGGAAAGAGACTGGGCTGTCGGGTAAGTTCGCCACGGTACGAATTGCCCCTGTTTTGGGATCGTCCGCGCCATAAATGAGGGTACTGACTCGCGCTTGGATAATCGCCCCCGCACACATGGGGCATGGTTCGAGAGTGACATAGAGACTGCAACCATTCAGATGCCAGTCCTTTAGTTTTTTAGCGGCGGCTCTTATTGCCACAATTTCAGCATGGGCTGTGGGATCGCGATCGCGTTCCTTACGATTTTCCCCGATCCCCACCACTTGATTGCGAGCACTCACTACGATCGCCCCCACAGGAATTTCGCCTGCTGCTCCTGCTTGCTCAGCCAGTGCGATCGCCTGCTGCATCCAAGTTTGGTGTAATCCAAAATCCACTTAGAAAACCCACTTAATTCGATGTGTTTTGAGTAACTGTCAATCTAATCGCAAGATAAGATTATGATTTTACATAGTTCTTAATAATGTATTTAAATTTTGATGGATCAGACAGATTTTGGCAGCAACTTGACTGCTAGGGGTGAGAGGCGCAGGCTAAAGGCGGCGATTGTCGTAATTTTCGTTTACGCCTCGATCGTGTGGCTACATCTGTTGCCTTGGGGTCAATGGCTGATTTTAGGTTTGCTCCTGTTTATGGCAATTCATGGGCTGCGGTTGCTCGTATCTCCGCCTCTGCCCCAGCCTGCTGGTGCGACTACCAACCAGAGTCAAGACCAAGAGTTACCTTTTTTCTCTCTGCTGGTGGCTGCCAAAAATGAGGAGGTTGTGATTGCCAACTTGGTCACCTCCCTCTGTCAACTTGACTACCAGAGCGATCGCTGGGAAGTATGGATTATTGATGACAACAGCAGCGATCGCACCCCCGAGGTTTTAGAAAAACTCAAACAAAAATTCCCACAACTCAAAACCATTCGACGCGGGGCAGATGGCAAAGGTGGAAAGTCGGGTGCTTTAAATCAAGTGTTACCCCTGACCAAAGGCGAAATTATTGGTGTATTTGATGCCGATGCTCAAATTTCTGCCGATTTTTTACATGCCCTCGTGCCGTTATTTCAACGTCCCCGCACGGGGGCCATCCAGTTACGCAAGGCGATCGCCAATGCTGCTCACAATTTTTGGACAAAGGGACAGTCCGCAGAAATGGCGTTGGATATTTTCTTTCAAGATCGGCGCAATCGCGTTGGTGGCATTGGCGAACTGCGGGGCAACGGTCAGTTTGTCAGGCGATCGGCTTTACTGGAGTGTGGTGGTTGGAATGAAGAGACGATTACCGACGACCTAGACCTTACGATTCGCTTGCACCTGCATCAATGGGATATTGGCTGCCTCTCTTTTCCTGCCGTACAGGAAGAGGGGGTAGAGACTTTCATGCAACTGTGGCATCAACGCAATCGTTGGGCGGAAGGTGGATTTCAGCGCTATCTAGACTATTGGTCGGCGATCTTAAACAGCAAAATGGGGTTTGCTAAAATTGCCGATATGTCCATGTTTTTACTGACCCAATATCTTTTACCCACTGCCTTTGTGCCTGACCTGATCGCCGCGATCGCCCTGAAACAACAGCCTTTACTCGCCCCCATTGGTGGGTTTGCTTTAGTCCTATCGACGATTGGGATGGCTTTTGGTATTAAGCGATCGTATCAAGTCTCATGGTTTAGCGCTTTGGTGCAAACCCTGCGCGGCACGATCTATATGCTGCACTGGATTCCTGTGATGGCAAGCGTAACGCTGCGGATGTCGATTCGCCCCAAACGTTTGAAGTGGGTAAAAACCGTGCATCAGGGTATTGGCAATAGTTTGATCTTGGACGAACTAGAGAGCTAGTTCCTGAGTGCAATGCCTACAACCAAAAGTAATTCTTGCAAACGGTAGGCGATCGCTGAATTTGATTCATCTTTCATGGTGAAAATCCCCCCAAAGCAAATATGCCTGAGATATCGGAATCTCAGGCAATCTCAGAAAAACTTGCAAAATTGGCAAATCAATTCAGTGGCATCCTTTTTTAATGGAAAACGACAGAGTGGACTTGACTTTCTAAAAGTCTGAGCAACAATGGATGACTGGCTATGCCGTCTCGATCTAGATGTTTTTAAGCAGGGTCAAAATTTGGTTCAGTTACTACCAATAAAGTATCTGGTCTAACTTTCGATTGAGTAATCTGGTTTGAACGATTTTGACCTAGTTTGTGCGTGCTGAAGCCCCATTTGCGATCACGGTTACAGATTTGTGCTTTTTACTAGGGTTACGGGAAGCATCTATACTTACAACTGTATAAGTCTTAGCGTTGCTTGCCTCAAATTTATCCCCAACGGCTAACGGTGTGTTGTAGTTTAACGTACCGATAAAGCGTTGGTGTAGATCCATCATTAGGTATTGCATAAGAATCCTCTTGGGTTGTTTTTTGATTGAGTTATGTCTTGTCAAGGTGTGCCTAATACAGCAACTTCAGCATTTCACTGTAGCTTTAGCACAGATGGGAAGCTTTTCGCGATCGCGATGATTTATCAAAAGCAAATTCAGCTTGGTACATCTGGACTAGGAGCAAATGCCACCCTCTATATACCACTCGTTAGCAAGTTGCGTATATAAATTTTTATTTTTTTCTATTGAATTTAAATTCAAAAGGTTAGGAAGTGTTAGGAGTGATTACAAATTGCAAATGCCGAATATCGATCATAGCTTAAGTGCCTACGACTACGAACTACCCAGCCATTGCATTGCCCAAAATCCTGCTGTCCCAAGGCATAACTCACGTTTGTTGGCAGTGGATACTGACAAAAACATCCATCATTTTCATTTTTATCAGTTGCCCCAACTCCTAAAATCGGGAGACCTGCTGATTTTTAACAACACGCGGGTGATTCCTGCACGCATGCACGGGCATAAGATTTCAGGTGTACCCGTCGAGATTTTGCTCATGGAGCCAACGGGACATAATCGCTGGTTATCCTTGGTCAAGCCCGGTAAACGCCTACCCGTGGGTAGCACAATTATTTTTAACGAGGAAGTAAAAGCCACGGTTGAAGGGATTGACGAAGCCACAAGGGCAAGAGATCTGCTATTTCATATTCCCGAAGATCAAACCCTGCATCAGATTATTGACCATTTAGGCAAAATTCCTTTTCCACCCTATGTGACGGAATCTCAAGCGGATTCGGAGCAATACCAAACGGTCTATGCCAAGGTTCCTGGGGCGATCGCTGCCCCAACGGCGGGCTTGCACTTCACGGAGCCCCTACTTCAGCAACTAAGTGATATGGGTGTAAACCAAGCCTACATTACCCTGCATGTGGGGTTAGGCACATTTCGACCTGTAGAAACTGAAGATGTCAGAGAGCATAAAATGCATAGTGAGTGGTTTGAGGTGTCTCAAGAAACGATCGCTCTGATCGAAGCCACAAAAGCCAAAGGTGGGCGGGTGATCGGCGTGGGTACGACGGTTGTGAGAGCCATTGAAAGCAGTAATATGCAGCCCTATCAGGGCAAGACCAATCTAATGCTTTACCCAGGTTATGAATGGAAAATCTTGGACGGCTTGATTACCAATTTTCATTTGCCCAAGTCAAGCTTGATGATGCTAGTTGCCTCCCTTTTAGGCGAGGGTGGACGAGAATTTTTGCTTTCTCTCTATCAAGAAGCGATCGCACAGAATTACCGTTTCTACTCCTTTGGCGATGCCATGATGCTGTGGCGCCGCCGATAAATTGTACGGATAAATGATTAAGCACAGCATGAAAATCTTGCATGTCATTCCTTCGGTAGCGGCGGTTCGGGGGGGGCCGAGTCAAGCTGTCCTAGAAATGGTCAAGGCTTTAAATGTCTTGGGGGATGCTTCAGAAGACGAGCGGAAGGTAACTGCTGCGGTGGGACGCATTCGGTACGAAATCGCCACCACCAATGATAATGGCAAGGACTTGCTGAATGTCTCCCTAGAGGATTGGACGGAATATGCAGGCGTGCCGATTCGCTTTTTCCCCCGATTTTCTCCTTCTGTCCATGGGATTCGCGAGTTTGCTTTTTCTAGTTCGTTCACTGCTTGGCTGTGGCAGCATGTCACGGACTACGATTTGCTCCATATTCATGCAATTTTCTCCTATCCTTCCACAATTGCGATGGCGATCGCCCGCATGAAAGGGGTTCCCTACATCAACCGACCGTTGGGGCAATTATGTGCGTGGTCGTTACAGCAAAGTCGATTCAAAAAACAAATTTATTTATCCGCGATCGAACGCTCGAATCTCAAGCATTGCCGAGCTTTACACCTGACATCCTTGCAAGAACAGCAGGAAGTTTCGGCGTTAGGGTTATCGCTACCAAGTTTTATTCTGCCCCACGGAATTTCTATCCCTCCACCGCTGATCGTAGCGCGATCGCAATTACGACAGCTTTTGGGAATTTCCGCAGACACACCGATAATTCTTTTCATGTCGCGGCTTCACGCTAAAAAAGGCTTAAATTACCTGATCCCAGCCCTAGGGAAATGCATGAACCTTACAGAGTATCCCTTTTGGTTTATTTTGGCAGGGCAAGGAGACCCAGCCTATGAAGCCGAGGTGAAAGATTTATTGCGCGAACATGGACTCGATCGCTGCACCCATTGGGCAGGATTTGTGACAGGCGATCGCAAGCAGTTGTTTTTACAGGGTTCCGATCTATTTGCGCTCACCTCCCATTCTGAAAATTTTGGGATTGTGGTTTTAGAGGCAATGGCAGCAGGTTTACCGATCTTGACTACACCAGGGGTAGCCTTAGCCGCTGAAGTCGAGCAGTATCAGCTTGGCATAGTCTCAGCCTTGGATATTGATGGAATTGCGACGGCGATCGCAGATTTCCTAGAGCAACCGCAAGCGTTTAAACAAATGGGCGATCGCGCCAGTCAGTTGGTTGCATCGCAGTATAGTTGGGATACAATAGCGACGAAATTGGCGGAAGTTTATTCGAGAATTCTGACCCCGTGACGCATGAGGCATTTGACTAATGACCCAAACAGCAATTCAAACCGTATTTCAGGTTTTTAAGAAGTATCTTCCTACGCCAGTGTCCAATGCGATCAGAAGCTTTTTTACTGCCACACTCACACCGATTCTATTCAGTTACCGAACAGGGCATTTCAGAAGTAGTTGGAAAATTTCTGCGGTTTCGAGAATAGGAGAAGCACTTCCCTGGTATACCTATCCCTGTATCGATCTCCTCAAACATAGAGATTTTTCTGGAAAAACAGTGTTGGAGTTTGGGGGGGACAATCTTCATTATGGTGGGCGCAACGCGCGAAATCTGTTGTAACCCTTGAAGGCGATAAACAGTGGTACGAAAAGATTAAAGAGAGGATGCCAGCCAATGTCCAACTATTTTTGGTGTCTCTAGACAGTCCATCTGCATGCGTGCAAGAAGTCAATCAAATATTGCAAAATTATCCTGAGTTCGACGTAATTATCATTGACGGTCTCTATCGCTATGAAATGATTGCTATTGCTCGGGCTCTCATGGCAAATGATGGTGTGATTATCTGTGATAATGCGGAAGGCTATGGATTTCAAGAAGGTTTCAAAGAGAGTGGGATGAGTCGAGTTGACTTCTTTGGAAATGCGCCAGGCGTTATTTTGCCACACTGTACATCTCTATTTTTCAAAGAACAGTGTTTTTTGCTGTCATCAAAGTATGCCATTCCAACGATCGCGAAAGAAGACAAGTAAGAAACCCACATATTCTAATTCTGACCCTATGGCTATCCCATTTCATCCCTCTCTCTATTTATACCAATTTCTCTTGAAATTGCGACAGATCGGGTTTTGTGTTCCGCACGGAGCGCGGTCTTTTCAAAAAGATGCGTTGCATCACTTTTTGAAAATGGTATTAAATAGTTATACTGGAATCCCTTTGGCTTAGGGGGAGTCGAAAAAGCAATGATAGAAACAGTTACGCCCCTCATTCTCACCTATAACGAAGAAGCAAACATTCAACGGGTTTTGCAGCGTTTGACTTGGGCAAAACAGATTCTTATGTTAGACAGCTTTAGCGACGATCGCACCTTAGAAATCGCAGCAACTTTCCCACAGGTATCAATCTTACAGAGAAGATTTGATTGTGCCGCCAACCAATGCAACTATGGGCTGGAACAAATTCAATCAGAGTGGGTGTTGTCCCTTGATGCTGACTATGTACTGAGTGATGCTCTCATTCAAGAGATCCAGACCTTAGTGGATAGTCCTCTGGTTGATGCCTATCAGGTTAATTTTAAATACTGCGTGCAGGGGAAGATGCTTAGGGGAACGCTGCTTCCGCCTCGCACAGTTCTCTATCGCCGTGCTAAAGCAAGCTATTACACAGACGGACATACACAGCGAGTTCGCATTGAGGGAACTTCTGCAATGCTAAAAGGAGTGATTTATCATGACGATCGCAAGTCGCTCAGTCGGTGGTTGCAATCTCAAGATCGCTATATGATTTTGGAGGCGAAGAAGCTCTTAAGCACTGCCGATCGCGAATTAAGCTGGAGCGATCGCCTGCGCAAACGTAAGCTCTTTGCTCCCTTTTTAGTCTTCTTTTATTGCTTACTGTTCAAGGGAGGTATCCTAGATGGTTGGGCAGGTTGGTACTATGCCTTTCAACGCACCATCGCTGAGCTTTGGCTAGCGATTTATCTCATAGATCTCGAGCATTTGATTGAATAGGGCTCTTAGCCCACTCTCTCAGGTTCCAGTAATCTGAAAGACTTTTTCCAGTAAGATTTTTGAGCCATAGTCCCAGTTAAATTTTTGTTGGGCTAACTCCCAAGCTCTCTGTTTCATTGCCTCTAGCTTCTCAGGATTGGCGAGTAATGGATTGAGTAGATTGGCTAATGCTTTTTCGTCTTGATTGGGGAACAAGAAACCGCAACCAGAAGCTTCTACGAATAATTGTCGGTGGGCGATTGTATCCGTTAGAGCTAAAGCCAAACCTGCCATCATTCCTGTAAACACTTTATTCCCGATCGCCATTTGATAAAACAGTTCTTGGCTGGGTTGGCTACCCAGGGCAATGTCGTGTTCGGATGCTAACCTCACCATATCGAGGGGCGAAGCTGTCGGCAAAATCTCTAGAAATTCCGATACATTTAAAGTTTTTGCAAGATTTTGGAGATAGTCTATATATTCAGCTCTAGGATTTCCTCGCAATACCAACTTAATGGGTTTGCATAGGTATGGCATGGCCTTTAATACTTGATCCGCGCAAGCATGGGTACCTATGGTTTGACCAAACCAGTAAATACTCAACGTTTGTTTAGGCGATCGCAATTGAGGCGCTAAAATACCAAGACTTTCTTGAAGTCTTGGGGTGTTGTATAAAACGAGCGGTTGTGACTGCAAATGATTGGTACGTTCGAGCCGCTCTGCGGCTACCTGTGACATGGTAGAAATAAACGCACAGTGTTTTGTATAACGCCGTTCTAGATGAAGCATTAACTCTACGGGTTCGGCAGAGCAATCTGCGAGTAAATCTTCGGCATCAAAGGCAAACTTGCTCTTGTTTTTATGAGCCGCCCAAGCTGCTGCCGCGATCGCAAAATGTTGATGGGCAATATACAGATCGGCTGACTCTTGGGCTGCCAGTTTTGCGAGTTCGGGATTTGCATATCCGCAAGCATAACGGATTAAATTTTCAGTAGGGAAAAGCTTCACGAGTTTTGCACTCAAAAAACGGCGAACGCGCACAAAATGCCAATGAAGGCGCTTGCTCATCTCTGAGCCTAAAAAATCAACATAGGTTATACCAATTTCTCTTGAATTTGTGGCAGATCGGGTTTTGGGTTCCGCGCAGAGCGCGGTCTTTTCAAAAAGATGCGTTGCATCACTTTTTGAAAATGGTATTAATTGCCACGCAGCATCAGCGATGGTTTCGCGATCGGCCTCGAGCCATTTGGACGCAAATCTAGCGCTGACAACACTGACCCGATATCCTGCGGCATGGAGGGCAGTGGCATTTCTGACGAGACGCGGACTCGCCCCGATATGCCCAGGTGTAATCAAACAAATTTTTGCTTTTTGTTGTAGTGCTGTCACGGTTTTTATCATTTTATTGCTGATATTTCATACCCTTGCCCTATGTTTCATGCTACTTGCTTGAGAGAAATGCAACGAAGACAGAGAGCAGTATGATTTTCTCATTCTTTTAAATTGCATAATGCCATGAATTTCTCTGGAATCCCAAATCAATCCCTATTAGGTAAAATCTTACGTCTTCCATTACGGCTTCTCCCTGCCAATCTGATTGTGCCCATCTTACAGGGAAAACTAAGAGGGCAAAAGTGGATAACGGGCTCTAGCAATCATGGATGCTGGCTTGGAAGCTATGAGTTAGACAAACGATTGCTAATTGAGCAAACTATACAAGAAGGCAAGGTTTTTATTGACTTGGGCGCTCATGTTGGATTTTACACACTTCTAGCCTCTAAATTGGTTGGGGAACATGGCAAGGTTTTTGCATTTGAACCCGTACCAAGCAACTTGCAATATCTACGGCGACATTTGCAAATCAATCAAGTGGATAATGTCAAGGTGCTTGCGATCGCAGTTTCTGATTCTAATGGAAGCGCCAACTTTGAGCCATCTAAAGGTAGCAGTCAAGGATACCTATCTAACCAAGGTGGACTCATGGTTGAAACCGCTAGCCTCGATCGCTTGATTGCAGATGGCATTCTACCAAATCCAGACTATATCAAAATGGATGTAGAAGGGGCGGAAGCTTCAATATTATCAGGAGCTAAGTCTATGCTCGCAGAGGTGCATCCAACGATTTTCTTGGCTACCCATGGCGAAGAAGTCAAAGAACAATGCTTAACGATTTTACGATCTTTAAACTATCAACTCACCGCGATCGGTGGTTCTAACTTAGAGAAAGCCGATGAAATCCTCGCGACATACAGTTCCTAAAACTCGGAAAAAGGACTCTTGAAATCCTTGGGGAAATAAACTACCCAATCAGTAGGAAATTTGCTTGAAGGGACTTTAGGAAAGAATACGAAAGTGACTGAATGTTTCAGAGTGTATAAGGGTATAATCTGACAATATCCTTTATTCGGTTGGGATCGAGGGGCTCTTATGGCAACAGTGAATGGAACATCTGGAAATGATACGTTTAGGTTAGGAACAAACCCTGCATTGTTTCAATATCAACCTGGAGACATTTTGGTTGGAGGAGCAGGGAATGATAGCTATCTGTTACAAGACACGGCAACAATTGTTAAGGAGTTGAATGGAGGTGGTTTTGACACAGTCTTTTGGAATGGAGCTGCTGGTAGCACTTATACTGCGACCCCTTTCGTCGATCGCGTAGTTTTGCAGGGCACAGCCAACACAAATGCTACCGCCAGTTACACTGGGACTACCTTGCAAGGGAATGCAGGCAATAACATTCTTACGGGTAGTGCGGGTAATGATATCTTTTACGACTTTGATGGTGGTACGGATGTCTTTCAAGGTGGCAATGGTAACGATACCTACTTTATAAATCACACAGGCATTTCGGTTTTTGAAACGGCTGGTGGTGGGAACGATTCGATACGTGCCTATGTATCTGTCGATCTTTCGGTTACAGATGCTGAAATCGAGACAATCGTGCTTGATAATGCCGCAGGAGCCGCAGATATTACAGGTAGTTCTTCTAACAACGTCATTACTGGGAATAGTTCCGTTAATAATTTGTTGGGGGGAGGTGGCAATGATACCCTAGATGGCGGCAGCGATAGTGTCGCTGACATTATGGATGGAGGAAATGGTAGCGACACCTACAACGTTCGTCCTGGGCAATTTGACACGATCGTCGATACTGGAGTCTCTGGAACTGATACCATCATTGCGGCGATCGCTCCAGGTGACACAATTGATATTGGCACGGCTCAATATCAGGGCATTGAGAATGTGACCTTAGGTGGAAACCTGACTGGTCCTGGCAGCAACAACGGGGCTCCCAATAGCAACGTCACTGGCAATGCTGCGGTGAACGTACTGAAGGGAAATGGTGGAGATAACATTATTACTGCTGTGGGAGCAGGGGATACCCTGTTTGGCTTGGCTGGAGACGATACCTTTGTAATCAATAATGCTTCTGTTCAAATCTTTGAAAATGCAGGTGTTGGCTGGGGAATTGATACTATCCAATCTTCAGTTTCCTTTAACCTTCAATATGCTAGTAACGTTGAGAACCTCACGCTTACAGGGGCTAGCAATATTGATGGGCAAGGGAACGGTTCTAGTAATGTAATTACAGGAAACTCAGGCAATAACTTGCTGACAGCAAGTACGGGTGCGGCGGATGGTCAGGCTGATACGCTTCAAGGTGCTGGAGGTAATGATACCTACTATGTCTACGAAGACTTCAACTTAGACATAGTGATTGATACAGTGGGAACGAACACAATATACGCCTTTAGTAACTATGATATGGGCGGTACAACTGCCGATCTAGTGGATATTCGTTTGCAGGGAACTAACATCATTGCTGGTGGCACTAGTGCGATCAATACTATTTCTGGAAACGCTCAAAACAATACCCTGAGAGGCTATGGAGGCAATGACAAGATTTTTGGAGGAGCAGGCAATGACACCATTGATGGGGGGACAGGCAACGATATCCTCTCTGGAAATAATTTAGGAGCAACCAGCGCAACCGAACAAGATACGATAACTGGTGGTATTGGAGCCGATACATTTGTGCTTGGCTTTGGTAGCAATGTTTTCTACCTAGGTGGTGGAGCCAACGACTTTACAGCGGTTCAAGACTTTAACCCCACATCAGAGGGCGATCGCATTCAGCTAGCAGGTGGACCCAGTGCCGCTTACACGCTCAATAATTTGGGTGGTGGCAGCTATGACCTCTTGCGTACCACTGGCGCAGACCTGATTGCCAAGATTACGGTTACAGATGGTTCCACACTGACACTTTCTTCGAGCTTCTTTGTTGCAGGCTAACGAGAGAGACTATATTTAAAGTTCAAACATCCCTCTTCTCAACCAGAGGGATTTTTTTATGGTTCCATTGTTGTGATAATAAATAACCTGAGTTCGGGTTAAGGATTTCGGAACAAATCAAGCCGACTTGCTGGAACCGAGAGGTTTGATCCCCCTGCCCTATCGGGCATCCCCCTTGAAAAAGGGGGACAAGTGAATTCTCCCCCCTTTTTTCAAGGGGGGCTGGGGGGGATCCTTGGGATGTATAGCGTTTCAGGTTTTCTTATCCCGAACTGACGTTAAATAGAACTTCTATTCCATCGACAATTTCCCCCAACCTGTCGCAAAAATTGCCGAAGGTCGCTCCTTCAAATCCCCCCAGATCGTGTGACCCATTCAAACAGACGAAGGTTATGTTAAGGATGAATTAAATATAATTTTTGATTAATTTTCCTGAGATAAAAGTGGTAGTGTGGAGTGGATCGCTGGTGGTTGCGATGCATACAATTACCTTGTAAACAACGCAACTTTGAATAGGTAAACCATGAAAAGATTTTTAACGCTGATAGCCGATAGAAAATTTATTTGGGTAAGAACTCTTTTTATAGGTGTTTTTGTTGCTCTGATGATTGCGATCGGGATTTCTGTTCCTTCGCCTTCTGTGGCTCAAACAAGGCGGCAGGTTAGTGACTTCAATAGCTTTGCCGATCTATGCCTGAATAAAGAAAGCCTTCCCGGAGTTACTAGACATACCGTTTATTATCTTCTTTTTAACATGCACAATAATGATTGCATTATGGCTGGGAAAGAGCTTGGAGAGAGAGAATATATTTACCGTGAAGAAATTAATACTGATGGAGGACTAAGACAATTCTTCTCTCCTCCTCCAATTTCAGATATTAGTCCTTTGAGATTTGCTCCCAATTTAACTGAATTAACATTGTCAGGAGCTTATATTGTCGATTTAAGCCCACTTAAATTCTTGCCTAAGCTTACGGATCTTACTTTTTTCCCAAGTGAATATGGGCTGAGTGCGATTGATTTTAATATTAACGAGCTAAACGCATTAGATCCTCTCACCAATCTAACTCGACTTGTATTTAGTACTAGACTAATTTCCGATATAAGTCCTCTTAAATCTCATACTAAATTAACCACACTGAAGTTCTCAAGCAATAGTTTAGTATCTGACATTAGTTCTCTTGAGTCTTTAACCAACCTCAAGGAACTCTTTATTAAAGAGTCTAGAGTGTCTGACTTGAGTCCATTACAATCTCTTACAAAGCTTTCAACTCTTAATCTGAGTTGCACCCTAATTAATAATATTGAGCCACTTAAATCTCTAATTAATTTGGAATATCTTGCTCTAAACAGTGCCCCTATCAAAAATATTTTCCCACTGGGTTCTTTATCAAAACTCAAGGGTCTTAGTATTACTAGGCTAAATTCTCACCCTGACATTACAGCACTTCAAACTTTAACCAATTTAAGGAATCTTTATCTTGGGAGTTCAGAAGTGACTGATATAAGTCCATTGAGATCGCTTACAAAGTTAGTTTCTCTCGATTTGACTGGTAATAAGGTGTCAGATGTTAGTCCGCTTCAGTCTTTAGCTAATCTAGAATATTTATCTCTTGCTCATAACCCAGTTGTAGATATTACTCCACTTCTATTCTTACCAAAGCTCAAACGTCTTGTTCTTGATAGTAGTCAGATTGCAAACATCAAACCACCCTATTCCCAGCACAATAAAATCATTCAAAACTATAACATGAATGAAGGGATAGTTCCTATTGAGATTCCTCCTCAACTTAGTGATTGTGGAAAACTATAACCAGTCAAAACATAACTCGACAAGATTCTTCTCAAACAAGCTTTAACTACAAACTATAAAGGATAATTAAACAAATGACATTTACTATAGATCTTGATTTCAATACTTTCCCTTCTACTCTGTTTGACACCTCTAGTGCTGGCTTAGCTGCAAGACAAGCTGTTAAAGATGCTGCTGTCACTTGGTCTCAATTTATCAAAGATGATTTCGATCCAGTGCCCAAAGATGTCTATATTGATTTGATTGACCCTACTACTGGATTAAAGGCAAAAAATGACCCGCTAGGATTTAAACTCACTTCAGCGATAGACGATCTCCGAATTTATGTCAGTACACAAGCACTTGGTTCTACTCCCGCTTCAACATCTGTAGGTGCTGCTACAAAAGGCTCTCTTTACGCTCTTCCTGGAGTGGATTACGGATATCTTGATGCCAGAAGATATGGTCTAAATGCTGAGCCTTTTGCTGCTTCCATAGCATTCAATTCTCAACTCGCATTTAATGCATCTGGTGTTACCAACGCTAGTCAAAGCGATCTTTATACATTTGCACTACATGAAATTGGTCATGCTTTGGGCTTTTATGTCGATAATTTTGCTAATCCGCCTACCAGCCCCACAGCCTTTGCATACGGGATCAGTAGCGGCAAATTTTATGGTAAGAACCTGTCAAATGGTATTTTGTTAAACAATCCTTTCAGTGGTCACCTTAGCGGTAATTTAGTCAATGGTCAGCCACAAAATTACGCTACAGGTATTGTTGTTGCTTATAGAATCCCTAGAGACCCATTGCTGCCTAACAATACAATAGGAACGAGCCAGTACGATCTTATGGTTTTTGCTCTTCCACAAGGTTCTGATGCTCAAGATCTCGGAATTACTGATATCGATCTCAAGTTTTTAGCAGATGTGGGTTATGACATTAATTATCCTGGCATAAGCAAAATTCCTCTAACTGCTCCAGCCCCTACACAAAACTTCCTTGGCTACATAATTGGTGGAACTATTAATTCTGACACCATCACAGGCAACACAGGCAACGATACCCTAGCAGGTGGACCCGGCAACGACACGCTCAATGGAGGTGGAGGAAAAGATAATTTGTATGGAGGGATTGGAGACGATACGATGACTGGTGGGTTAGGCGACGACACCTACTATGTGGATAGCATTTTAGATGTCGTGACAGAGCTGGCAAGCCAAGGAAATGACACGATTGTAGCTACAGGAGACTTGAGTGTATATAATTTCTTCTCACTCCCCGCAAATCGTCAAAATGTAGAAAAGGTTATCGATTCTACTAACAAAAAGCTTGCTTTATCTAGCGGGAACAACACAGATGCGAATGCCATTATCTCTCTGTACTCATCCGATAAAAATGGTTGGGAAGTGACAACGTTTCTAGGCGGTAATGACGACATTAAAACTAAAGGATTAGGCAACACTACAGTTTCCGCAGGCGATGGGAATGACATAGTCTTTGGCGGGAATGGAAACGATCGCCTCTCTGGTGATGCAGGTGACGACATCCTCGTAGGTGGCAGCGGAAGTGACACTATTTTTGGCGGAAGTAGTAGCGGCTTCAATACACTCGTAGGCTTTGACATTGGCAGTACGACAGGCACACCAATTCTCACACCCAACCAAGTCGATACACTGACGCATTCCTCAAACTCCTCCAATATTTTTGTACTCTCATCAGGCGGAGTCAACGCCTACACAGCAGGAAACGACTACGCCAGAATAGTCGGTTGGACTTCGCAAAGTACCAATCCAGCCAAATTTGACCGTCTCAAAGTTGCTTCCTCTCAGACGAAGGTTATGTTAAGGCTGAATTAAATATAATTTTTGATTAATTTTCCTGAGATAAAAGTGGTAATGTGGAGTGGATCGCTGATGGTTGCGATGCATACAATTACCTTGTAAACAACGCAACTTTGAATAGGTAAACCATGAAAAGATTTTTAACGCTGATAGCTGATAGAAAATTTATTTGGGTAAGAACTCTTTTTGTAGGTGCTTTTGTTGCTCTGATGATAGCGATCGGGATTTCAATTCCTTCGCCTTCTTCAGCAAAAACTTGGCGGCAGGTTAGTGAATTCAATAGTTTTGCTGAGCTATGCCGAAATAAAGAAAGTCTTTCTCCAGTCAGTAAAAATACAGTAAATTATTTACTCTTTCATATGGGCAAAGGAGGTGATTGTAGTCAGTCAGGAAAAGAACTTGCACAGCGAAAATATATTCGACCTAAAACACTAGTGAATTCTCGTGGTGGAACAGAAGTAATCTATGGCGGACCACCAATTTATGATATTAGTCCGCTGAAATTTGCTCCAAATCTAACTGAATTATCTTTGTTAGGCTCGATAATTTGTGACTTTAGTCCGCTTCGATTTTTAACAAATCTAACAAACATTAGTATTCTTGCGATTAAAGATCTCAATGTATTAGCTCCACTCAAAAAACTAACTTGGCTCGAATTTAGTACCTCACTATTTTCTGATATCAACCCACTGAGTTCTCATAACAAATTAACTAAACTAAAATTTTCAGGCATATATATATCGGATATTAGACCACTTGAGTCCTTAAAAAATCTAACCGATTTGGATATTACAAATACATCTGTAAATGATTTAAGTCCGTTGCAATCAATTACAAAACTAACATCACTTAATCTTAAGTGTAATCAAATTGAAGACATCAAACCGCTTCAATCTTTAGTTAATTTGAAATCTTTATCCATACGGAATAACAAAATTGATAGCATTACACCACTAAGTTCTTTGTCAAAACTCACTCATCTTGAACTTGACGACATTCGGAATTTAGATCTTAAGTCACTTCAACCTCTTACGGAACTGACCGAGCTATATTTTCCATTCTCAAATATTTCTGACATTAGTCCATTACAAACTCTAACAAAACTAGTTAGACTCGATCTGAGTTTAAATAATATCTCCGATATTAGTCCGTTAAAGTTTCTAATAAATTTGGAATATTTAATTCTTAATGGAAACAAAATCAGGGATATCACTCCATTACTCTCTTTGCCAAAGCTTAGAGAGCTTACTCTTATTTACAATCCAATTTCCGATCTCAGCCCACTGAAGTCTTTAAAAGCAAGTTACATTGATATCCGAAATGGCTCTATTCCAAGTATTTCTGCATTGAGTACTCGTAGAGATTGCAGCGAGTAAGAAATCAAAATTAATCTTTTGAATCTGAATCCATTAGTTTCTGACCAAGAAATTTCTTGTCTCTCATCAAAACACAAACCTTATTTTGGAGTAATTAATCATGGCATTTCAAATCGAATTAGACTTTAGCAGATATCCTTCAACCTTATTTGGAGGGCAACTAAATGTCAATCTAACGCAATCTCAAGTCGATGCTCAAAAAGTGGTTAAAGATGCTGCTGACACTTGGGCAAAGTTCATCCTAGACGACTTTGCCCAAGTGTCAGAAGGGGTCACAGTTGATTTGATTAGTCCAATCACAGGTTTAAATGACACATTCACTCTCCCTACGGCTATAGATGATCTCCGAATCTATGTAAGTACTGGGCAGACTTCTGCTGGGGCTGAGACCTCTGTTGGCAGTGCTACTAAAGGTTCTTTTATTAGAACTGCTCCTGGAGTGGATTACGGATATTTAGATGCTAGAAGGTATGGCATAAATGCTGAGCCTTTTGTTGCTTCCATACTGTTCAGCAATCAACTCAACTACTTTAGTACATTTGGTGTAGTACCAAGCAATCAAGTCGATCTCTACACGATTGCACTACATGAGATTGGTCATGCATTGGGCTTTTATAAAGATGACAACAACAACCCGCCCATTAGACCAACTGCATTTAGCTATGGAATTTCTGGAAATAGTTTTGTCGGTCTAAACCTTAGTTCTCCTGGAATCCAACTTGAATCCATTAATACAAATGCTGGTTTAGGAAATCATTTTTTTCGCACCTTTGATTCATCTGGCAACGTCAATATAAATAGTGTTAAAGGAATAGTAGTTTCAACTAGATCTCCAACGCTCCGACCTAATGGAGAGGTCGTGACTTACACAAATGCTATTACAGGGCAACTTCAAGACGATTTAATGGGTGCAGGCATTTTAGGCGGTTCGATCGCACAAACTTGGGGAATTACTGATAACGACCTCAAGTTTTTAGCTGATGTAGGCTATAACATTGACAACTCAAAAGTTGATATATCTGGATTTAGTACTACCAACATTCCACTTGATGCCCCTGCTCCAAGTGGAAACTTTCTCGGATACATCATTGGCGGAACCAAAGGTGATGACACCATCAAAGGTAACATCGGCAATGACACTCTTGCTGGTGGACCCGGCAACGATATGATGACTGGCGGACTAGGCGATGACACCTACTATGTGGATAGTATTGATGATAAAGTGACAGAGCAGACAAACCAAGGAAATGACACGATTGTAGCTACAGGAGACTTGAGTGTATATAATTTCTTCTCACTCCCCGCAAATCGTCAAAATGTAGAAAAGGTTATCGATTCTACTAACAAAAAGCTAGCTTTATCTGGTGGGAACAACAACACAGATACGAATGCCATAATCTCTCTGTACTCATCCGATAAAAATGGTTGGGAAGTGACAACGTTTCCAGGCGGTAATGACGACATTAAAACTAAAGGATTAGGCAACACTACAGTTTCCGCAGGCGATGGGAATGACATAGTCTTTGGCGGAGATGGAAGCGATCGCCTCTCTGGTGATGCAGGTGACGACATCCTCGTAGGTGGCAGCGGAAGTGACACTATTTTTGGCGGGAGTAGTAGTGGTTTCAATACACTCGTAGGCTTTGACATTGGCAGTACGACAGGCACACCAATTCTCACACCCAATCAAGTCGATACACTGACGCATTCCTCAAACTCCTCCAACATTTTTGTACTCTCATCAGGCGGAGTCAACGCCTACACAGCAGGAAACGACTACGCCAGAATAGTCGGTTGGACTTCGCAAAGTACCAATCCAGCCAAATTTGACCGTCTCAAAGTTGCTTCCTCTCAGACGAAGGTTATGTTAAGGCTGAATTAAATATAATTTTTGATTAATTTTCCTGAGATAAAAGTGGTAATGTGGAGTGGATCGCTGATGGTTGCGTTGCATACAATTACCCTGTAAACAACGCAACTTTGAATAGGTAAACCATGAAAAGATTTCAAGTTAAACTTCGGCGTTCTTCAATAAAAAAAAGATGGTTGATTGTAATTTTATTACTTATTCTAGTAATAGCTACAGGGCAAATGGGCATCGAGAATGCATTGTCTGAGAATAGAACTCAACCTAGTTACAATCCAACTGATCTCAAACAATGGTTAGAGACTGGCTCTTGTATAAACTGCAATCTGCGAGGAGTTAATCTAAGTGGCAAAAAGGCTTTCAGCCGTTTTGTGAAACGGGAAGATACTTTTTCAAGAGTAGTAGAAACGGGTGAACTTTATCTAGATCGAAGAGCAATAGGGAATAGTATGAATCTTGGCGGCTCCGATCTCAGTGGCGCAAACTTCAGCAATGTCGATTTAAGTGGTGCTAACTTTTCAGGCGCAAAACTTGTTGGCACTAACTTTCGTGGTGCTAAGCTTCATGAAATACAGCTTGGAAGTGCCGATCTACGAGATGCTGATTTTACAAATGCCGATATGAGGTACGTCCAAATTTCATATGCTCAAAGTGTTCCCTTTGCAAAGTTGGCTCGCAAGTGGGTGCTGATTTGGGAACTTTTCCATGTTGGAGCTTATGGGCGTGACCTTAGTAATGAGGATTTTAGCTATGCCATTTTTGAACCAACCCCTCCTCACTCAGAATCACGGATGTTCCCTAATTTTACTGGAGCAAATCTTAAGGGTTCCACTTTTAAGGGATCTACGTTAAATGACTGTAATTTCAGGATGGCAAATCTACAGAATGTTGACTTATCTGAGGCGAAAATACAATCGGCTAATTTTCGTGAAGCCGATTTAAGACACGCAAGCTTCAAAGGCACTCTTGCAGTTGGATTAGACTTCAGTAATGCAGATCTGAGAGACTCTAATTTTGAGAGATTTGTGGGAGCACTAAAAATCCAAGGGGCAAAATTAGATGGAGTAAAGTGTGGAAGTAAGAAAACTGGTGAGAGCTGTTTCCTCTCAAAACAATTTATTATAGATAAGGAGAACTAAAATGGCTTTTAGCATCGACATCGATTTTGATTATTTCTATCAACTCAATCCATCGCCTCTTTTTGACCCTAGTACACCAGATGGACAGAAAGCGCGTGCAACAGTTGTGAAAGCCGCAAATGACTGGGCGCAGTATATTGCCAGCGATTTTATTGATGTCCCTCAGGGAACTAATGTAAAAGTTGCTAACACAGGAGATATTGACTTCCCGAACCCTAATAATCAATCAACAATTACTCTTTCTACTCCAATTCAAGACATTAGGATTTTTATTGGGACAAGAACTAGGGATAGGAATGACATTAACATAGCCCAAACTGCAACTGGTGATGTTCTCAAGCCTCAAAACATTTCGAGTACTGATAACAACGACTATGATTTCTGGAATGCTGCCAGAAATGGGATTAATCGTCAACCTGCCGTAGGCTCTATTACATTTAGTTCTACTAAACTATTCCAAGTTGACTATTCCAAGCCAGTTAATGACTCACAGTACGATCTTTACACAGTTGCTTTACATGAAATCTTTCATATTTTGGCTGCTGAGCGTAACGGGTTCCTATCTAACAAGCCTGCTCTTGCGTATGATGTGAATCTGAAAACTGGAACTACTTTCCTTGGAAGTAATGTAACTTCGGTTGTACCTTTAGCTAATGGAAGAAAAATTACATCCGCTACAGATAGTCACTTTGTCCCTGGGACGACAAGTCCCCCTGTAGGAGGTGGAAACCCTCTGATACCTGAGTTACTTGTTCCTAGCTATCCTCCAGGTTCTAGAAAAGTTATTTCTCAGTTGGACTTAGCAGTATTAGCAGATGTTGGTTACAAGATTATCAATGCTGGGTTCACCCCTACATCAATTAGCCTTACAGCGCCAGTCCCTCTTCTTCTTGTCTCTGGCTACTCTATAGCAGGTACTCCTGATGCCGACATCATTAACGGCAACATAGGCGACGATACTCTTGCAGGTGGACCTGGCAACGACGCACTCAGTGGAGGTGATGGCAACGACAACTTGTATGGAGGGATTGGAAACGATACGATGACTGGTGGGTTAGGCGATGACACCTACTATGTGGATAGCATTGATGATAAAGTGACAGAGCAGGCAAGCGAAGGGAATGACACTATTGTAGTTAAGGCTCTATCGGGAAACTTGAGTGTATTTAATTTCTTTGTAGACCCCGCAAATCGTCAAAATGTAGAACAGATTATCGACCTTACTAACAAAAAGCTTGCTTTATCTGGTGGGAACAACAACACAGATACGAATGCCATAATCTCTCTGTACTCATCTGATAAAAATGGTTGGGAAGTGACAACGTTTCCAGGCGGTAATGACGACATTAAAACTAAAGGGTTAGGCAACACTACAGTTTCCGCAGGCGATGGGAATGACACCATTTTCGGTGGCGATGGAAACGATCGCCTCTCTGGTGATGCAGGTGACGACATCCTCGTAGGTGGCAGCGGAAGTGACACTATTTTTGGCGGAAGTAGTAGCGGCTTCAATACACTCGTAGGCTTTGACATAGGCAGCACGACAGGCACACCAATTCTCACACCCAACCAAGTCGATACGCTGACGCATTCCTCAAACTCCTCCAACATTTTTGTACTCTCATCAGGCGGAGTCAACGCCTACACAGCAGGAAACGACTACGCCAGAATAGTCGGTTGGACTTCGCAAAGTACCAATCCAGCCAAATTTGACCGTCTCAAAGTTGCCCCCGGCACAACAGTCGTTAATGGAGTCGATCAATTTGGACAAACTGCACTAAATATTAGAGATCCTAGTGGTGAAGTCATAGCACACCTCGTAGGAGAAACCACATCAAGCTTCTCCACAAGTTCGTTCGTTTTCGATAACGATGTCAATATCTTTCCGCTTACCGAAACCATCACAGAAAATGCCCCCAGTGGTTCGGCATTTCGTATAAGCAGAGCAGGCTCCACAACTTCTGCATTAACCGTAAATTACACAATTAGCACTGGTTTAGGGCAAGCAGCTCAGGGCCCAGACTACAATGCCAACTTCACGGGCAGCATCACGATTGCCGCAGGCAGTGCCTTTGTCGATTTACCCCTCTCTCTAATCAATGATTTCATTATCGAAGACATTGAGGATATCTCTCTAAACCTTACACCCTCTGGCTCATATAGCCTTGGAATCTTATCTGAGGCAATACTATCGATTATCGACGACGATCGCGTCAATCTTTCTGTAAATACCACAACAGCAAGTGAAAACGGTCAAACCGTAATTACGCTAACTGCCACAAATTCAGGCACTGTAGTTGGAGATCAGACCGTTGATATATTTTACTCAGGTACAGGCATCGATGCCAATGACTTTACAGGCACAATTCCCACTCAAATCACCATTCTTAATGGGCAAACCACTGGTTCCGTTTCCTTTGTGGTTAACTACGACACAATTACCGAAGGAACAGAAATCGCAACCTTTACCATTGACAACCCCACAATAGGAATTGCCTTGGGAAGCACGACTAGCCAAACTGTAAGCATTTCAGATAGTCGCCTTAAAATGAACGTGAATGGAACCTCTGGAAATGATACGTTTACATTGGGAACAAATCCAGCCCTATTTCAATATCAACCAGGCGATTCTGTATTTGGCTTGGCGGGAGATGATACCTATGCGATCGATACTAATTATCCAGTTCAAATCTTTGAAAACGCTGGTGCTGCTTGGGGCATCGATACTGTCCAATCTTTAGTCTCCTTTAATCTGCAATATACACCTAATGTTGAGAATCTTACGCTTACAGGATCTAGCAATATCGAAGGTCGCGGGAATACTTCTAGTAATGTAATCATAGGAAACTCAGGGAATAACTTGCTGACCGCAAGTACAAATGCGGCGGATGGTCAGGTTGACATACTCCAAGGGGGGGTAGGCAATGACACCTATTATGTTTACGAAGATTACAATCTAGATAAAGCGATCGATACAGTTGGAACAAATCTGATTTATGCCTATAACACCAACTACGATATGGGTGGTACGACAGCAGATTTAGTTGATATTCGCCTTTATCAGGGAACTGGCATTATTGGAGGCGGCACGAGTACAGCTAACTATATTTCTGGAAATGCTCAAGCCAATATACTCAGAGGTTATGGCGGCAATGACACGATCGCTGGTGGGGCTGGAAATGACTTCATTGACGGTGGGGCTGGGAACGATGCACTCGCAGGAAACAACTTAGGTCCAACGAGTATAACTGAGCAAGACACTTTAAAAGGTGGTACTGGAGCCGATGCATTTGTTCTCGGTTATGGAACCAGTATCTTTTATTTGGGCGGAGGAGCAAACGACTTTACGTCGATTCAAGACTTTAACCCTACAGCAGAGGGCGATCGCATTTATCTTGGGGGAGGACCTAGCGGAGGCTATACGCTCAACAACCTCAGTGGTGGAAATTACGATCTGCTCCGCACCTCAGGTGCAGACTTGATTGCTAAAATCACGGTTACAGATGGTTCTGCTCTGACGCTTTCGTCTAGTTTCTTTGGCTAGTTTCTGATTGCCAAGCTAAAGAATTCATCGTAGTTGTAATTTCCCTCTGCTTAATCCCTCAGATTTGTCAGAGGGATTTTTGTTTTTATAGTTCTAGCATTTTAAAAAAAAGATGCGTTGCCTCATTTTTTTTAAAAACCGCGCTCAGCACGGAATCTAAAATCTGATCTGTCGCAAATATTTAGGAAATCGGTATTACCTCCGAAGGACAGGTAGAAGTTCTCAATGGATAGTTGTCTCGGGGTGGAACGACAATACATAAAATTTCACTTGTCCAAGGGTTTTGCTTGTTTTGGGCGCTTTTTCTTGTACTTTATCAGTTCTCGAGATCTTTGAAAACCTTTTGGTTTGTCTGTTTGAACTTTTTTCAGCAAACCCTAATTAGGTTGAAGATCGAGAAAGGTAGATTATGAAACTTACCGATTCCAAAGCTTTACGCCTAGGAAATAGAGAAAGATTCCCCAAAGCAGACTATTCAAAGGCAATGTTACGATCGCCAAAATATCGCTCAAAGTCTTAGGCAGATGACCCAAAGACTTAGAAAAGAGGATTAAAAGCCAGCCTAGGGGAAAGAAAAAGATGTATGAAAGCAGATCTAAAAAGCGATCGCCTAGAGATGCATTGCTAAAGTATTCTCCCCCTTTAGCTAGGTTCCAAATGACAAGGAACAGCGAAAAGAGCAAATGAACCAGCGAAATCCCCAAAACGATCGACTTTCTTTTCATCGCTTCAGAGCCTAAAGATACTCCCTGCCCATAATTGGTTGTAGGACTTCAGGTAGCTTGATACGACCATCGGGTTCTTGATAGTTTTCCAAAATTGCCGTCATGGTTCTACCTACAGCCAAGCCCGATCCATTGAGCGTGTGCAGGAATTCCGTTCCTTTTTTGCCCTTGCTCTTAAAGCGTAAATTGGCTCGACGGGCTTGAAAATCTCCAAAATTCGAGCAGCTAGAAATCTCGCGATATTGACTTGCCGAAGGTAGCCATACCTCAAGGTCATAACACTTTGCCGCACCAAAACCGATATCGCCCGTACAGAGTTCGACCACACGATAGGGAAGCTTTAACGCTTGCAAAATCGCTTCCGCATCTTCTACTAGGCTCTCATGCTCTTGGGCAGAGGTATCGGGATGCACAAACTTGACCAATTCCACTTTATTGAACTGGTGTAAGCGAATCAGTCCTCTGGTATCTCGCCCATAGCTCCCTGCCTCTCGTCGGAAGCAAGGCGTGAAAGAACAGTGGCGAATCGGAAGCGTCTCCCCATCGAGAACCTCATCGCGATACAGATTCGTTACAGGGACTTCTGCGGTGGGAATTAACCAGAGATCGTCTTCAGCGCACTTAAATGAATCTTCGGCGAACTTAGGTAACTGCCCCGTACCGGTCATGCTGGCAGTATTCACCAATACAGGTGGAAGTACTTCGATATAGCCCTTAGCCGTATGGGTATTGAGCATAAACGTAGTAATCGCGCGTTCTAGTTGTGCCCCTGCACCCAAAAGGGTCACAAATCGCGTCTGGGCAATTTTGACAGCACGTTCAAAGTTGACAATCCCTAGTTTTTCAGCAATTTCCCAATGGGGCAAGATATCTGTTCGCGTCGATTTATATTCATCGCCCCAGCGCCGCACTTCCACATTGTCGTTTTCGCTTTTGCCGACGGGTGTGGTTTGGCTCGGTAAGTTGGGAATGTCTAAGAGGAGTCGATCGATTTGGTCGCGCAGGGATTTTTCTTGGGGTTCTAGACCTGCAATTTCCTGCTTGATCTGATTTGCCCGTTCTTTAAGGGTTTGGATTTCTTGCTCTTGCCCGCTAGAAGCCGATCTCATCATTTGTCCTACCTGTTTGCCAATTTCATTGCTTTCGGCCTGTAGGTGCGATCGCTTTGTCTCTAATAAACGAATTTCTCGATCGATCTCGACAATTTTGCCAATATCGTGATCGCCACCTCTAAGATTAAGGCGGGCTTGGACTTGCTCGGGCTGCGATCGAATTTGCTTGATATCTAACACGAACTTCTAAACTTTTCCTTGTAAACTTTTTTAGATGTAACCACTTTATCGCAAACAATAAAAAGAGCGCACTACTGCACGCTCTTGAATGGAATTTTGTTTTGATATTTCATTTTTACATCTCTTTGGGTTTAGACAAAAGAGATACGAGAGAGGTGAGAAATTTAGCTGGCGCTTTCTTGAGGTGTTGCAGTTTCTTCTAGCTTGACAACCTTGATCGCGTAGTAGCCAACCATTGTTGCGATCGTAAAGCCTGTGAGAAATAGAGCCACGAGCAAACCACCAGCACCTGTGATGCCGATCTGAGCCAAGATGCCTTTGCCTGTGACGATTTCATTTGCCAAACCAGCCGCAAAGCCGATCATTGCCATGCGTCCATTCCACGTTTCGGCAAAGTTACTAAACCCAATAATGCCATCACCTGTGGGGTTAACGTTAAGCGCTTTTAAATCGATCTTGGTTGCTGTCATGGTGAGATTTCCTATTCCGTCGTTGCATTTACAAATCTTTATATAATGTTGGCTTTTTTGTAAATAAATGTAAATCTACCGTCAGAAGCATTTCAAACCAAGGGCTTTTTAAGAAATTGCCTAATTGTCCTTGCAAACCTGTAGGCGATAGAACAAGCGATCGATCGTGTTAAATCCTTCCCAATAGCAAAGGCTGGGTAAATGACCTTTAGGCGCATCTAAACGGAATGTAAGATCTTGATACTTCAGCCACTTGGGCGATGACGATAGCGCCGAGAGCCAAGATTTTTTTGTCCATCCCACGCGATCGCTAAATTTAAGATAGGTCTTTGCTAACTGCCAGTAGTTCTCTTCGGAATAAAGCAGCCCGCCGCCTAAGCCCTCCCAAATTTCTTTTTGTACGCTAAAGCTAAAATGTCCGTTGCTATAGGTTGTCCATAGTCGATCGATCGCGAACAACTCAGCACAGGGAAATTTGGTAATGTCCTCTCCCCGTAAGTTCGATATGTTCTCTTTTTTAGAGATTTTGAGAATTAGATAATTGGTATGTCGATCTGCTTTTTGCCAACTTCCCTTGGCGAGGAATTCCTGTAAAGTAAAAAATTCCGCATCGTTAACTCCCTTCATGCCCAAGGGCAAAGCATCGGGATCGCCCAGTTGCACTTGAGCTTCAGGAACGGAATTGAGTGTGAGTATAGGATTTGCATCGAAATTCGCATTGGGATTCCCTTGGATATTCACCAAAGGGATAGTGTTGGCATAGGGAATCTTTAAATCTTGCAGGATCGCGATCGCGGAGGGATAACGTCGTGCGATCGCTCTCTCCAGCATTCGATCTAGAACTCGAACCAGCGTTTCAGAGATCGGTGTAACCACCCGCGATCGCCACATCCATACATCTTCGCGATCGTTATAGAGGTCAAAGGGTGGAAGATTGGTAAGTAAATGAATGCAAGTAACGCCCAAACTATAGAGGTCGCTTTGAAACACGGCTTTGCCTCTGGCTTGCTCAGGCGCGACATATTCCGCACTACCGATCGTTGTACCTGTTTTGCCAACCATGGCAGGATCTGCGAACACCTTTGCTGCCCCAAAATCCACAAGCACATAGCTTCGATCTTCTTGCCGTTGAATAATATTTTCGGGTTTGATATCGCGATGAATGACGTTGCGATCGTGGATAAACTGAATCACGGGTAGTAAGTTCGCCAATAAACCCAGAATTTGTTGTTCGTTAAATGCACCAAATTGGGTTAAGGCTTGGCGCAGGTTTTGCCCTTCGATTAGCTCTTGGACTAAATACAGACAGCGATCCTGTTCAAAATAGGCGATTAGCTCTGGAATTTGGGGATGTTTGCCCAATGCTTGCAGTTGCTCTGCTTCTCTTGTAAACAACTCTGTTGCCTTTTGTAATGCTCGATCGCTCTGCACCTGCGGCAAAAACTGCTTAATCGCACAGAGGCGATCGAACCTGCCCAGATCTACCGCGCGAAAGGTTCGACCCATACCCCCTTGGGCGATCGGTGCGATCGCACGGTACAGCCCCTTAAGTACTAACCCAGCCCCACAGGTTTGACAAAACTTTAAACCTTCTGGGTTCTGCGGCTTTGGACAATAGGGATTGAGGCAGTAGCTCATTGCATTGACAAGGTTTTAAGAATCAACTTTCCATTCAGTTTAACGAATGACAAGATTCTACGCGTACTTATGCGCTCTGGTCTACACAAACGATCCTGCGATCGGTTCGGGCGGAATGTAGGTTGAAGGTAAAGTAAAGGTAAATAACGTCAGTCGATCTAGCCCCCTAAATTCCCTAATTCTGGGGGACTTTAAGAATCCTTCCCCAGAATTGGGGGCTAGGGGGCGATAAACCTTTGATTTAATTAAGTTTGACGACTTGCGTGTATACCTTAGCCTCGCAGGAGAGGGGCTTGAAAACCCCATTTTTTCTTGTTCCTCCCTCATCTTTTAGGTAAGGGAGGCTGGGAGAAAGAGGTTCATCGAATTCACGTTATCTTAGGGACTGAGTAGAGCGTGGTAGGGTAGGACGGCAAAATGAAACCAAAATTGAAATAATGATTGAATAGCCTCTTGCATTTCAGCGGTTCCCATTGCCTTTAATAGATAGCTGTTAGCACCGTAGCGGTAGCAAGTTTCGATATCCAGCG
This sequence comes from Tumidithrix helvetica PCC 7403, assembly GCF_965232925.1. Classification (NCBI taxonomy): domain Bacteria; kingdom Bacillati; phylum Cyanobacteriota; class Cyanophyceae; order Pseudanabaenales; family Pseudanabaenaceae; genus Tumidithrix; species Tumidithrix helvetica. The sequence goes on from NZ_CBDDRA010000009.1 coordinate 71,568, forward strand.
TATTACTAGAGGTGGTCAGCACGATAATGGGAATCATCTTGAGTGTTGGGCTTTGCTTGACCTGCTTGATAATATCACGCCCGTCGGTACTAGGTAAATTGAGGTCGAGCAGGATGGCAACAGGTAGGGGAGCATTTAGATTTTCGTAGACCTCTTGGCGAAACAGATAATCTAATGCCTCATCTCCATCCTGGAAACGTAAAAAATTAAAGGGCGATCGCGTTAATCGGTTTAGATTGCGCGTAGCACGCAAAAAAGCATAAAAGTCTTCATCACTGTCTTCAACAATCATAATGACTGGACTGTTCAGATCTTCCCAAGGTGAATCGAGTAGCCTTTGCATATCAGAGTTTGTTAAACGATTACGGTCGGTACTTGGATGGGCAACGTAAACCAGAATGTGGTTCCTTTGCCGTAGGTGGATTCTACGCGAATCGAACCGCCGTGGCGTTCGACGATTTTTTTGACGATGGTTAGCCCTGCGCCAGTACCCCCACCATATTTTCCCTGCGCATGTAGGCGTTTGAAGATGCGAAATACCGATTCCAAATGCCGATCGCGGATGCCAATGCCATTATCTCGAACGTAGAGTGTCACCATTTTATTGTCTGGGTCGCTCAAATCGAGCCAGCCAATTTCTGCATATTTTTCATGGCTATCGTTGTATTTAAAGCCATTGGAGATCAAGTTGGTAAAGATCTCCCCGACGAGGACGCGATCGCCCCAAACCAAGGGTAACGGTCTAGGAATCCGAATGGTACATCCAACCCACTGAGGGTTCATTTGAAACAGCTCACTCGTATCGTCGAGCAATTGGTTGAGGTCAATTTGCCGCATTTGCAATTCTTGCCGCCCCAGTCGCGAGAACTTGAGCAAGGATTCGATCAAGGATTCCATGCGTTTAGTCAGACGCACCAAGGTATGTAGTTTCTCAGCCCCATCTGCTTTTAGGATATCTTCGTAGTCTTCCAACAGAAAGGTGGCATAGTTGTGAATGCCGCGTAAAGGTTCCTTTAGATCGTGGGAAGCAATGTAGGCAAAAGCATCGAGTTCTTTGTTACTGCGTTCCAATTCTAAATTGATACTGGCAAGCTCGTCTGCTTGTCGCAACACAATATCGACGATCGCTTGCCGCAGTTCGATCGCTCCTTCAATTTCACAGGGTAACCAAGGACTAGACTTGCACTGCACAATTTCCTGCCATGCCTCAAAGGACTGACGCGGAAAAATCATCAAACTTCCATCTGCTTCCACCCGCTTTGGCTTTTCGGGATTCCCTGCCCAAGTAACGGTTTGTAAAAGCTCTGGACGGAACCAAAGGATATAGCGACGTTGAATCTTAGAGATGGCAACCGCCAGCAAACCGCTAGCAACGCTTTTGTAAGCCTCTGCTTCAGGGTAGAGTTTGGCTAAGGCATCTGTAACAAACAGATCGCGCTCAAAGCGATTCTTTATTTCCTCATTGAGAACGGGATTTGTACTATCAACCAACCAAGCGAGAAGGGTTGAGATATCTTCTTGTGTAGGGGTTTGCCCTATGAGTTCGATATCTTCCCCTTGGCAAACGGCGGCTCCCCGAGCACCTGTCAGATTTAATAACATTTCAGGTGCAGTTGTCAGCTCTGCGGCAAAGTCTGTGGCTCTGCTTAGGCGTTCGATAAATTGCCCTTGGATGTCCTTGAGTTGCAGTTTGTAGTCGAGGTTTTCGTTGTTTTCCTTGGCTGCCAGCTCTGTGGACATTAACTGCCCTAAAAACTCACAGACAGTACGGGCTTCGTAGGGGATAAATTTTGGCGTGTTGTGATGACAGGCAATCAGTCCCCACAGCTTTTGTTGCTGAATCAGAGAGATCGACATGGACGCGCCAACTTCCATGTTTTTGAGGTATTCGATATGAATGGGAGAGACCGATCGCAAGGTGCAATGACTCATGTCTAAGGGAGATCGAGGCTCCTCTGAAAGCAAGGCTGCGCTAGTCAGTAAACCGATCGCTTGGTAGTTGACATCAGGAACTAGGCGCAACCAATTGAGTGTATAGAGGTGCTTTGCCTGCTTGGGAATGTCGGAGTCAGGATAGTGCATTCCCAGAAAAGGTTCTAAATCTGGTTGCCTGTCTTCGGCGATCACAGTGCCTTCGCCTCGCTCGTTAAAGCGGTAAACCATAACGCGATCGAAGCCTGCGATCTGCTTGACTTCACGCACGATTAGATTACATAGCTCGGTCAGATTTTCAGCCATCTGAATTTTGGCGAGCGTGCCCTTGATCTGGCGGTAAAACTGAAAAAAATCTTGCTCGGCATCGGGAACCAATGGCTCTAGCTCTAGTACGATCTCGCCGCTTAAAGCGCGATGCACAATGCCGTTAAGGCACATGGGTTCATTATCCCCGATCGCAAAGGTAAGGGGGAGAGGGTTGATATGCTCGAAACTGAGATCGAGGCAACCGCGAACAGCATCAAGGCGATCGCTGGCGATGAAATTTCCTAAGGGGCGATCGAGCAGATCCTCAGGCGCAATTCCTAAAATCTCCTGGGTATTTTGACTCACCTGTACGATCTGAAGATCGGGTTCGCTCAAGATCAGCAAAAACCCGTGGGGCTGAATGGAGCCGGGAATATGGATGGGTTCGCGATCGCAATTGGTGAGGTTAACGGGTTCAAATTCGTTAAGTGAGTCGTTAAGCGTGTCGCTAGCTATCTGCTTGGAAAACTGGTTCATGCCCACTCTCTTGTGCGAGGAAACCCTCGTTGTGTCTTATCATGTTACTGCTAAAAGCTGTTGGATTGTCGCCACCAACTGCTTGAGCTTGATCGGTTTTGCAATGTAATCATTGGCTCCCGCCTTTAAACAGCGATCGCGATCGTCAGCCATGGCTAGGGCAGTGAGCGCCACGATCGGTACGTTCGCCAAGTTTGGATCGCGACGAATATGTTGCATGGCTTCTAACCCATCCATCTCAGGCATTTGAATATCCATTAAAATCAGAGCTGGATGTTCCGCCTTTGCCAAAGCGATCGCCTCACGTCCGTTGTTCGCCACAATCACGCGATAGCCCACAGCTTCCAGATAACTCGAAATTGTATTGACATTGGCTGCATTGTCTTCGGCAAGTAAGATCGGGGGAGAGTTGACTGGTTGAGGCGAGGCGATCGCTGTAAGATTTTGTTCGCGATCGTTAGGAGAAGTTGAGGTTGTCCGATCTTCAATCTCGCAGATGTAAGGTAAGCGGACTGTAAAGCAGCTACCTTGACCGAGTTCGCTGCGAAGACTAACATCTCCCCCATGCAGTTCGACGATGCGTTTTACCAGTGCTAGACCTAATCCAGTACCTTCATATTGCCGATTGAGAGCGCTATCAATTTGGACAAAAGGTTGAAACAGCTTGGCTTGATTGGCAGCAGAAATTCCAATACCTGTATCGATCACAGAAATGCAGAGAAAGAAACCGTTCTCTGGAAGGCAGGTTTCTGGTTCAGCATGAAGTTTAGGTGGCATTGTTGGATGATTTACCTGTATGCGCTCGGCTAAATCGATCTGCATCGGCTCGCGATGTACTTCTAGGGTCACTTGCCCACCAGCAGGCGTGAATTTTACGGCATTGGTCAAGAGATTGATCAACACCTGCCTGATCCGACGTTCGTCCAAAATTATTTCTCCTAGATTTTTTGGCAGGGTCGAATTTAGTTGAATCTGTTTTTTAAATGCTTGTTGTTTGATAAATACCAGACTCGATTGGCAAAGCTCAGCAATCGAAACCTTTGCCGTCGTTAGTTCTAGCTTACCTGCTTCAATTTTTGAGAGTTCCAGAATGTCATTGATTAAGCCCAATAAATGCTGACCGCTACGTTCGATCGTCGCAATCGATCGCTTTTGGCGATCGCTCAGATCGCCAAATACTTCTTCTAGCAATCCCTCGGACATCCCTAAAATTGCATTGAGGGGGGTGCGAAGTTCGTGGCTCATATTGGCTAGGAACTCATCTTTAAGCCGAGTAGCGCGGATGAGTTCGGCATTCGATCTCTCTAAACGGTGTTCGTATTCTTTACGATCGCTGATATCCACAATCACACAAATGGTTTGGTTGTCTGTGCCAGGGAGCAGGGCTGCCCCGATCAGGATCGGAACGCGGCTACCATCCTTGCGATAGTATTCCTTTTCCCAAGGGGCGATCGCGCCATGCTCGGTGAGGTATTCGATCGAAGCGAGATCGGATTGTGCGTACTCAGGTGGGGTCATGGTATCCCAACGAATTGCCCCAGCATTTAGTTCTGCTCTGGTGTAGCCAATAATCTCTAAAAAACGATCGTTGGCATTGACAATCTGTCCCTGAAAATCAGCAAATACCATGCCGACTACGCTGGAGTCAAACACCCGACGGAACTTAGTTTCGCTAGCCTGTAGGGCAATTTCGGTTTGCTTGCGATCGCTAATGTCCCGCGAAATATTCACAAGAATCAATTCACCTTGCCACTCCATCGATCGCCGAGAAATCTCAACAGGAAATATGGAACCATCTTTGCGGCGATGGAGCGTTTCAAAAGTAGATTCGTTCAATGAATTATCTTTGAGAATTTCGGGAATTTCTTCAGGAGACCATTGGGCATCCCAGTCAGCAACATTAAAGCCAACCACTTCAGAAGGGGTGTAGCCTAGCATTTGCGCAAATCTGTCATTAAATTCCATCAGATTGCCGTCCAAATCTAAAATATGGATGCCATCGGAAGATGCATTAAAGATTGTATTTCGCCGCCGCAGCTCCTGTTGCAACGCTAGTGCAGCCTGTTTGCGATCGCTGATGTCGTGGAGAAACCAGATCCGACCGTAATACTCGTCAGCCGAATGAATGGGGCTAGAATATCGTTCGAAGGTTCGTCCATCAAGGAGGCTAATTTCATCTCGGCTGACCTCCTGAGGATGGTCGTACAGGTATTCAACCATTTCTAGAAACTCGTTCGGATAGGTGAGTTGCTGTAAAGCAAAGGAAATGAGTTGGCGATCGTCTCCATCCACAAATAAGGATTCAGGAATGTTGCATAGGTTCAGAAACCGCTGATTATAGGCAACTACCTGACGATTTTCGTCAATTACGAGAATGCCATCAAACGAAGCTTCTTGCTGAGCCGTTAACAGGGCGTTGTTCCTTTGTAGGTTAGCAACAGTGCGAGCTAGTTCGGCATGAGATTGCATCAGTTGCTCGTTCGCAGTTTGCAGTTGCGCTTCAACCTGTTTGCGATCGCTGATATCCGTTAAAATCCCTTGGGCACCGATTGCAATACCTTCGGAGTCTAAGATCGGTGTGGTGTTGACGCTCACCCAAATATAGCGACCATCTTGGTGGAGATTGCGAAATTCAAGATTGTTATACTTTTGCCCAGATCGAACCGTCTCGAAATATGCTCCAAACTTTAACTCCAAATCTTCAGGATGTACGAGATCCATACAGGATCTGCCAATCCATTCATCGGGCTCAAAGCCAAAAAGCGTTTTAAATTGAGGCGAGAGATAGTTAAATAAGGCATTACGATCGGACGACCAAATCAAGTCATTCCCATCTTCGACCAAACGGCGGAATTTAGCTTCGCTCTCTGCTAATTCGATCTCAATCTGTTTGCGATCGCTAACATCCGATAAAATTCCCTGTGCGCCAATCGCTTCCCCTTCTAAATTGATAATGGGTGTGGCGCTGGCTCTCATCCAGATGTAGTGGCCATCTCGGTGACGATGTCTGAACTCAGGATTAATCGACTTTTTGCCAGATTTGATGTCCTCTCTATGCGTAGTAGCTACCAATTGACGATCGTCTGGATGCAAAAGATCGATCAGCGACTTGCCAATCCATTCACTGGGTTCCCAACCAAAGAGTGTTTTAAATTGCGGTGAGAGATAAGTAAGCATACCCTCTTTGTCGGCTGACCAAATCAAATCGTTAGCGCCTTCCACCAAGCGTCGGAATTTCAATTCACTGTTAGCTAATGCAGCTTCAATCGCTTTGCGATCGCTGATATCCTTCATGAAGCAATGATGCCCTGTAAAGTTACCGACTTCGTCATAGGCAGCAATCATGTTGACTTGCTTGTAAAAGACCGATCCATCTTTGCGAACACCCCTTGCCTCTACTTCTACCTTGTTGGTATGGAGCATTTCTTGATAGGCTGATTCTAACAGAGCGATGTCCTCTGGATGGACTGTTTGAAACCAAGGCATCCCAATCATTTCCTGAGGTTCGTAGCCGCACAAGCTGGCATAGGCAGGATTTACAGAGAGATAGCATCCATCAATGCCCAGTCGAGAGATTCCATCTACCGCATTTTGCAGGGCAGAATTTAATTCCTCTACTTTGGTTTCAATTTGTTTGCGCGCTGTGATATCTATCAAAGTACCAATATAGCCAACTACGCAACCATTTCCATCGATTTCTGGTGCTACCTGAACGTAGAACCAATTGATACTACCATCGGGGCGTAAATGCCTTCCTTCTCCATGCTCGAGAATTCGATTGCCTGACTTCACTCGAGTGTAATCTTTAGTCCAATAGGCGACAAGACTCTCGCGATCGTCAGGGTGCAAAGCATCCATCCATCCTCTTCCAAGGGCTGATTCTGCGGGTCTACCCGTCATTTCGCTCCAACGAGCATTGACGTAGATACAGTTCAAGGGTACATCAAATCGGAAAATTGCCACTGGAGAAGCCGTAGCTAAGGCAGCATAGCGATGTTCGCTCGTGCGGAGGGCATTCTCGGCTAGTTTGCGATCGGTGATATCCGTTTCAGAACCACTCATACGAATAGGCTGCCCAGCCCGATCGCGCAATGCCTTACCGCGATCTAAAATCCATCGATAGGAGGCATCTTTGCACCGCACTCGATACTCCACTTCAAAAAATTCGGTTCTCCCAGCAAAATGATCGTCAACCGCCATCATCATACGATCGTAGTCATCTGGGTGCACTCGACTCAGACATTCATCAGGTGTATCGCCAATCTCATCGCTGTTAAAACCTCGCATTTGCTTCCAGCGATCGGAATAGAAGACTTTATTAGTTCTCAGATCCCAATCCCAGATGCCATCGTTTGTACCCTTTAGGATTAGCTGCCATCGTTCTTCACTGGCTTGCAAGGCAGTGGTACGTTCCGCTACTTTCCTCTCCAGTGACTGATTTAACGTTTCCAATGCCTGAGTCGCCCGTTCTCGCTCTAGTTCGGCAGCAGCACGGACAGCAAAAACGCGCAGGATGTTTTCTGCTTGCTGTAGGTTTTGGATCGGTTGCTTGCTGAGGATGCATAGATTGCCGATCGCATTACCATGTATATCATTCAAAACTATGCCCAGATAGCTCTGTGCTTGCAGTTCAACCAAGTTTAGAGCGTCGGGGAACTGCTCTTGAACTAAGGACTCGCAATAAAATTTGCCGTCCTGTAATGTCCGTTCGCAGGGTGTTTTAGCAAAAGCATAAGAAAAATTGGGTTGCAGGGTATCGTTTGCCCAAAAAGCTAGGGTATGAAGTTCGTCATCTACCTGTTCGGACACAAGGGCATAGGGAACATTCAAAGCTTTGGTGAGGTGTTTCACTAAGGCAGGGAAAAAGTCCTCTCCAGTGGTGGTGGCAGTGCCTTCAATCAGGTTTTGGAGCGTGGTTTCTGCCTGCTTGATTGCAGTCAGGTTGTGGGTCGTAATCACTACCCCTGTAAGCGTACCATCTAGCTCGAAATAGGGATGGAAAGTGGCTCTGATAAATTGACGTCCACCATTCTTATAGTCAAACCAAGTCTGACATTGTTGGGGTTCACCTGTGAAGCAGCGATCGACCAAGGGTCGAATCTTGTTTTGAAAAATCGTTTCGCCATGTAGATCTGCGATCGTACATCCGAGCATCTCTTCTGCTGTTTTTCCATGCCGATGCACGTAGATATGGTTGACCAACTGATACACATAGTTGCGATCGACGAGGGCAATGCCATCGTTGGTGGCAGAAAACACCCGCTCGTACTTGCGGAGAAGGGACTCTGGTGGTTCGCGATCGCGACTCTCGTTCAGATTTTCCACATCACCCGCTAGATCGTGGGAATCTGAGACCTTTGCAATTTTAGATAGCTCCAGTTGGTCGATCGCCTCGATCAGACTTGCATGGGTCACTAACCCCACCAAACGATCCTGTGCGTCCACAATCGGTAAATGCTGAATGCGATGCTGCTGCATCAGATTTATAGCACCAAAGAAATCGGTAAAATCAGCCTCGCGCATTGTCAAGACAGGCGATGTCATCACCTCGCGTACCGCGATCGTATCGAGCGATCGCTGCTGGGCATTGAGTTGTACTATCAGGCATAATAGATCCCTTTCCGTCAAAATACCGACCACCTGCTCGTTTTCCACCACCAGTGCCAGTCCATTGAGGCGATCTGGCTGACTCTCAATAATTTCCTGCAAGACGGCATCGGGCGCAACAACAAAGGGGGCGCGGTCGATCGCAGTCTGGATGTCGATTTGGGTGAGCGGAATTGCAGCAGTTTTCATAAATCCCTCGTCTACTGGGCTAAAAGGGTTTGGATCGTCTGGGATAGCTCTTTCATGCGTATAGGTTTGGCAAGATATTCAGTGGCTCCAGCTTCTATGCATCGTTCGCGATCGCCTGCCATCGCCAGCGCCGTGAGCGCCACGATTGGTTTATTGGCTAAATTGGGAACTTGCCGAATTTGCTGTATAGCCTCTAGACCATCCATCTCAGGCATCTGAATATCCATGAGGATCAGATCGGGATCTTCCGATTGTGCCAACGCGATCGACTCTTTTCCGTTTTTCGCCGAAATGATGCGATAGCCCTTGGCTTCTAGATAGCCCGAAACTGTTATCACATTGGCTTCATTGTCATCAACCAGCAAGATTAAGGGAGGTACTTTGGGTTTGAGTTGACTAGATTCAGTTCTAAGTTCGGTTTGAGTTTCTGGTTTAAGCGAGGAGGTTGCGGAGGCAACACAGGGAAGGGCGATCGTAAAGCAACTGCCCACACCTACTTCACTGGTTAGACCCACTTCGCCGCCGTGGAGTTCGACGAGACGCTTCACGAGGGCAAGCCCTAAACCAGTACCATCATATTTGCGATTGAGGGCGCTATCGATTTGAATAAAGGGCTGAAATAGCTTCTTGATGTTTTCTGGGGAAATACCAATGCCCGTATCAATGACAGCAATTTGCAGAAAAGCTCTCTTCTCTTTCGGCAGTCTCAGGGCAAATCCAGATTCTTTTTCGATTAGAGCAGAAGATGTGATTCGCATTACCTCTAGGGTGATGCGTCCATTCTCGGGAGTAAATTTGACGGCATTGCTGAGCAGATTGATTAAGACTTGGCGAATGCGCCGTTCGTCCACGTATAATTCGGGCAAATTGGGTGGTAGTCTGCTTGTTATCTGGATGTTTTTTTTCTGAGCTTGTTGTTTGATAAATGTCAAACTAGATTGACAGAGGGTAGTTATATCGATGGGAGCGCATTCTAGCTCGATCTTGCCTGATTCAATTTTGGCAACATCGAGAATATCAGTAATGAGTTCTAGTAAATGATTGCCGCTGCGCTCGATGGTTTTAAATGCTTTGAGTTGGCGATCGCTCACACTACCAAAAACGCCATCTTCTAACCCTTCCGTCATGCCCAAGATTGCATTGAGGGGAGTGCGAAGCTCGTGGCTCATATTGGCAAGGAACTCGTCCTTGAGGCGAGTGGCGCGGGCGAGTTCTTGGTTTGTCTGTTGCAATTGGGCTTCGGCCTGTTTGCGATCGCTAATATCTCGAATAAAAAAGACAACCTCATCATTGCCGCAGGGAGCAACGCGAACTTCTTCATAAATCTGTTTGCCATCAAGCTGAACTTGCTGTTCTTGAATCTGAACTGTTTGAGTGGCAAGTGCTTGCTGAATTAAAGAGCATTGAGATTCGGCGATGTCGTAGGGTAAGACTTCGGGAAGATATTTGCCAATTACCTGCTGTGGCTCGACTAAATTTCTACCCTGGGGCGATACCAAGAAATCGACATATTGACCTTTACGGTTCACCCGATACACTAAATCGGGCAGGGCTAAAAGCGTGGCACGGGAACGTTCTTCGCTGCGTTTAAGGGCTTCTTGGATGGCTTTGCGATCGCTAATATCCATATTGATGCCAAACAATCGCGTCACCTGCCCCACCTCATTCCAGATAACTTCTGCTTTGGCAAAAATATACCCAGAGGAACCATCGGCTCGAATAATTTGGAGATCTGTTTCGTAGGGTTCTCCAAGCTGAATTGCTCTATCTATGAGATGGATAAAACGATTGCGGGCTTCTATTGAGAAATACCCGAGTAGTGCCTCGTAAGTTGGCTCTGGCGAATTGGGATCGAGTCCAAAGATTCTAAAAATCTCAGCTGACCAAGTAATTTTTCTGGTCTGCACGTCTAATTCCCAACTACCGAGATGGGCAATCTGCTGTGCCTCGCGCAAACTGGCTTCACTCTGATGTAAAGCGGCGGTGCGCTGTGCCACGCGATCTTCGAGTTCTTGGTTTAGCTGCTCTAGGGCTTGCGTGGCAAGTTCCTGCTCGATCGCAATTTTGACGAGATTGGTCACGAGGGCGATCGCTTGTAGCTCGCGCTCTTGCGGATGATGGATCTCTCGGTAATGCACGGCAAAGGTTGCCAACACCGAACCGTCACTGGCGAGTACGGGCACTGACCAGCAAGCTCGCAACCCATGGGCTAAGGCTAAATCTTTATAGTCCTGTGAGAGTTGAGCTGTGGCAATATCGGGAATAATCACAGGTTCTTTGAGAAAAGCCGCTGTCACGCAAGGCCCAATCCCTTCGCCAATGACTATGCCTTCAATGTTTTGATTGTAGTCATCGGGCAAATGGGGAGCCGCGCCATAGTGTAGCTTCCCTTCGCGATCGCAGAGTAAAATCGAACAGAGTCCCCCTTCCGTTTGATCCTCCGTTGCCAGCGCCAGCGCACTAAGAATATCTGGTAAAGGTTCTGCCTTGGCAATGCGTTCTAAAATCGAGTTTTGCAATGCCAATCGCAGTTCGGCTTGCTTGCGATCGTTAATATCTAGATGCGTACCGATCATCCGTAGGGGTTTACCCTCAGCATCCCAATCGACAACTTTCCCCTTGCACAATATCCAAATCCAAGCGTCTGATTTGTGACGCATCCGCAGTTCGTGCTCGTAGGTTATGGTTTCTTTTTGAAAGTGTCTTTCCAAAGCTATGCTTAGTTTCTGTAAATCCTCTGGGTGGACATTGTGTTGCCAAGTGTCAATGCCAATCGGTTCCAGTTCTTCTAGGGTATAGCCCAGCATTTCTGCCCATCTTGGGTTAATCGTCATGGCTCCAGTCTGAACCGACCAGTCCCATAATCCGATGCCAGAGCCTTCGATCGCGAGTTGCAGGCGTTCTTTGGTGCGATCGAGTTCGCTCGCAGCTTGCTGACGCTCTAGGCGCATCTGGGCTTCCCGAACTTCTCGTCGCACGATCTCTGGCAGACGAGTTAGGTTGCCTTTCATCAGGTAGTCGTGGGCTCCTGCCTTCATCAGTTCCACTGCCGATGCTTCGCCGATCGTGCCTGATATCACAATAAAGGGAAGATTGGGCTGGCTTCGTTTGACGATTTGGAGTGCCATAGGGGCATTAAAGCCTGGGAGGTTGTAATCTGAAAGAACCGCATGCCAAGGTTGGCTTACCAAGGCAATGCGGAGGGACTCTGAGGTTTCTACCCTTTCGTAGACCACATTAAACCCACCGCGCCGCAGTTCTCGTAGGGTTAAAAGTGCGTCATCTTCCGAATCTTCAACAATCAAGACATGTAGAAGCTCGCTCATGGTTTATTCATTCCATTTGGCAATGGTTGATTGATCAATGCCCAGTAAAGCCCCAGTTGGCTCACAGCCTCTGTAAAGCGATCGAACTCAACGGGTTTGCGGACATAGCTATTTGCTCCCAAGCTATAGCTCTCAACAATATCGCGGTCTTCACTCGATGATGTCAGCACGACAACTGGTAAAAAGCGAGTGCGTTCGTTGGCTCTGATCTGGCGCAAGACTTCTAACCCGTCAATTTTGGGGAGCTTTAGGTCTAGTAGCACGACGCTGGGTAGCGGATCGGCATTAAACACCATCCTCAAGGCTTCTTCACCATTGCGAGCGATGCGAATTTCATTGGCAACTTTACCCTTTCGGAGCGCCCGAATAGTTAGTCTTTCATCATCGGGGTTATCTTCAACCAGAATGATTTCATGCAGAGTCACGATCTAAGCTCCTGTCCTGATAAGTGTATTAGGCACTGTGAAATAAATGGTTGCCCCTTGTTCTACAACTCCCTCCGCCCAGACCCTCCCACCATGACGGTGAATTGCTCGTTGGACAGTTGCTAAACCAATACCCGTGCCCGGAAATTCATTGGTGTTATGTAATCGTTGGAAAACACCAAATAACATTTTGGCAAATGCCATATCAAAGCCTGCTCCATTATCGCGCACAAAATAGGTTAGTTGCTCATCTTGTTGCAATACTCCAAATTCGATACGGGCAGTGGCATGGTGACTGGTAAATTTCCAAGCATTCTGCACTAGATTACTGATAATGACGTGCATCAATGTCGGGTCGGCTGTGACGACGATATTTGGCGCAATCACAAATGTAACCTGCCGTTCTGGCTCCGATGCTTGCATTTCATCCATCTGTTCTTGTATTAACGCACTGAGGTTGACAGGGCTAAATTGCATTTCCGATCGCGACACGCGGGAGAGCCGCAGCAGGTCATCAATGAGCATACCCATACGCTGTATGTTACGGCGAATGCGATCGAAATAATCTCTAGCATCCTCATCAAAGCGATCGCCATAGTCCTCGATTAAGGCATTGCTAAAGCCATCGATCGCGCGTAAGGGCGATCGCAAATCGTGAGAAACCGAGTAGGCAAAGGCCTCTAGCTCCCGATTAGAGGCTTCAAGTTGGGCGGTGGTTTGCAAGAGTTTGCTCTCTGCCAGTTTGCGATCGGTAATATCAAGGTTAACCCCGATCATATGCTGCGGTTCGCCGCGATCGTTGCGCTGCACTAGTGCATAGGCTTTGATATAGCGAATGTTGCCATCGGGATGCACCACCCGAAATTCGGGGTCGTAGTCTTTTTCGCCTGTTAAGGCTGTTTGAATGGCAGTTTCGGCAATGGGGCGATCGTCGGGATGCAGACTACTCGCCCAAGCATTATAGACGCTTGTAAACCGATCGGGGGTAATGCCATAGAGTTCGTACATGCGATCGTCCCAAGTCAGGATATTTTCGGTGACGTTCCAGTCCCAGATCGCGATCGCCCCAGACTTGACTGCTAACATCAGGCGATCGGAGAGGTTTCGCAGATCCTCTTCTGCTTGCTTGCGATCGCTGATGTCCTGTGCAGTCCCAATGGTCAACTTTATCTTTCCGCGATCGTCTCGACTAAATACCGTGTCGCGGCTGTAGAGCCATCGCCATTCGCCATTGGCATGACGCATCCGATATTCAATTTCAAAAATTTCCCCTTCTCGATCGGCTTCGATTTGTTGATAGTAATCAGGTATTCTCGCAAGGTCTTCGGGATGCATCAAGTTTGCGAATAGTGCCGATCCCATCGCCTGAATCTCAGTGGGCGTGTAGCCAAGCACGGTTGCAATTTCGCGATTGCTGTAAACGTTGCAATGTTCTTGTAGGTCGTAGAGATAGAGAATGTTGGGCGAAGCCTCGGCAATTTTTTGAATAAACCGCTGGTTTTCCAAAATCTCTTGTTCTGCTTGCTTGCGATCGCTGATATCAAGACAAGAGCCGATATATCCCAAAAATTCACCATCGGCATCAAATCGCGGGATGCCTGTATCCAACAGCCAACGATACTCACCGTCAAATCTTCTAAGACGATATTCCATCTCAAAGGATTGACGCATCTCAAAGGAAGTTGAATAGACATCTAAACAAAATTGAAAATCGTCAGGATGAACCCCTTCAGTCCAGCCATTTCCAAATTCCTGCTCCATCGTCCGTCCTGTAAAGTCTAGCCAAGTCTTATTAAAGTGGAAACAAAGTGTATCTAAACCTGACATCCAAATCAACACAGGGGCATGATCTGCCAAATAGCGAAATCTGGCTTCACTTTCTTGGACAGCTAACTCTGCCTGTTTGCGCTCGGTAATGTCAAAGCGAATAGCAAGATATTGCCATGGTCGCCCTTGCTCGTCCAAAAAGGGAACTATCGTGCTTTCCATCCAATACAGACTGCCATTTTTAGCCCGATTGCAAATTTCGCCGCGCCAAATTTCACCACTAGTAATAGTTTGCCAAAGATTTTGGAAAAAGCTAGGGGGATGGTAGCCAGAGTTGATAATGCGATGGGTTTGACCGAGTAATTCTTCGCGTGCGTAACCAGAAATCTCGCAGAGACGATCGTTGACGTTGGTGATTACACCTCTGGCATCGGTGATGGCAACAATGGCAGACCGATCCAATGCAATCTTAAAGTTAGATAATTCCTGAAATAGCTGCTGTCGTTCGAGTTCTGCCTGCTTGCGATCGCTGATATCTTGAACGCTAGACCAAATTAATTCTTCGCCATTTTGCTGAACGATCAATCCTGTCAGCAGGACTGGAACGAGATGCCCGTCCTTATGAATGTATTCTTTCTCATAGGGACCATAGCGACCGTGTTGTTGGAGCAATCGCAGTTGTACGGCTTCTTGCTCGGCATATTTCGTCGGTGTTATATCCCAATAAGTTAGGGCGAGGGTTTCTTCGATCGTGCGTCCCAAGATCTTGGCAAAGGCTGAGTTGACATAGACGAGTTGCCCATCCATTCGACAACTGGCTAGTCCAACGGGAAACTCTTCGACCAACTGGCGGTTAAATGCTTCGCTTGCTGCTAATGCTGCTTCGGCAATCTTGCGATCGCTGATATCGCGCACGATTGCCAAAACCTCTCGGTCGTTAATGGCTACGATCCGAATCTCTTCATAAACCATGCGATCGCGTTTGCAAAATTGATGTTCGTAAACCTGCAATTCCTTTGTGAGTATTGCCTGCTCGATAATTTGCAACTGATTTTGTAACAACTCTGGGGGCAGAACTTCTGAAATATGTTTCTCGACGGGTATAAAATTATCTGCTCGTATTCCCGGCCTAATGTATTCCGCACAAGTGCCATCGCGCCTGAGTCGCAATAACAGGTCGGGAATCGCCTCTAAAGTGGCACGATTGGTGGCTTCGCTCGCCTTTAGCGCCGCAGTTCGTTGCTCTACTTTTATTTCTAATTCCTGATTGAGCTGCTGTAGTGCCGCTTCGGCTTGTTTGCGATCGCTAATATCCCTAGCGATCGTAGAATAATGGCTGATTGTGCCATCTCTCTGACGATGGCAGACGATCGTCTGTAGGACGGGAAACTCGCTACCATCCCGTCGCCGAAATCTGGTTTCTCCCGCCCAAAATCCTTTCTGTACGCACTGGGGAATCGCTTCTTGCAAAATAAAATCAGCTATTTGAGGCGAATGATAGTCGGGGATATGGGTTTGAGAAACGTCTTCGTCTAGGGCAATGCCTAATAGCGCTCTCCCCGCCCGATTGAGATAGATGACTTTTCCTACGCTATCCGTAGAGGCAATGATATCCTTTGCAACTTCTAGGATATCCAGACGGTGTAGGGCTTGTTCTTCTGCATATTTGCGATCGCTAATATCTGTAATCGTGCCAACATAACCGATGATTTCATCAAACTCGTTGCGTTCCGCCACTGCCTGACCATATCCCCAAGTAATTTGTCCAGCTTGGTTTAGAAACCGATACTCTAAACTAAATGGGCGGTTTTCCTCAACAGAGGCATTCCATTCCGCAGACACGAGTTCGCGATCGCTGGGATGTATACCATCGATCCAGCCAAAACCTGCTGCCTCCTCGGGTGTTAGTCCCGCAATTTGACACCAGCGATCGTTGACATAGAGACAATTACCTAAGTCATCGGTACGAAAAATTCCTACAGGTGCAGCAACAGCCAGAGACTCAAATCGTTGCTCGCTCTGTTTTAGTTCCAGTTCGCGGCGTTTTGTTTCTCTGAGATCTCGACCTTCAGGAATTAACAGTACCACCCGATCTGAGTCATCAAAGATGGGACGCAATGAGAAGTCGATCGGAACAATCGTCTGATTTACGCCCCAGACATCGACTTCGTAGCGCACAAATTCTCCTTGGGCTGCACGGGCGATCGCCTGTTGTAATTGCCCTTGAGCCTCAGGTGAAATCTGCCACCAATAGGTTTCCCAAAAGGGACGACCCACGACCTCCTCATACAAAATTCCGCCGACTCTCAAGGCAGTTTGGTTGATTTCGAGCAGGGTTCCATCCAGTGACAACAGCCCAAGCAATTGGAACGAATTATTAAAAATTGCCCGAAATCTCTGTTCGCTATCCCGCAGGGCAACCTCGGCACGCTGTCTCTCAGCCAGTTCGGTCTGTGCCAGTTGGTGAGCCATGGCTTGTTGAATCGCGATCGCAATCTGCACTGCCATCTCATTTAACAAGAGCAGATCGGTATCTTGCCACTCCCGATAATCGGCACACTGATGTCCGATCGACAATCCCCATAATTTTCCTGAGACATGAATTGGAACGACGAGATTGGCTTTGACCTGATAGGTCTCAAGCAACTGGATGTAACAGTTGGGATAGCCAGCAGTGTAGATATTGGCGATCGCGATCGTGCGACCTTCGCCATACCTCAGAGCAATATCTCCGCGAAAGCAGGGATCGTCAATCACATCATGCAAAGCCGCTCGCCACCCCGCACCCACAGACTCAGCTACGATCGCCCCTGTCCAATCGGGCTGAAACTGCCAAATTAACATGCGATCGCAACCGAGGAACGATCTCAACGCTTGTACGCTAGCTTCTAAAATCTCTGGCAAATTTAACGAAGCCGCAATCTTTGCCGCAATCTTTGCGATCAATTGCTCTCGCTCGAACTTAGCATGGAGGTCGGCTGTGCGCTGCGCTACCTGCTGCTCTAATTCAGCCGTGTAATTTTCCATCAGCTTCAACTTTTCTGCCTCTAGCTGCGAAACCTTTTGCTCCAAAATCTTGGATAGGGTGTAGAGTTCCAAGGGATTGAGGGCATGTAAGAGGCTGGTCTGGGTCACGACACCCAGCAGTTCCCCCTGCGTGCCTGTCACCACCAAGCGACGGATCGATCGCTGCTCCATGACCTGCTGCACCACCATCAGGGTATCGCCAGGACGCACCGCAAACACAGGCGCACTCATGACCATCCGCACTTCCACCCGCTCTAATTGCAGCCCTAGGGATTGAAATTGCACGATATCGCGTTCGGTGGTGATGCCCAAGGGGATTTGCCAGGGGTTGCCCTCTGGATCGATTTGAGTTTCCACGATCAAGACCGAGCCGACGCGACGCTCTGCCATGATTTGGGCGATCTCTAGCATCGATGTCGATGGATCGGCACAGACCACATTGGCTGTCATCACCTCAGACACCAAGCGCAAGCGCAATAAATCGACTGGTCGCGCCAGTTGTCGCAAGCTCTCGTGGGTGATTATGCCCAAAAGGCGATCGTTGCGATCTAAAACAGGCATATGGCGAATGCGGCGCTGCTGAAGTAGATTCACTGCCGAAAACAGATCGGTAAAGTCAGTCTCTTGCAGCGTGACCACAGGTGATGCCATCACCTCGCGTACGGTCACAGTGTCAAGCGATCGCTGTTGGGCGCTGAGACGCACGATATCGCGTTCGGTCATAATGCCGACAACTTTTCCCCCTTCCATCACTAAGACGCAACTCGATCTGGCTTCGAGGTGGACGTTATCTGAGTCGCCTGAACGATCGGAGGCACAGATCGTCCTTGTCTCGCTCATTTTGGCGATCGCTTCCATCACAGTAGTTTCGGCATTAATCACCAAAGGGTTCTGCACGATTGCCGATTTTAGCTCGATTTGAGTGAGTGTTGTTGTAGGCGTAGACATAACGGTTTGCAACGTGATGTGAATAGAACTTACTTTCCTAAAAGAGCGATCGCTCCTTTAAGGTGGATCGGGCAAGGTGAAGTAAAAAGTAGCTCCCTGTTCGATCGCTGCTTCTGCCCAAATTTTGCCCCCATGGCGGCGAATCACCCTCTGCACAGTTGCTAAACCAATACCAGTTCCAGGAAACTCACTGGCACTATGCAATCGTTGAAATGCACCAAACAGTTTGGAACTATTTCCCATATTAAACCCCGCACCATCATCGCGCAGAAAATAGGTGGTTTGTCCCAAGGTTTGATGGACATCTGTTGCCATGCCAAACTCAATACGAGCAGTAGCGTGATGATTGGTGTATTTCCAAGCATTTTGCAAAAGATTTTCCAAGACAACAAGGGTTAGATTTCTATCTGCATAGGCAATTGCCTTTGGCTCAATTAGAAATTCCACGACTCTTTGCGGTTGCGAAGCTTGGAGATCGCCTGCAATTTCCCGCACCATTTCGCTAAGATCGACCCTGCCATAGTGAATTTCCGCTCTGGAGATCCGCGATAGGCGCAGCAGGTCATCGATTAGGGCTTCCATGCGGTGGATATTCCGTTGAATGCGATCGAAGTAGTCTTTACAGTCGTCATCAAAGCGATCGCCATAGTCTTCCAACAAAATTTGACTAAACCCTGTAATCGCCCGTAATGGTGCGCGTAGGTCATGGGAAACAGAATAGGAAAAAGATTCTAGCTCTTGGTTCGTAGCTTCCAGTTGAGCGCTAGTTCGTTGCAATTCGAGGTTTGCCATTGAAAGCTGCGCATTTGCTTCTACCATCCTGTCTTCAGCCCTCTGCCGTTCTACTAATTCTGCCTGCAACTGATTAAATAAATTGGCTTGCTGAATCGCGATCGCTAATTGATTGGCAATTTGTTGAATAAAATCAATCTCAACTGCTTGCCATCTGCGCGGCGCAGAACATTGGTGGACGCAGAGTAAGCCCCACAAATGCCCTTTTTCTAGTAAAGGGACGACCAATTTGGCTTGAATTTGAAATTGTTGCAAAATCTCTAGATGACATTCCGTAAAACCTGCTTGAGTAACATCATCCACAACTTGAATGCGACCTTTATGATACAGATCGGCATATTCCTCGCCAAACAGGCGATCGTGAATTTTAATCGCAAGTGCTGATTTGCATCCCTCAGCCACAGATTCGGCAATAAATTCTCCATCGTTAAAATTAGAATCAGGCTGGAATTTAAAAATGCCCACGCGATCGGACTGAATTGACTGACGGATTTCCCGCGTGGAGATCTCAAAAATCGTGACTAAATCAAGGGAATCCCTGATGCGTTGGGTGATTTCCCCAAGGAGAATGGCGCGATCGTACTGCGCTCTCAGCCCTATTTCCGCTTGCTTTTGAGCGAGCGTGGCAGCCTCCGCTGCTTTCTTGGCTTTTAAGATTTCATCTTCATACTGAATGCGCTGGCGAATGGGGATAAAAATACAGTTGTTAACAAAGGTTTCTCCTTGCTGGCGACGCTCGGCATTAATGAGCATCGGGATATCATTCCCTGATTTCGCTCTTAATGAGAAGTAAATCTCTTCGATTTTGCCATGCAGCTTTAACAGCGGGAAAAAATGGGTTTGATAAAAAATGCGACTGGCGATCGGCAAAATTATCTCAAATTTTTTCCCAACTAGGCTAGCCTTTTCATGTCCCAATAGCTGCAATAACGTAGCGTTAACCATTACGATCGCGCTATCGTCAGTAAACGAGAGAAAGCCACAGGGGGCATGGTTGAGTAACTCGTCGATCTGCTGGCTCACTGGGATAGTCTACTAAAACGGTGGCATGGGCATGTTCAAATATGCTTTCATCAGCGCGATCGTCTCTTGAGGGTGACTCATATGCGGACAATGACCTGTCGCTTGCATCAATCTTAGAGTACTTTCAGATAAATGACGATGCATATATTCTCCCACTTCGATGGGGGCGATCGCATCATTAACCCATTGTAAGTTTGACAAACAGAATCTAGATCGATATCGACTTTGGAGGATAAAAGCGATCGCGTCCTAGTCCTTTTGCTTGATAGAGATTCTGGTCAGCGATCGCAACTATATCTTCTAGAGACTGCTCTAGAGAGGGGACTTGGCAAGCAATCCCCAAGCTAACCGTTATGTTTTGACTGATTTTTGAGGCTGCATGAGGCATCTTGAGGTTATGAATTGCCTGTAGGACTAGCTCGGCAACAGCAAGCGCGCCAGTCATATCTGTATTTGGCAAAATCATTGCAAACTCCTCACCGCCATAACGCGCAAATAGATCGGCAGGGCGTTTTAGTTGGTTAGCAGCAGTTTGGGCAACTTCAATTAAGCAAGTATCCCCTGCTTGATGACCGTAGCAATCGTTGTAGCGTTTGAAATAATCAATATCTAAGAGAATGAGAGAAAGCGATCGTTGTTCTCGTAGCGATCGCTGCCATTCTAATTGCAAGCGCTCGTCAAAACAGCGGCGATTGGCAACTTGCGTTAAGCTGTCGGTCAAAGCCCTGACACGCTCTTGCTCAGATTCTTTCTTTAAAATTTCCTTGGCTAATCTTTGCTCGGTAATATCTGCAAAAGAAACCACTACCGCATAGGGAATTGTGCGATCGGAGTGGCATAGTGGTTGGGAATTAATCGAAATCCATTTTGTGGGACTATTTTCCTGAACGATTCCCATAATGACATTGTTTTGTGGTAGTCCAGTGTTTAGCGTCACCATAGCAGGATGCTCTGTGGCTGGGAATGGAGAACCATCTTCTCGAATGGTGGATCGCTCGAAATCTACGGATTTAAGCCCTTGCATTTGCTCTGCAGATAACCCCAAAATTTTTTCCGCACTTTGATTGCAGGCAGTAATCCTTCCATCTGATTGTTGTAAAACTACGCCTTCGGTCATACTAGAAATTACAGAGCGATATCGCGCTTCGCTTGCTTCTAGTTCGGCAAGCAGGAGATGTTTGGCTGCAGCTTCCCGTTGGCGATCGCGGAGTTCTTGCTGCAACTGTTCAAATAAACTGGCTTGTTTAATCGCGACCTCTAATTGATTGGCGATTTGTCGCACAAATTCAATTTCAGACTTTTGCCAGTGGCGTGGCGCAGAACATTGATGAATACAGAGCAATCCCCATAAGTCTTCTAACTGGATAATGGGAACTACCAAATTAGCAATAATTTGGTAGCGTTGCAAGATGTCTCGATGACATTCCGTCAATCCCGCATTGTTGATGTCAGCAACTACTTGACAGCGTCCTTCTAGATAGAATGGAGTATATTTTTCTCCAAAACAATGGTCTCGAATTTTAATCTCGATAACCGAATCAAACCCCTCTACAACATATTCAGAGACAAACTCGCCATTGTTAAAATTGGAATCTGGATCGAATTTAAAGATACCGACACGATCGGCTCGCATCGATTGGCATACTTCTTGGGCAGTAAGCTCAAAGATAGCCGATAAATCGATGGATTGCCTGATGATCTGGGTAACCTCTTTAAGCAAAATCGCGCGATCGTACTGTTGCCTCAAGGCAGCTTCTGCTTGTTTCTGGGCAAAGTTGGCAGCCTCAGCTAATTTCTTGGATTTCAGGATTTCATCTTCAAACTGAATGCGCTGTCGTATGGGAATAAAGGCGCAATCATTGACAAAACCTTCTCCTTGACGGCGCCGCTTTGCATTAATCAGCATGGGGATTTCATTCTCATCTTTTGCTCTCAATGAGAAGTAGACCTCCTCAACTATGCCATGCAACTTTAGTATCGGAAAGAAATGGGTTTGAAAAAAGATGCGACTGGCGATCGGTAAAATTACATCAAGGCTTTTTCCCGACAGATCGTCGGGTACATATCCCAATAGTTCTGACAATGTAAAATTAATTACTGTAATTAAGCCTTTGTCATTAAACGAGAGAAATCCGCAGGGGGCATGGTTGAGTAACTCATCGATCGGCTGGCTCACTGTAATAGTTCACTTAGATGATTGTATAGGCACGTTCAAATATTCTTGCATCAGTGCGATCGTTTCTTGAGGATGGCTCATATGCGGACAATGTCCAGTTGCCTGCATCAATTTTAAGGTGCTTTTGGCTAAATGACGTTGCATATATTCTCCTACTTCGGTAGGGGCGATCGCATCTTCAGCACATTGCAAGATCAGGGAGGGCAGGGTTACTTTGGCGAGATCGCTGCGATTATCTCCATAAAACGTAGCTCTGGCAAAACGGTTGGCAATGACTGGATCGGTCGAACAAAAGCTCGTTTCTAGCTCTTGAGCTAGCTCAGGGCGATCCTCGTTTTTCATGATTACAGGTGCTAGAAAATTTGCCCAGCCAATGTAATTTTTTTCCATAATATCCAGCAATCCCTCGATATCCGATCGCTCAAACCCACCGACATAATCAGGCGGATCGTTGATATAGCGGGGAGATGGGGTCACCAAAATCAGCCGTTCAAAAAATTGTGGCGAGGCGATCGCTGCCAAGATCCCGATCGTACAACTGACGGAATGCCCCACTAAAATTGTGTCTTTTAGATCTAAGGCGGCGCAGATATCGAGAATATCCTGGGCATAGCCCTTGAGTTCTGTGTAGCGCTGGGGATCGTAGGCTTGCAGATCGGATTTTCCCGAACCCACATAGTCAAACAGTACGATCTGATAGTCAGCCTCAAATGCAGGTGTGACAAACCGCCACATGTTTTGATCGCAGCCAAAGCCATGGGCAAACAGCATGGGCTGAGTTCCCTGACCGCTTACTTTGACATTGTTTCGTTCTAAAATATTTTGAGCCATGGGATTTTATCCTCGTTTATGGAATTGGCTTTAAAAGCCTTTCAATGGTTGCTGCAAGTTCTCTTAACTTTACAGGTTTCGCAAGGTAATCATTAGCACCAGCTTTTAAACAGCGATCGCGATCGCTTTCCATTGCTAAGGCAGTGAGCGCAACAATCGGTATGTGGACGAATTCTGGAACGAGGCGGATCTGCTGCATTGCCTCAAAACCATCCATTCCTGGCATTTGAATATCCATCAAGATTAGATCGGGGCGTTCGGCTTGAGCTAAAGCGATCGCATCCTCTCCATTTCTTGCCAAGGTAATCCGATAGCCTTTCGCTTTTAGATAGCCCGAAATCGTCATGATGTTGGCTTCATTATCTTCTGTGAGCAAGATGAGGGGGGATTCTTCTTGTTTTGGTTGGCTGGCTTCGATGCTCGATTCGGACTGGGTTTCTAGTTCGACAGACGATAGTGTGCCACTGTAGGGCAGCTCAATCGTGAAGCAACTGCCTACGCCAATCTCACTGGTTAATCCCACTTGCCCACCATGAAGTTCGACGATGCGTTTCACGAGGGCAAGCCCTAAGCCTGTACCCTCATATTTGCGATTGAGGGCGCTATCGATTTGGATGAAAGGCTGAAATAGTTTCTTGATATTTTCTGGAGCAATACCAATACCTGTATCGGTGATGGCAAATTGGACGGCAGACCGCTCTGACTGTTTTTCTGACCCATCTCCATCTCCTCTCGGAAGAGTCGTCAGCCTAGCTTCAAGGGTGATATGTCCTCGCTCTGGTGTAAATTTGACTGCATTGTTAAGCAGGTTGAGCAAGACTTGGCGGATGCGGCGCTCGTCTCCATAGATGTTGGGCAAATTTTGGGGGAGTTTGCTCTCTAGTTGAATGTTTTTCTTTAGAGCTTGCTCTTCGATTAATTCCAAGCTGGATAGACATAAGGGAACTACGGAAATAGAGGCGAGGTCGAGATCTAGATGACCTGATTCGATCTTGGCAATATCGAGAATGTCATTAATCAGTTCCAATAAATGGTAGCCGCTATGCTCGACGGTTTTTAAGGCTTTGATTTGGCGATCGTTGACCGTACCAAAGACTTCCTCTAGCATTATCTCCGTCATGCCCAAGATGGCATTGAGGGGCGTCCGCAGTTCGTGGCTCATGTTGGCAAGAAAACTATCCTTCAGGCGATTTGACTCTACGAGTTCGGCGTTGGTTCGTTGCAGTTCCTCTAAGAGCGAATTCTGTCGATTTACCATACTAAAAAAAGCATTGGATAAACGACTGATTTCATCTTTGGGTACGCTGGAACGATTCGGATCGCCGATCGCGCGATCGCAAACATCTAAGATCGGCTGCAATCGGCGGTTGAGAAAGCGGAAAAAGAGCCAAACCACCAAAGCTAAAAAACTTCCCGCAACGCTCGTTGCAACGAGCGCTCCCCAGAGGGCTGGTTTTATCACCTTCTCATAGGGGATCGCTTGGATCATTACCCATTGGCTACTGGGAACCCTTTGATAGACCCAATAGGTGGAATCAAGTTCCAAGTATCCTTTGGATTTGCCTTGCTCTAATTGGTGGCGAATCTCATCCCAAGCAGGTTTTAACTTCGGAATTGATTCAACATTTTCCAACTTGGCTGCTTTTTGGGGATCGGGGGAATAACTTAAAAGTTTTCCCTCTTGTGCGATTAAGGCATAATATCCTACCCCATTAAATTGAGTGTCATTCTTGACTTGATTTAGATCGTTAATGTTAATATCGCCATTCATCACAGCGATTAACTTGCCTTGCCGATCGCGAATCGTCCCTGCAAAAGTCATTAACGGAATTGGATAGGTTTCGTTGATATAGGGTTTTGACCAAAAGTAGCGATCGGCTTTAACGGCATCTTTGAAGTATTGCAGTTCGGGATATTTTTCGACCTGCCAGAGTTCGACAAGGCTAAATCTGGGATCTTGGGGGAGTTTTACACCGCGCTTGGGAACGGATTCTTCGATATAGGGAGCAAACCATTCGCGATCGACCAATCCGCGAGGAAGTTGCATGATGCCAAAGCCCGTAATCAGTTTAGGACGAGCCGACATAAACGATAGAACTAATTTCTCGTAGGCTTCTGGCGATCGCACGCCACTATCCTGCAGAAAAGTGGTGGCAGAGACTAGACTCTTTAAAAAACTTTCGCTGGCCAGAATTTCAGCATCTAATTCTCTAACTTTAGTATCTGTCTCTGAAGTTAATTGCAGAATTCTGACAGCTTTAAGTTCGTTATAAAATAAATATCCTAAGCTGCCGAGTCCAATGGAAGCAGCAACCATCACCGCCAAAAATAGACGAGTGCCAATAGAATGCAGTCCAAATCTCACGGGCTTGACGGGCATTCCTAGATCGTTATTCGCTAAATTTACGGTCATGATTCCCCCAAGCAATTTGGTGATGGCGGTCGAAAGTGTCTCCCTCGTGTATCTAGAGCAACCACTGAGAAATTGCCCCTACCCTACGTGGAATAGATTACCTCAATAGATAATTATTAAGCCTTAAGCCTATGCGAAGAAAGAAATGGGAACAAATCTTCGCATAAAATGTTTTAGATCGCCTCGATCTCAGGATGCTAATTCGCTTCATAGATGTACTTAAAACTGCTTGCTATAAAGCCACTTAAACTAACTCATCCTCAACCATTTACTTACTGAATCTTGTCCCAGTTTAAAGTCACTGACTCGACCATAAACCTCGATAGGCACAAAATCTCTTCTCCACAGTTCATGTAATTATTGTAGCGTAACATCTCTCAACAACGCACTTCATGTTTAATCAATTCCCGTTATATTGCGGTCGAAGTATCAAAACCCGAACCTAACAAACGATTTAGGATGGCTATATAGCATGACCTAAAAGGTGTTGTATAGCAGTTGCTAATTCCTTTAGCCTAACGGGTTTGGTGAGGTATTCATTAGCTCCAGCATCTAGACATTTTTGGCGATCGTTCGCCATCGCTAATGCTGTTAGCGCTACGATCGGCAAGTTGGTTAAGCTAGGGTCGAGACGAATCTGCTGCATTGCTTCGATGCCATCCATCTCAGGCATTTGAATATCCATCAAAATCAAGTTAGGATGGTGAGCTTTTGCCAGTTCGACAGCCTCCAGCCCATTTCTTGCCAAGAGCATGCGATAGCCCTTGGCTTGCAGATAGGCCGAAACCGTACTGATATTGGCAGGGTTGTCTTCGGCTAACAAGATTAGGGGAGAGGTTTCTAGTTGTGGTTGGCTGGGTTCACTTCCAGAATCGCCCGATTGGGGAGTGGGTTCAGAAGGGGACGATCCTGATACTGCACAAGGCAGTTCAATCGAAAAGCAACTACCCACACCGACCTCACTGGTCAGCCCCACCTGTCCGCCGTGGAGTTCGACAATCCTTTTTACCAGCGCTAGTCCTAAGCCCGTACCTTGATACTGGCGGTTGAGGGCACTATCAATTTGAATGAAAGGCTGAAATAGTTTTTTGATGTTTTCGGAGGAAATACCAATACCTGTATCGATGATGGCAATTCGCAGGAAAGACCTCTCCCCCAGCCCCTCTCCCTCAAAGAGAGGAAAGTTCTCTTTCTGTTGCTGTTTGTAAGTGACCTCTAAGGTGATACATCCTCCCTCTGGGGTAAATTTGAGGGCGTTGTTGAGCAGGTTGATCAAGACCTGGCGGGTACGTCGTTCGTCAACCAATAGATCGGGTAAATTGGGTGGTAATTTCGTTACAAGCTGGATGCGTTTTTGCATAGCCTGTTGCTTGATAAATACCAGACTCGATTGGCAGAGTAGAGATACAGAGGTAGGCGTGCAATCGAGTTCGATTTGACCTGATTCGATTTTGGCAACATCCAGAATGTCGTTGATCAGCGACAGTAAATGGGAACCACTGCTCTCAATGGTTTGGATTGCTTTAACCTGTCGCTCGTTCATATTGCCAAAAACACCTTCTTGCAGCCCTTCAGCCATACCCAAAATGGCATTCAGTGGCGTGCGAAGTTCGTGGCTCATATTGGCAAGAAATTCATCTTTAAGCCGTGTAGCACGAGCGAGTTCTTCGTTGGTTCGCTGTAATTCCGCTTCAGCCTGTTTGCGATCGCTAATGTCCTGAAAGGTTCCCACGATTCCGATCGCATTGCCTGCCAAGTCTCGCAAAGGAACCTTGTTTGTTTCTAGCCATCGCTGTTCGCCCGTGGGTAGGGTTATTGTTTCTTCAATCCCGAGCCTGGCTGCGCCAGATTCTATTACCTGTCGATCGTCGGCACGATAAGCAAGGACTTCGGCTTCTGTGTAGGGAAAGTCAAAATCAGTTTTGCCAATCACCTCCGAGGGGGATTGCAGCCCAGTGGTTTTGACAAATTGTTGGTTGCAACCCAAATAGACCGAGTCGCGATCTTTCCAAAATACAGAGAGGGGAAAGGTATCGAGGACAGTCTGCAAAAACTGTTGAGATTCTCGCAGTGCATTTTCTGCCTGTTTGCGATCGCTGATATCTTGGACGCTAGACCAGATCGATAGCTCATCATTCCGTAAAATTACGATTCCAGTTAATAGCACTGGAACGAGATGGCCGTCTTTATGAATGTATTCTTTCTCATAGGGTCCGTAACGACCTTCTGTCTGGATTATTAGGAGTTGTTCGGCTTCGCGATCGGCATATTTAATCGGCGTAATATCCCAGTAAGTGAGTGTGAGACATTCTTCGACAGTGCGTCCCAATATATGGGCAAAAGCCGAGTTGACATAGGTGAGCTGTCCGTCCATGCCACAACTAGCCAGCCCGATCGGGAACTCCTCAACCAACTGGCGATTAAATGCCTCGCTCTCTGCTAAAGAGGCTTCGGCAAGCTTGCGCTGGGTAACATCTCGAAAGATGCCCCGCGTGGCGATCGGGATGCCATCTTGCATTTGACAATTGACATTTCCTTCTACGACAATTTCTCGGCAATCTTTGGTCAAGAATCTAGTTTCGAGGTTTAAACTTGTAGAACCAGCAAATAGGGTTTGCATCGCGATTTGGCAATGCGTCAGATCGTCGGGATGAATAACTTGGAAAATAGACAATTGCGCTAGGTCGGCATCGTCATATCCCAAGGTTTCTTTCCAGGCTCGATTTACAAACAAAATTCGACCGTCGGGCGCAACGCTTTGAATCAGATCGGTAGCATTGTCAAAAAGATCGCGCAGTTGAGATTCTCGCTCTTGCAGCTCTTGCGTCCGAGTTTCTACCCTAGCTTCAAGTGTTTGGTTGAGCTGCAGCAGATTGGCTTCTGCCTGCAATCGTTCTTGATTTTCCTGTCGCAATGCGTCCGTTCGTTCCAGAACGATCTGTTCTAAGTTCTCTCGAGCATTTCGCAATTCCAACTCGATCTGCTTTAACGAGGTAATATCGCGAATCACCCCAACCCCGATCGAGCTTGATGCTTCATGGATGCGGGATTCAGAAATAAAGGCAAGATAGCTCGAACCATCGGCTCGACGCATGGGAATTTGACCGTCGACTGCGCCCTCGAGAATTAGGCAAGAATTAGAAGAGATCCATTCTTCCAAGTCTGGCTGCTTTAAAATTTGAATGGGCTGACCGATCGCCTCTTGAGGCGTGAGATTGCTGAGCTTTGCAAGCGTATTATTGACAAATTGCAGTTCCCCCTGTTCGTTGAGAATGTAGATGCAATCTTTGACGCTCTGCATCGCATGGTTGAGTAACAGTAACTGCCCCTCTGCTCTATGGCGGTCGAGGGTTTTGTTGACAGTTGCGGGTAGGACTTTGAGATAGTTGCGATCGGGGTCTTTGATTAAGTAATCGTAAGCTCCTTCATTCATTAACTTCGCGGCAGTTTCTTCATCGCCACTGCCTGTCGAGATAATAAACGGACAATTTTTGGCTTTTAGAATCGGGAACAGAGAGCTAGAGAGACCATCGCCTAGGTTGTAGTCTAGGATGGCAATCTCAAATACCTGAGTGTTTATGATGCTAATCGCCTCGGTGAGAGAAGTGGCGATCGTATAGTCATAGGGCCAACTGGCTTGTTTTGCACTTCGCGTAAAGGCTAGGCGATCGATCCGATCGTCTTCAACCAGCAGAACCTTTATTGGGGGCGAATTTAAGACAGCGGCAGGAGAAATCATAAGTTAAGGAACCGATTAAATTAGGTGATTAAATTAGGAATTTCGCTTAAACGCCAATAGTTGTAGATGACCAGTAACTTCTCAACAAAATCAGGATACTCTAATGGTTTCACAATATAGCCTGCGGCACTTAGCTCAAAACTGACGAGTCGATCCTGCTCTTCTCTAGAGGTTGTTAAGATCACGACGGGGATTTTACGCCAATTGGGATCGGCTTTAAGAATTTTAAGAAACTCCAGCCCGTTCATGCGTGGCATATTTAAGTCTAGCAAAATTAAGCCCGGAGTCGGATTATTGGGGTCGCGCAAAAATTCGAGAGCGTCTTCCCCATCGTTTCTGACATGGAGTGGGTTGTCAGCATGAATATCTCTCAATCCGCGTTTGAGCGTCATGATATCGAGTTTGTCGTCTTCTACAAGTAAAATTGGGTCAAAGCTTCTCATGATGGTTTAACCTTCATCCTCATTTACTGGTATAGGCAGCGTGAAGTAAAAGGTACTACCTTTCCCGACTTCAGACGTTACCCATATTTGACCGCCATAGGTTTCCACAATTTTTTTGACGATCGCTAACCCCACACCCGTGCTTTCTGACTGGTCGCGCGGTACGAGGGTTTGGAAAATTTGAAACACCTTGTCAAAATGTCGCTCCTCAATGCCCACGCCCGTATCGCTCACATAAAATTGCCAAAAGCCTTGGGTTTCCGTATGACCGATGTGAATCTCTCCCTCTGGCTTACCCATATACTTGACAGCATTGCTAATCAAGTTTTGAAATACTTGCTGGATGCGAATCTTTTCTGCCTGTAATACGGGTAGTTTGGTGTCGATCGCAATCTGGATGCCCTTTGGTGCGGCGATCGAATCAATGATATCCACCAGTAATGGCTTGAGATCGACCTCTGTTTTATCCTCCCGCACTCTACCAACTCGAGAATATTGCAACACGCCATCGATCAGATCGCTCATCCGCCGCACCCTACCGCCCATCAGTTGCAGCATGTCTTTGCCCTCGTCATCGAGGCGATCGCCGTAATCTGTGAGCAACCAGTCTGCTAGAGAGGCGATCCCGCGTAAAGGTGCTTTGAGATCGTGGGAAACAATATAGGCAAAGTCTTTGAGTTCTTGATTGACATGCGCCAACTCTTCCAGTAGTTGATTTTGCTTGACTTCCCCTTGCTTGCGTTCGATCGCGTGCAAAATCGATCGCTCTAACAGGGCGGCACTGATGAAACGACCTTTGACCAGATAGTCCGCCGCACCCGATACCATGGCTTTGCGATCGATCTCGCTATCTCCGACCCCTGTAAGCAAAATCACGGGTTTGACGCATCCGAGTTTAAAGGCTGCTTCCATCAAATCTAAGCCAGTTTCTTTACCGAGCCGATAATCAAATAAGTAGACATCATGGCGGTTTTTAGCAATTTCTGCCAGCCCAGCTTGGAAATTATCAGCCCAAGTCAACTTAAAGATAGCTTGCTCTGCCTCGCTCAAAAAATCGCGCGTGACCACGTAGTCATCTTCGTCGTCATCTACAAGCAGAACTCGATAAATCTCTGGAGCCATGGTTTTGCATTACTGGTTAGGAGTTTGGCGATCTCACCTCTGACACTAAGTTCTGACACTAAGTTCTGACACTAAGTTCTGAAGCACAACTTATGATTCAGGATCGGGTTGTCTGAGAGGCAGGGTAATGATAAAGGTAGCGCCACAGTCAGGTTGGCTGTAGGGCACGATCGTTCCCTTGTGTCGTTCGACAATTTTACGGCAAATCGATAGACCGATCCCCGATCCTTCATACTCTGACCGACCGTGTAAGCGTTGAAATACCTCAAAAATCCGATCGCGATATTTCTGATCGAACCCAATGCCATTATCGGCGACTTCAATGCGGACGCGATCGCCTTCTACAGCCGTCGTAACAGTCACAACAGGGGGGACGCCTTCGCGACTGAACTTGAGCGCGTTGCCCAAAAGATTTTGGAAGAGTTGGCGCATTTGAGGGGGATCGGCATCGATCGCGGGAATTTCACCCACATTGACCGTACCGCCGACCCTTTCGATCCGAACTTCTAGATCGGACAGCACACCATCAATAATCTCGCGTAGGTTCACCTGCGTAAAAGGTTCGACTTTGGTCGTAACCCGCGAAAAGGTCAGCAGGTTGTCGATTAAAAGTTGTGCGCGATTGGCAGCGCTCAACATGCGCTGGAGATAGTCTTGGCTTTTGTCGTCGAGCAGTTCCCCACAGCGAGTCTTGAGGCGATCGCCAAAGGCTTGAATTTTGCGTAGGGGTTCTTGCAAATCGTGGGATGAGACATAGGCAAAACTCTCTAGCTCTTTGTTACTGCTTTCTAGCTTTTGGGTGAGAAATCGCAACTCTTCCTCGGCTTTTTTGCGCTCTTCTAACTCGGCTTGCAGGCGAGCGTAAAGTTCTGCCTGTTCTAGCGGCGCTTCCAATTGCCATGCCAGTTGTCGCAAAAATGATATTTCCCAATCTTGCCAGTCACGCGCATCGGCACAATGATGGGCAAGTACCAATCCCCATAGGCGATCGCCCAAAATAATCGGTATGGCACAACTGGCGCGAATCTGGTAATTAGCATAAATCCCCTGCATGCATTCAACTACCTGGTCGCGATCGCGCATACGGGTGACGTTGCCTTGAAGATATTTCTCGTAACAACTTTGTGGGAAAGTTTCTGGGGGGAATACTTCTTCCATAATTGTGCGCCAAGATTCGCCCACAGATTCGGCAGTGGCTTTGCTCGTGCCATCGGCAAACACTTGAAACACGACGACGCGATCGGTCTGCAGAAATTCTCTGACTTCTTCGACAATCGCAGTCAAGATCTTGTCTAGTTCTAGGGAACTGCGAATCCGTTGCAATATCGATGCCAGCAAACTTGCCTGGGTCAATTGATGCTTTAAGGCCAGATCGCAGGCAGTCAGTTGCTCGGTTTCTTTAAGGTCGTTCATATTCAGATCGCTCTTTGTAGATTCGGTAATCTTGAAATGGTGTTTCTTGTTAAAGCTGAGGCTGGGGCAGCGCCATAAATCTCCATCGTGACAGATTGCTTGCTAGGAGTTTTGGTCGGGCAATTCCACAATTTCAAACCAGTAGGTTCCTAACGTCTTCATGATTTTTACCATCGAGTCAAACACGACGGGCTTGGCAATAAAGGAATTTACCCCCAGATCGTAGGTACGCAGAATGTCTTCTTCGGCTTTGGATGTGGTGAGCACCACAATCGGAATCTGGCGTAACTCTGGATAGGATTTAATTTCTTTGAGCGCTTCTCTGCCATCCTTGCGCGGCATATTTAAATCTAACAAGATCAAACTGGGGCGCGGCGCGCTTTTAGGATCGCTGTAGTTGTTACGATGCAGCAGATAGTCCATCAACTCTTCGCCATCAAAGACAAAATGCAGGTCGTTGGCAAGGCGATTTTCTTCGAGGGCATCTTGCATTAAAAGGCGATCGTCTTCATCGTCCTCTGCAACCAAAATAGTGATGCTTTTTCCTTTGTTAGGCATTATTGAAGTTCTCCTGTGGGCTGATGAATTGGTAGAGTAAAAATGAAGGTTGCACCTCGATCGGGTTCGCTTTCTGCGGTTAACGTACCATTGTGCCGCTCTGCAATTTTACGGCAGATGGCAAGACCGATACCAGTGCCTTCAAAAGTTTGCCGTCCGTGCAGGCGCTGAAAGATCTGGAAGATGCGATCGACATATTTTTGCTCGAACCCAATGCCATTATCGATTACGCGAATCTCGCACCAATCTTGACCGTGAAGTGGGTAGATTTGCGATCGCACCTGCACGACAGGGGCAATGCCCTCTTGCTGAAACTTGAGCGCATTCCCAATCAGATTTTGTAAAATCTGGCGCATTTGCATGGGGTCGGCATCGATGACGGGAAGGCGATCGATTTCCAAAGTGGCTCCTGTTTGAGCGATCCGCACCTCTAGATCGGAGAGCACGCCCTCTAGCACCTCAGCCAGATCGACCGATTCAAAGGGTTTAGACTTAGTGGTGACCCGCGAAAAAGCCAGCAGATCGTTAATCAAGATTTGGGCTCGACCCGCCGCATTTAGCATGCGCTCTAGATAATCTAACCCCTTAACGTCGAGCGAATCTTTACAACTTGACTTGAGGCGATCGCCAAAGGCTTGAATCTTGCGCAGAGGCTCTTGTAAATCGTGGGAAGAAACATAGGCAAAATCTTGCAATTCGCGGTTGCTTGCCTCGAGGCGCTCTGCCAAGACCCGTAACTCCTGCACCGCGCGTTTGCGCTCCTCGACTTCTCGTTTTAGATTGCTTTCGATTTCTTTGCGGGATGTAATATCCTTGCGAATGGCGAGGTACTGATAGGGTTTCCCCAGTTCGTTGAGGAAAGGCACGATCGTCGTGTCCACCCAATAGAACGAGCCATCTTTAGCCCGATTTTTGATTTCAGCCTGCCAAGTTTCTCCTTGAGAGATCGCTTTCCACATATCAGCAAAAAACTGGCGAGGATGATGTCCAGAATTGAGAATGCGATGGTTTTGTCCGAGTAACTCGTCACGACTATATTTGGAAATTTCGCAGAATTTATCGTTAACAAAGGTAATCGTGCCCTGAATATCCGTGATCGCCACAATTGCGGTGCGATCGAGCGCAGCAGCGATATCTAGAGCATGCTTTTCTGCTTGTTTCTGAGCGGTGATATCTTTGGCAATGCCCAAAAATCCTGTAATCTCGCCTTGATTTGTGCGAATGGCGGTAATGGTTAGCATTACAGGGAAACGCGAACCATCTTTACGGATATAAGTCCATTCCTGCTCGGCAACCTGTCCTAGTTTAGCCTTGGCAACAAAGACTTCAAACCCAGGCTCGATATCTTGATGAAGTTCTTGAGACAGGTGCTTAGCTTGGGAAACAACTTCATTGAGATCGTGCAAAATTGCAGGGCTAGTCTTGCCTACGACCTCCGAGGCAGCATATCCCAACATATTCTCAGCAGCTAGGTTAAAGGATCGAATCGTGCCTTGTAGATCGGTTGAGATAATGGCAAAGTTGGCGCTATCTAAAATAGCTTTTTGCAACATCAAAGTTTCTGATAGTCGCTCTTCCGATGCCCTGCGATCGGTAATATCTCGCGCGATTTTCGATGCCAGAATAATTTTGCCTTCAAAGTCTCGTACTGGAGAAATCGTTGCCGAGACGTAAATACGCTTGCCATCCTTGCGAACGCGCTCGGTTTCAAAATTCTCGATGCGATCGCCTCGGGCGATTTTCGCGAGAATTTGCGGTTCCTCCTCTTTCCGATCTGGCGGAATCAGCATCGCCATGGGCTGTCCGATCGCCTCCCGCGCTGTATACCCAAAGATCTTCTCCGCTGCGGAATTCCAACT
Organism: Tumidithrix helvetica PCC 7403; assembly: GCF_965232925.1. Lineage (NCBI taxonomy): Bacteria > Bacillati > Cyanobacteriota > Cyanophyceae > Pseudanabaenales > Pseudanabaenaceae > Tumidithrix > Tumidithrix helvetica. Next base: position 105,944 of record NZ_CBDDRA010000009.1, read on the forward strand.
GGTGATAATGCCATCGAGGGTTTTGGTCATAATGGCATCATCGGAGGATTCGACAATAGAGGCAAAAAGCTGAAATGCATTTTGATTTCGTCTTAGTTCCAACTGACTGATCGCCAGACGACTGAGCGACTCAAGTTGTTCGATTTGCGTTTCTGTCAGTGTTTTAGGCTGGCGATCGATCGCGCACAAAGTCCCCAAGGTATAGCTATCAGGGGTAGTTAAAGGGACGCCAACATAAAAGCGAATATTCGGATCGCTTGCCACGAGAGGATTGTCCGCAAAGCGATCGTCCAAGGTGGCATCGGGAACGATCAATTTCATATTGTTGGCAACGACGTGACCGCAAAAAGAAATGTCTCGCGGTGTTTCCGAGGCATCAATGCCGACGCGCGATTTAAACCACTGCCGATCGCGATCGACCAAAGAGATTAAAGCGATCGGGGTTCCACAGATACGGGCAGCAAGTTGCGTCAAATCATCGTATTCCTGCTCTGGTAAGGTATCGAGAACCTTATAGCGATCGAGAGCTGCTTGCCTTTCGCTTTCATTCTGTGGGATTTCGGGCTTTTTCATGGGATTAAACCGATCGCGGCATCTATCATTACGGAATTTATCGATCTAGAAATTAATTTAGAATTTGTTGACATTGAGGGCAAGCAAAGCTGTTACATGGCAGTTACCAAATGCTTCAGCTTTTTGCACGAACGATTAATTTCTTTTTTAGATATTCAGATGATTGAATTCCCAAATCAAAATTATTGGTTCGATAAAAATAAAAAAAAGATAGTCCTTGCTTCGTGCGATCGAGCCCCCACTCATCCACACTCAATATAACTGAAGAATTGCGATTAACTGACTTTAGCTCAATTTACTTCATAAAAAAGCAAAGTGTAAGTGTAGTTTTCCCACTGTATGGGTAAGATTTACCCCTCCCCAGCCCTACAATGAAGGAAAATGGATTACCTATCTTCCTCCAGTAGGGTGAATTAAAAGGGGGAAGTCCGATTTGCCTGTTTACAGGTATCCTATTTCGCATCCAAAGTAAACCACAGACTCTTCACATTCCTTTGATATGCCCGTAAATTATGTGCTGATGGAATTGATAGATTAATTTTGCTGATTCTGGTACGCGATCGTTATGAAGCAAAACGCGATCGGGTAGGTAGTACTTCCGAAATATGGGAGAATCTGCTGTGAGCCAAAAACTTGAGTTTTTGGCGTTTTTGACAAGGTTGCAAGATTCCAATTGACCGTCATACGCAGCATTATATAATCTCTCCCCAAAACCCTATGAGCCTAGAGACGTTATTTACCGAGTACCGCATCCCGATTATCTTTCTCATGCTCGCCACCCCTTGGCTTACCTATCTGATTTGCTACGCTATTCCAGGGAAAAAAGAGGAGCCCTTTGTCTTGAGTGCCAACCTCTGGCTCTCGGTTTTGAGTATGCTCACACTGGCAGGGTATCTAACCTATGCAACCCATACAAAGGGATGGGAAATGATTGTCAAACAAGCCGATGCATTTTTGCTATTTATACCACCCTATCATCTGATTACATCGCTGTGGCTATCCAAGCAACGCCTTCCCTTAATTGAGATTCCCGCCTTTCGCACCCTACAGGGCTTGATCGTCATGGCAGGTGTTTATATGGTTTTGGCATGGATCGCCTCCGCCACTCGAATCTATATCATTGTATTTTCTTTCCTTCCATTCCCCATGTTTTTGGGATTCCTCGCACTCTTGGTAGGCATTGGCTATTTAGGATATCGCCGCACATTTGGTACGTAAGCGGTTAACAAGGCATTTCATCAAGCAGCTAACAAAATTAATTACAGAATTTGGCTGAAAGCGATTTGAGCTTTACAATGGGCTTTGCGATGGTTACTCATAACCTGATTAATGATGCAAGCACAAACAACTCCCCCACGCGACTTTTCATGGGCTTTTTGGCATATTGTCCCGCTTTACCCATATGGTAAGCGGCGCACAATTCGTCAAGAAGCGATCGCCAATGCCGTTTGGACATTCGATCAACTGCAAGGCATCTTTTATGTGGTCGTACCGATCCGAATGACGGTAGTTAAACTCGATCGCGGTGGGTTGTTGGTTTATGCCCCTGTTGCCCCAACGACTGAGTGTATTCGTCTCGTCAAAGAATTGGTCGCCGAACATGGCGATGTTAAATACATTATCTTGCCAACTGCTTCTGGGCTGGAGCATAAAGTCTTTGTCGGCCCTTTTGCGAGGTGCTTTCCCAATGCCCAGGTATTTGTTGCCCCCGATCAATGGAGCTTTCCGCTCAATTTGCCTTTAAGTTGGCTGGGTTTACCGCCCAAGCGCACGCAGGTACTGCCTCAAGACAGCCGTCAAGCTCCCTTTGCCGATCAGTTTGACTATGCGATTCTAGATTCCATCCATCTCGGGTTAGGAAAATTCACAGAAGTTGCTTTTTTTGATAAGCGATCGCGGACTTTATTGGTGACCGATATGGTGATTTCCATTCCTCAAGATCCGCCCGCGATCGTGCAAGTCGATCCGTACCCCTTATTATTTCATGCCAAAGATCGCGCCTCCGATCTCGTGGAAGATACGCAGGCAAATCGTCGCAAGGGATGGCAGCGCATCGCTTTATTTGCTATGTACTTCCGTTCCAGTGTCTTAGATGTGATGCCCTGGGGGGAAGCATTTCGCGATGCAGCTCAAGCCAGCGATCGCTCTAAAAAAGCTTATTTCGGACTATTTCCCTTTCAATGGAAACCCAATTGGCAACAGGCATTTGAGGCACTACGCGGCAATGGAAGATTATTGGTTGCACCCATTCTCCAAACCTTAATTCTCAATCGCGCACCAAAAGAAACGCTCGATTGGGCCGATCGGGTCGCAAGTTGGAACTTTCAACAAATTATTCCCTGTCATTTTGACGCTCCGATCGCCGCTTCTCCGCAACAGTTTCGCCAAGCCTTTGCTTTTTTAGAAAAGCAGGCTTCTGCCCATACATTTTTTCCCCAAGAAGATGTGCAGCTTTTGAGAGAAATCGATCGAAGCCTACACAAGCGCGGCATCTTACCTCCTGTAAAAGAGAAGGTGTGAGAATTCTTCGCCACCTCATGGAACGTTAGTTCGCGATCGGAAAATCTGTTGTGAATAATTACCTTGCTACGCAAGGCTTTGAAAAAAGCTAATCGCTGAATGCTAACCGCTTCTCTCAGCGAGAAAGGATAAGAGATTTTGTGCCAATGCGAGCGGATCGACACCCATCTCGGTGCGTTGTTTAGCTAGCCAAATCGCTGTTTGTGAATGCCAGACAGTTCCCGCGATCGCGGCATTTCCACCAGTCATGCCCTGCGCTAATAACCCACCTATTACACCTGCTAACACATCACCACTGCCACCTCTCGCCAGTGCAGGCGTACTTTCAGGATTCACCCAAGTTTGTTGGTGTTCTGAACCCTCTAGAGAACTGGTTGCCAACCGATCGCAGAAACTAATCGCGGTTCTCGCGCCCTTGAGTAAGATCGTCGCTCCTGTTTGGCTTACAGCTCTTTGCACTGCCGTCAGGCGATCTTCAAGTTTTAGCTCGGGAAATAATCGACCAAACTCTCCCCAATGCGGTGTGAGAATTGTTGCTTGAGAACGTACTTTCAGATGCTCTATTCCTAAGCTTGCTAATAAAGTTAATCCATCAGCATCTAGGACTAATGGACAGGGTGCTCTGAGAACTCGATCGACGATCGCTTTGGTTTCCAAAGACAAGCCACAACCGCAGGCGATCGCTTGATATTTTTGCAGATCCAGTTCGGGTAAGCCTGCGATCGCCCCCGTATCGGTCTCAGGGCAACCCATTACCAGTGCATCGGGTACCTGTGCCAGTACCATCGACCTGAGAGATTCGGGAACGGCAATCGTCAACATTCCCACGCCGCTTGCTTTTGCGCCTAGAGCCGCCAACAGAGCCGCCCCGCCATAGGTTTGCGAACCTACGATTAATAGAAGATGCCCGACTTGGTATTTGTGCGTCGTAATGGCACGAGGAATTGGCAAGCATGAGGATGCTGGATTCCCCCTAGAAGATTGGGATGGATGGCGAAATATTTGCTTTGGGTCGATGCGCCACTCAGCATGAGCATCTCCCAGAACTTGACGCACCATGGATTCAGGAATATCAAAATCAAGGCGATCGACTTGACCGAAATAGGAAAGGGTCGATTCGGCAAACAGTCCGCGCTTCCATAGACCTAAACAGAGGGTATGGGTCGCTCGAATCGCCACCCCCATCACAGCCCCCGTATCGGTATGGATGCCTGAAGGCAGATCGATACTGAGGATAGGAATCCCCCAAGTATTTACCTTATCGATAATTCCTGCGAGTTCTCCTTCGATATTGCGTTCCAAACCAAAGCCAAACAGACCATCCACAATTAGATCGCAGGTTTTTAGCTCCTCCAAATCGACAAATGGGATGCCTAGACTCTGGGCATAGCAGCGGTGTACGCGGGTGAGCGGTTTGTGCTTTGTGAGGGTTGAATAAATTTTGACTTCGCGCCCCCGATGCCAAAGTTCTCTGGCAACAACTAAGGCATCCCCACCATTGTGTCCCGAGCCTACCAAGATGCCTACTCGTCGATAGGCAGCGATCGGATAAATTTCTGCGAGACGTTGGGCGATCAGACCTGCCACTTTTTCCATCAAAGCCGCTACTGGCATCCCTGCTGCAAACATCAGCGACTCGATCGCCCGCATCCGATCCGCCGTAACAATAACTTGGTTTAGCATGAAACGATTGTCAAAATCTCATTTTGATATACGATAGTAAGCTGTGGGCTAGTAGCTCAGTTGTATAGAGCAATCGCCTTCTAAGCGATCGGTCACAGGTTAGAGTCCTGTCTAGCCCGTTTTTAGCGCCTACAAAGCATTGGGGTGACTCATATTATCGCCCCTAGCAGTAGTTGAGCATGATTGAGGATCTCGTACGAGATCCTTTCCTTTCTCCGCATTGAGTGTAGGGGCAATTCATGAATTGCCCCTACACTCAAGTCATTTAGGATGGCTATATTTTCACTTTGGGTTTAGCTCAGTAAAACCATCAAAACACCTACCACAATCACCACCACACCCATAAAACGGATAAGCGGTAAAGGTTCTTGAAATATTAATGCCCCACCTAAGGTAATAATCACGTAGGAAATTGAGATCGTCGGAGCTGCAATGGATAGCTTGGTGCGAGATAGCACAATGATGTACCCGACCGCAGAGAGTCCATACATCGAAATACCTGCCCATAAATAGGGCTGGAGTGCCATAGAAATCAGTTTTTCACCGACATTCCCCATGCCTACCTGTCCGAGTGCTAAAGCACCCGCCTTAAGTAAAAACTGACCCACAATGCTTAACAGTAGGGAGACAACTTGAATCAGTAACGTGTCAAGAGACATGAAGTTTGTATTGGTTACATCTGTTTAATAAAACCCATCTAATTTAATTTGCCTAGTTAAATCTAAGCTAGTTAAATCTAAGCTAGTTAAATCCCAGTCGGCGAAACGCCAAGCGGCGATTTTGCCATACTTCAGGTTCTTCGGGTTCAATCTGAATTGCCTTATCATAGCAAGCGATCGCCTCTTCTAGCTGCCCCAAGGCACTATGGGCATTGCCCCGACAGTACCAAGCATAATGATCGTCCGACTTAATCTCTAAAGCTTGATTGAAACTAGCGATCGCGTCTTCATAGAGGTCTAAATTGCTCAAAGCTAGACCGCGATTGTTCCAAGCATAGTAATCATCAGGGCGAATGGCTAAGGCGCGATCGTAGCTGGCGATCGCTTCGGAATATTCCCCTAAACTGTCTAGGGCTTTGGCGCGCCAATACCAGAGTTGATGATCCTCTGGTTTAAATTCCAAGGCGCGATCGTAGCTTTTGATCGCCTCAACATACCTACCCATCGACTCGAGGGCATAGCCGCGACTAAACCATCCTTGGATGTAGCTGGGCTGAATGGCTAGGGCTTTGTCACAGTTGCTAATCGCCTCTTCATACTGCCCCAAGTCATTGAGTAAGGCTCCTTTGCTGGCAAAGGCAGGATGATAATCAGGCTTGAGGTTGAGGGCGCGGTTAAACGCCGCGATCGCTTCTTCGTAACGTCCCAACATACTCAAAGAAGTACCGAGGTTATAGTGGGCTGGATGAAAATCATCTTTGTGACTGAGCGCTTGATTGTAGTTAGAGATCGCTTCTTGATGTTTCCCGAGCAGATCTAGCGCTACGCCGCGATTGTACCAAGCCAGATGCGAGTGGGGACTGATTTCCAGCGCAAGGTCGCAGTTCGCGATCGCTTCAGCATAACGATTGTCTGCGGCTAGCAAACCTCCCTGTTCCAGTAATAGCTCGACTCTGCGCTCGGACTTAAAGGGCTGGGCGGCAATTAATTTTTGCAATTCTTGAAACTTGCGATCGCGCTCTTCGGACGTCATGCTCAAAAAGGTCTGGTAGCGATCTTCTAAAGAGCGGCGCAGTACTTCTTGTCGCAGCAACTCCATATCTGTCGGGAATTCGAACACCTCAACAGATTCGTCAAAGAAAGACGGCATCCTTCCAACAAAATATTTGAGGGCAAACAAGGGGAGTAAAAATATAAAGCAGAAATTAAAGTCTTGCTGTAATTTGCTTTGGAGCAGTCCTAAATTTGCTAGCGGTCTGGGAACAGAGTCTAATTCTTGTTGTAGGCTCAAATCTAGATTTAACAGTTGGGTATGGCTAACCAAAAACTCTTCAATACCTGTGACAAATAGAAGATCGGGGTGATTTTGACTGGCAAAATTAGCGATCGCGCTGCTAAAGTCTTCTGGAGATTGCTGAAGGTGCAGGACTTGAACATTTTTCTGCTCAATATCATGTTGAGTCCTGAAAATAATTTGATCTGCTTCAGTCGGAGAGCATCTGACAAAAACAAAATCGAACCCATTTTTTGCTTTGAGAGACTTTAATAATGCCCGATATTCAGTCTCTGGGTTTTTAGCTGCGTCCTTATCCCAAGTAATTATCGCCTTTCTCATGCTTCCAGTTTGGTCAAGAGCGTTTAAGGCATCATATCAAATCCTTTCTCTTTCTTGCTTTTTTATGGTAATTCCTGACATATTCCAGATATATAAAAGCCCTAAACCAATTGTGAATTCTATGGGATTCGTGAAATTCCAATGGCATGGAAGAGATCGGATTAGGAATGCATAGATTCGCAGTCTAATCGTAAAAGTCGATTAAAATGAATCCTAATCCTGCCTAAATCACCAGACTATTCCACAGGTTGAAACCTAGGTTTATTTCCTATGAACTCCCTAACCGTTAGTTTAGACTCTGTACTCGAAATCACTGACGAGCAGTTTTTTCAACTCTGCCAAAAAAATAGCGATCTAAGGTTTGAGCGCAATGCTCAAGGAGACATCACCATCATGGCACCAGAAGGCGGCGATACAGGGATGCATAGCCTATCTCTAGGCGCAGATTTGGTAATTTGGAACCGCCGTAAAAAGCTAGGTGTTGCCTTTGGTTCCTCTACTGGGTTTAAGCTCCCCAATGGTGCAAATCGATCGCCTGATGCTGCTTGGCTCGTAAAAGAACGGTGGGAGGCACTGACCCCAGAACAACGAGAAAAATTTCCGCCGATCTGTCCAGACTTTGTCATTGAGCTGATGTCACCGAGCGACAGCCTCAAGACCACGCAAGCCAAAATGCAAGAATATCAAGATAACGGAACTAGATTGGGATGGTTAATTAACCGCAAGGATCGGCAAGTCGAAATCTATCGGGTTGGCAAGGAAGTCGAGATCCTGCGATCGCCAATTTCGCTCTCAGGGGAAGATGTCTTGCCCGAATTTGTTTTAAATCTGGAATCAATTTGGTAAAACCCTAAAATTACGGATTGCCAGTGGGCTAGCATTTAGTTTGTCACGACTAAATTTTTAATGCCTACCATCGTTATTTTTCATCTGTTGTTCTGTTGTTTGCTTTTGGCATCTACGATCGCCATTACCGAATTTAGTCGTCGTTTGTTTCGTTCTGTAACGGCTGCGCCCAAATTAGCTATTCCCGAAGCTAAAACGAATTCTTTTATATCTGATGCAGCCCCATCGATCGCGGTGGTAATTCCAGCCTATAACGAAGAAATTAATCTTCGCAGTTGTGTAGAGGCGGTTTTACAAAGCCAGTTAAAAGCCTCCCAAACCTTAGATGTCTGGATTGCCGATGATGAGTCGAGCGATCGCACGGGAGAGATCGCGCAGCAACTAGTCAGCGAAGATCCGCGCGTCCACCTGATTTCCGTTCCACCCCGTCCCACCGATCGCGTTTGGCGAGGCAAAAACTGGGCTTGTACTCAGGCAGCAGAGCGGGTTCAGAGCGAATATCTACTATTCATCGATGCGGATGTGCGGTTAGAACCCCAAGCGATCGCGGCAGCACTGCATGAAGCCCAAACCCATCAAACCGATCTGCTGAGCATTGCCCCAGAAATTATGTGTGGATGCCTTGCAGAGTGGCTAGTACAGCCCTTAATGATGAGCGTACTTGCCGTAGGGTTTAACTTTGACGCCGTGAATCAAGCCGACGATCCCACAGCCTTTGCGGCAGGGCCGTTTATGTTATTTCGTCGAGTGTCCTACGAAAAAATTGGTGGGCATCGCGCCGTGGCAGAGCAAATGGTTGAGGATGTAGAACTCGGTCGCCTCGTGAAGCAAAATAAACTGAAATTGCGCTATATCCTCGGTTTAGGTCTCGTCAAAGTCAGGATGTACCAAAATTTTGCCGCTTTGTGGGAAGGCTGGACGAAAAACTATTACATGGGAGCCAATAGAAATCTTGGTATGACGCTATATTCTGCCTTTGTGCTGAGTTTAGTTTACGTTGTGCCTTGGCTGGGGTTAATTTGGTTAGTCGTCAGCGCTCAGTTATCCGTCGTTAGTTATCGGTTATTGGAAATCGATCGCCAGTGGGTGCTGAATAGTTATTTAGCACTATGCCTGTTGACGACGATCGCGATCGCCTTGCAATATGTTTTCCGCAAGCGCAGTGTTAAGAGTTTTGGGCAGCCCTTGCGCTATTGGCTGTTAACGGGTGTAGGCGGGGCAATTGTTGTGGCGATCGCTTTGGTATCCATTATCAAAACTGAGACTGGCTGGGGCTGGACTTGGCGGGGGCGATCGCTGTCAACGCCGAAACCCTAAACTTCAACTTTCGGTCTAGAGGATAATAGGAGTAGATTTTATAATTTCTTTATTCTAAATGCCCCATGCTCATCGCTGAATCTAAGTCATGTCGAGATTTTCTTGGTGTCGATTGCGTACATTTCTATGTTGAGAATGTCGCTCGTTGGCGTAAGTGGTTTGAAGAATGCTTAGGATTTCAAACGGTGGGTACGGTGCGCGACCACGCCCACACTGAAATCTTGCAGCATGGCACAATCCAAATCAAACTTTCTGCGCCCCTGCGCTCTAGCAGTCCTGTTGCAAAGTTTTTGCAGCACCATCCTGCGGGTGTGGGTGAGATTGCATTTAGAGTCAAGCCCGATCCTTCGCAGGGATTTGCCAGTGAATCTTCCCGTGAATCTCTACAGTTATGGGGAGATGTGACGCATCATTTTGTGACGAGCGATTCATCTTTGGCATTGGGGAACGATCGCTCATTTCATCATTCCTCTGGACTTTCTACTGGAATTTCCACTGGGAATTCTACAGAGTCCCTATTCACACATATCGATCACTTGGTTCTCAACGTACCCGTGGGTGAAATGTGGAAGGCTGCCCATTGGTGCGAAAAGCATATGGGATTGCAGATCGGCGATCGCTTTCACATCCAAACCGATCGTTCGGCATTAAAAAGTATCGTGATGGAGAATTGCGATCGCACCATTAAAATTCCCATTAACGAACCCTCCACGCCAAACTCTCAAATCCAAGAATTCCTCGATTGCAATCGAGGCGCAGGCATTCAACACATTGCCCTGCATACCCATGATATTTTTCGGACGGTAGCAATCCTTAAATCGCGCGGAGTCAAGTTTTTGGAAACTTCACCTCCCATTCTTGTGGATGTACAGAATCAGGAGACGGGTCAAGCATTACTCCAAATTTTTACCCAGCCGATTTTTGACCAGCCCACCTTCTTTTTTGAGATCATCCAGCGTCAGAACCTTGCCCAAGGCTTTGGTGAAGGCAACTTTCAGGCTTTGTTTGAAGCGATCGAACGCGAACAGATAGAAAGGAAGAGCCTTTGATCGTCAGGAAGCAGAAAGAGTTGCCGCTATAGTTCCCATTCCAAAATCACCCAGAGTAATTCTTAGGAATAACGTCAGTTCGGGTTAGAAATTTACCTCTCCCTCCCAACCTCCCTCGCCTTTTAGGAGAGGGAGGAGCAAGATATTTTTCTTTTTCTTAGCCCCTCTCCTCGCAGGCTATGGTGTACACACAAGTCGTCAAACCTAATTAAATCAAAAGTATATTGCCCCCTAGCCCCCAATTCTGGGGGGACAAGAACTCTTAAAGTCCCCCAGAATTGGGGGATTTAGGGGGCTAGATCGATTGAGACGAAGACAGATTTACTTGTGTGTACACGGCAGCCTCACAGGAGAGGGGTTGGGGAGAGGTCATGGAGTAATTTCGATTCCCCGATCCCCAACTCAGGTTAGGAATAGGTTCCGTTCGCGTGCTCAAGGTAATAGATCGCGGCTTGGGTGCGACTCTGCAGATTGAGGCGATTGAGAATGCTGGTGATGTGATTTTTTACGGTCTTTTCAGTAATAAACAGTAACTCCGCGATCGCGCGGTTACTCGACCCTTGGGCAATCAGCTTGAGAATTTCATGCTCTCTGGGGGTAAGTTCGCTCCAGTCGAGTTCGGGTTTTGCGGCTGGCATGATGATTTTGGCGATCACTTTTTGACCTAGCCCAGGGCCTAAATGCATATATCCCTTACGCACTGCTTGAATCGCGATCGCCAGTTCGTCTGGGGGCGTATTTTTGAGCAAATACCCTGCTGCTCCCGCTTTGAGTGCCTTTGCCAAGTCGCGATCGTCGTCATCAACGGTCAGTACCAGCACTTTGGCATCGGGAACGCGATCGCAGATGGCGCGAGTAGCCTCAATCCCATCCATGATCGGCATGTGGATGTCCATCAATACAACATCGGGTTGCATCGCTTCCGCTTGGCGGACGGCATCTTCACCATTTTCTGCCTCACCCACCACATGGAAACTGCTGTCCACATCGAGAAGCATCGTCAGGGCACAACGGATCAGGCGTTGGTCGTCTACCAGTAAAATCCGAATCATAGCTGCGTCCATCTCCAGCAAATGCTCATAAGCTTAGCACCATAGGCTTTTTGCTCGTAGTGCATCCTTTCAGAATAGAGCAGCCTCGATGCGATCGCAAGAACGATTAGTCCTGACTTAGATCGGGACAAAAGTCCCAGACAGAATTGAGACGATAACCTCATGCGCTCCTTCGTTTCGCCCCCTAAGATTGGGCAATCGCCTTAAAGAAAGCATAGGAGGAAACCCAAGATGGATGTTAAAAAACTTGTTCTCGTTGTCGAAGATAGCCCTACCCAACGGGAAGCGATCGCTTCATTGCTGCGATCGCATGGCTTTGAGGTAATTTCAACCAGCAGTGGTGGTGAGGCATTGCAGTACCTGCATGAATTCTATTTTACCCCCGATCTGATCGTACTGGATGCGATCATGCCCTACCCCAATGGCTACGAGGTCTGTCGTCGGGTACGGCAGCACAAGCGTACCCAAGCGATTCCCATCCTTCTTTGCTCTTCGCAAAGTAGTGAGTCTAGTCGCTATTGGGGGCTAAAGAATGGAGCCGATGCCTATTTGGGCAAACCCTTCTACCCAGAAGAGTTTTTGACGACAGCGATCGATCTGCTATCCAAGGATGGGGCAACAAGCTACACCGAGAAATCCTCATAGGTCGAGCAAGGTAGCTTTGTCTGCTGCATCAGCGCGATCGCAACTAGGGATTAGCGCTCATTATGCAAATTTAAAGGTTTCTATGCTATAAATTGTCAGAAAAAACTGGGAATAATCAAGTAAAATACGCCCACTCAACGCACTGGCAATACCAATATGGTTAGACACAGGATCGCACCCCCAACGGAGATTGTCATTGAGGCAGGTCGAACTGAAAAACAATACTGGCAAGATCTATGGAATTATCGAGAACTATTTTACTTTCTGGCATGGCGTGACATTCTCGTACGTTACAAGCAAACAGCGATCGGCATTGCTTGGGCATTGATTCGTCCATTCCTGACGATGGTTGTGTTTTCGGTTGTATTTGGACAACTCGCAAAGCTCCCTTCCGAAGGTGCACCCTATCCCATTTTGGTGTTTGCCGCCCTATTGCCTTGGCAGTTTTTTGCCAATGCCCTGTCGGAAAGTAGTAACAGTTTAATCAGTAACGCCAATTTAATCTCTAAGGTTTACTTTCCTCGGCTCATCGTTCCTACGAGTACTGTGATTGTTAGCTTTGTTGATTTTCTGATTTCAGGCATGATTTTGCTAGCGCTGATGATTTGGTACAGTTTTATCCCCAGTTGGCGCATTTTCACACTGCCGCTGTTTGTGGCGATCGCCTTGGCAGCTTCTATGGGTGCAGGTTTATGGTTAGCAGCCCTAAATGTCAAATATCGAGACTTTCGCTATATCGTGCCGTTTATCGTGCAATTTGGTCTATATATTTCTCCTGTGGGTTTTAGTAGCAACATTGTGTCAGAGCAATGGCGATGGCTTTACTCGCTCAACCCGATGGTGGGTGTAATTGATGGCTTCCGCTGGGCAATTTTGGGCGGTGAAACGAAACTTCATCTCATGGGCTTTAGTCTGTCCTGTGGGTTTGTTTTCGTACTACTGATAACAGGCATCTGGTACTTCCGTAAAACCGAACGCACCTTTGCAGATGTGATTTAACAGAAAAATTCCAGAGGAAAAGATGTCTGACACGATTATTCAAGTCGAGAATCTTAGTAAGAAATACATCATTGGACATCAGCATCAAAAGCGTTATGTGGCTTTGCGGGATGTTTTGGCGGATGGCGCGAAGTCTCTCATGCAGAAACTGAGATATCCGAGTAAGCCACAACTCGATCCCGATCGCGAAGAATTTTGGGCATTAAAAGATGTTTCCTTTGAGGTAAAACGGGGCGATCGCGTCGGTATTATTGGTCGAAACGGCGCAGGCAAATCCACTCTACTAAAAATCCTCAGTCGGATTACAGAGCCTACAGGAGGACGAATTGCAATTAAAGGTAGGGTTGCTAGTTTATTAGAAGTAGGAACTGGGTTTCATCCCGAATTAACGGGGAGAGAGAATATCTTTCTCAATGGGGCAATCTTAGGCATGACAAGGGTTGAGATCTATCGAAAGTTTGATGAGATCGTGCAATTTGCAGAGATTGAGAAATTCCTAGATACCCCTGTAAAACATTATTCTTCTGGGATGTATATCAGACTGGCGTTTGCAGTTGCCGCCCATTTGGAACCAGAGCTTCTAATCGTGGATGAAGTCCTCGCCGTCGGTGACGCGGCTTTCCAGAAAAAATGTATGGGTAAAATGGAAGAGGTGAGCACGCAAGGACGCACAATTCTATTTGTCAGCCATAATAGCAGCGCGATCGCCAATCTATGTGACAAAGGACTGGTACTAGAACATGGACGTGCGATCGCCTACACGAGCAGCCTTAAAGCTTTGAACATTTATGCGAATGCACTCAATCAAAATTTCTATGTCGGCGAGCGGAAACGAGATAAACCTTCGATTCTCAAGGTGGAAGTAGAACAGTCAGCCCTTGAGCAAGGCGATCTGAAGATCGTGGTGCGCTTCACATCGCCTTGGGTGTTAGATCCGCCGCTACTTGGAGTTGTCGTCTATACGTTGTACGGGATGCCTTTGTTTGGAATTAATACATGGCAGTCGGTTGATGCTCTTTATCCCATGAGTTCTGGCATTGCCACATTGACCGTAAAGAATTTGCCCCTGCATTCTGGCACATACAAAATTTCTGTCTGGCTGGGTGAAAAGAAACAAAGCTACGATGTTAAAACCGATATTCTCACCTTTGACTTTATTTCACCCGATGTTTTACCTGGCGATTTATCTGCGGATGTAATTGGGACTGTCAACGTCAAAGGGAGCTGGAGCCTGAAAGAGGACATTTTGGCTTCAGGCACTGAGATCTATGAAACCCAGGGGAGTAAGGCATGAAAGAGATTCCAGTAAAGTTATTTAGGAGATATAAGCTGTTCGTAAATCGCTTAAAATACACCAGAATTTTCTGGAAGTTTCAGCCGTTTACGATGCTCTCTCCTCATTCCTATATCCGCAATTTGTGTCTTGTCGAGCGCTTTCGGCATATAGATGGCATTGTGGTCGAGTGTGGGGTTTGGAAAGGCGGAACGATCGCGGGTATTGCGGAGCTTTTAGGGGCTGAGCGAGAGTATTATCTATTTGATAGTTTTGCTGGAATTCCTGCGCCTCAAGAGATTGATGGGCAAGCAGCCTTACAATGGCAACAAGACAAAGACTCGCCCCACTATCATGATAACTGTAGGGTGTCAGAGGATGTTGCCTGCGAAGCAATGGCCCGCGCTGGGGCAAAACATTTCCATACCATGAAAGGATTTTTCGAGGAAACACTTCCTCAATTTTGCCCCCAAAAGCCAATCGCCATCTTAAGGTTAGATGCGGACTGGTACGACTCCACCATGCTCTGCTTGCAATATTTATATCCCTACATTGCAGAAGGAGGTGTGATTATTTTGGATGACTATTACACGTTTGATGGCTGTGCTAGGGCTGTGCATGATTTTCTTTCGGCACGATCGCTGACCGAGCGCGTTCATCAGTTTGAGCATGATGTTTGTTTTTTGGTAAAGCGTTCCCCTGTTGAGCCCGTAGAACCGCTCAATTCCATTCCAGGGACATTTAAAAAATTGGAGCGATCGTGAGTAAACTTTGCTATCGATGGCATAAACTACAGAGCAAATGGCGAACTTTTTGCCTTAGAAGTGCGGGCGTAGAAATTGGAGCTGCCTGTGCGATCGCAGAAGGAGTCACGGTGCGTCGTGATAGTTTACCCTACAAACTCGGACAAGTTCGGATTGGTGCTGGCGTGGAATTAAGTCGAGGTGTAATTTTGGACTGCTGGGGTGGAAATATTACGCTAGACGATCGCGTCTTTTTGGGACCCTACGCGATCGTCTACGGACATGGAGATGTCTCTATTGGTAAAAATAGCCTGATCGCGATGCACTGTCGCATTCTTTCATCAAATCATACGATTCCCGAACGTCATGTGGGAATTAGATCGCAGCCCGACATCTTACTACCTGTGACGATTGGTGAAGATGTCTGGTTGGGAGCAGGCGTAACCATTTTAGGCGGAATTACCGTTGCAGATGGTTGTGTTGTGGGAGCTGGTGCAGTCGTGACAAAAAATTTGCCACCTTATTCAGTTGCTGTTGGTGTACCTGCTCAAGTCGTGAGAGAGCGTCCATGAAACCCCTGCTATCTGTTATTATTCCTACCCATAATCCCCATCGAGATCGGCTAGAGAGAAGCTTGAAAGGGCTACAACGACAAACTTTAGAATCTGAGAACTGGGAATTAATTCTGGTGGATAATGCCACTCGCGATCTCGACTATCTCTCTCGTTTCGATCTGAGATGGCATCCCAACGCGAGGGTGATTCGTGAAGATCGGCTAGGCTTAACTTGGGCGAGAATTGCAGGAATTCAAGCCAGTCAGGGTGACTACCTTGTGTTTGTTGACGATGATAATGTCTTACATCCCAACTATTTGAGGTATGCGATCGCCATCTTTGGGGTAAATCAGCAGTTAGGCGCGATCGCGGGCAAAATCTTGCCAGAATTTGCAGTCGAGCCTCCAGACTGGATCGGGGATTCTTTTCGTCGTTGTCTGGCGTTAAGGGATCTAGGCGATCGGGAATTGGTTTACCCTTCCGCACAAGAGCCTCTCGAGCCTTTACGGCATCCAGATTTCTTACCTGTGGGCGCGGGTATGGCGTTGAGGCGATCGGCGGTAAATACCTACGTCGAGCGATTCACCACAGGCACTTTAGACTTGCAAAAGTTCCCTTTAGATCGCACGGGTCGTAGCTTAAGCTCTGGAGGTGATTGCGATCTTAATTTGACTGTAATTACATCGGGCTGGCAAGCAGGGTACTTCCCACAATTGCAGCTAACTCATCTTATTCCCTCTGAGCGTTTGACCAAAGATTATTTAGCAAAACTGAACTATGGAAGTTCTCGCTCTTGGGTTCAAGTATTAGCCATTCATGGCATTTGTCCTTGGCAACCCATTCCCTTATGGAGTGTTATCCCTCGCCAGATCAAAGCGTTTTTTAGCGGTCAAGCTTGGCGAGATCCTACTGCTTATATAAGATGGCGTGGAGCCTGCGGTATTTTTGTTGGATTGAGCGAGTTGGATGAATTAGAGCAAACACAAAAAAACTAAACAGCATTAATTTATGGCTCCTCTTTTAGTTGAAACTTTTGTCCCATCAGCTTTTTAAAAATAATGACATAGAAATACACTTCATCAATTTCCATCAAGAGAAATCATGTACGAACTGGGAAAAAAATTAAAACTTGGAAAAATAGCCTATCGTCTCTACTATGCGCCTAAAGGCTTCATTCAAAGAGGCTTAGCAAGGGGAATGATTAACTCAATTCTAGATTATCAAGCTCAGAAAGCTATGGAGCGTTCTGCTTTTAAGCTACCTCCAGTTCCGATCGCTCGAGAAGCTCAAAATGGAGCGAAGCCATACTTAGATATTCATTTTTTGAGTGGCAAAAAATTTTGGTATCAAACTTGTTTTTGTGCCTATTCTTTGATTCAACATACAACCCCGAAAGAATCGGCAATCCTTCGTCCCATAATTTATGATGACGGTTCCCTTGCTTCTAACTATGTGGCTGAAATTTATAGAATCTTTCCCCACGCACAAGTCATTTCTCTTGCAGAAATTGCAGCCAACCTCGATCGCGATCTACCGATTGCTAAATTTCCGCATCTCAGATCTCTCCGCATCACCTATCCGCATCTTCGTAAAATCACGGATATTCATGCAGGTTCTACAGGCTGGAAACTCGTGCTTGATTCTGATATGCTGTGCTTTCAATTTCCTACATTTTTAATTGATTGGCTGCGATCGCCACAGGTTCCCTGTCACATGGTGGATATTGAGACCTCTTACGGATATTCTGAAGCCCTGATGACTGAGTTAGCGCAGGCTCCGATTTCACCGCGATTAAATGTGGGGATTTGTGGGCTGCAAAGCGAAGCGATCGATTGGGAGAAGTTAGAGTTTTGGTGTAAGACAATGTTAGCAAGGGAGGGGAAGTCTTATTATCAAGAACAAGCCCTTGTAGCGATGTTAATGGCTGGTCAGGGCTGTGCGATCGCGCCTGCCCATGAGTATCTCGTCATGCCCGATCGGGCGGAAGCGATCGCACCGCAAGCAGTACTCCATCACTATGTCGCAAATTCCAAATGGTGGTATTTTCGCCATGGCTGGCAGCATATTGTTGAGCATCAATCTATTAAAGGAATAGTACCCTAAAATGCTGTCCCCCCTGAATCCCCAACCTTTAGTATCTATTTTAATCCCATGCTACAACGCTGAACCTTGGTTGGCAGAAACGATTGCGTCGGCGATCGCGCAGACATGGCAAAACAAAGAAATTATTGTTGTCGATGATGGCTCTACCGATGGCAGTCTGGCGATCGCCAAGGGATTTCAATCTGAAATCGTTAAGGTAATTAGCCAAGCAAATTGGGGTGCAAGTGCGGCAAGGAATTCGGCGTTTCAGGTATCGCGTGGAGCATTCATTCAATATTTAGATGCTGACGATCTGCTCGCTCCAGATAAGATCGAACGCCAAATTTCACGGTTCTCTCTAGATCTGCTCGATCCTTCTCAAGCACCTCCAGATTATGTCGTAACTTGCGAATGGGCGAGATTCTATCAAACTCCCGACGAAGCTCTATTTATTCCTCAACCGCTATGGCAGGATCTATTGCCTGTGGACTGGCTAATCTGTGCGTGGCAGGGCAATTGGATGATGCATCCTGCGGCATGGTTAGTCCCCAGACATATTGCTAAATCTGCGGGTGATTGGAACGAGCAACTCTCACTAGATGATGATGGCGAATATTTCTCTCGCGTGGTTTTGGCAAGTCAGGCGATCGCGTTTTGTCAGGGCGCGAAAACCTATTATCGCTCTGGGATGGCTGGTTCGTTAAGCAAAGCCAAATCCCCCACTGCGCTGAAATCGGCTTTTAGCAGTATCGAACTTCGCACTTCTTGTTTATTGGCAAAAGAAACTAGCGATCGCACGCGCCATGCCTGTGCGAGACTCTATCAATACTTTGTTGCGGGTGTTTATCCTGAAGCCCTCGACTTGGTTGGGCAAGCAGAACAAAGGGTTAAACAACTCGGTGGCAGTCCGTGGCGACCGAAAGAAGGCTTGCTTTTTGAATTGTTTGCCTCTGCGATCGGATGGCGATCGGCAAGGTGGTTACGCCATTTTTTGCAGAAATATGGTTGGGGGAAGTTGCCGATGGGCTGGAAGTTCTATTTGTTTCTGCAACAATGGAACTATAAAAACAAAAATCTCACTAATTGAGAAGGAATAGTTACTATTTTCCTCCTGTTGCTCTTAGGATAGCGCACGATCTCAGCATATGGGACGTTTGAGGGCGTTGGTGTCGAGATAGATTTACTGACTTTTAGGCATGACTCGTAATTTTCTCTAACTTTGCGCGTGTTGGGATGATCTTGCCCTAGAGTTTGCATGAGCTTTTTTAAAGCTCGCAGAAAGAGCGGTTCGGCTTCGTTAACCTTCCCTTGCACTCTGTAAAATCCTGCGAGATTATTGAGGCTTTGAGCGGCATGGGGATAGAGATATCACTTAATGACAATAATATTAACGATTCTTCAAATACCTATTTGATCCAAATCCTTTTTTCTTTGACTCTTTTGGCGGGCTTCTCTTTTTTTCCTTTAAGCATAATTCATAACTTATACGAGTTTTGATCGTATCGGGGTGATCTACACCTAAAATCTGTTCCGAAATCAGTAAAGCTTTTTGGAACAGCGATCCAGCTTCTTCATGTCTCCCTTGCGAATCATAAAGTCTAGCGAGGTTGTGAAGACTTTCTCCAACATTGGGATGACAATCCCCGAAAAGTTCCTGCCTCAATTTCAGATTTTTTAGACACATAGGTTCTGCTTCTCTGTATCTCCTTTGTGAAATATACATCACTGCAAGATTGTTAATAGTTTGTGCGACATCGGGATGGCAATCCCCTAAAAGCTCTTGAGATATTGTCAGAGCTTTCAGATAGATAAGTTCTGCTTCATCATATTTCTCCTGCGAATGGTAGAGCAATCCAAGGTTGTTGAGACTGGTAGCGACAGAAGGATGGCGATCTCCAAATAGTTCTTGCAACATTGTCAGTGCCAGTTTGTTAAGGAGTTCTGCGTCTTCATATCTCTCCTGCGAATAATAGAGCAATGCTAGGTTGTCCATACTTTGTGCGACATCGGGATGGCGGTCTCCGAAAAGTTCTTACCTCAAAGAGAGCGCTTGTTTTAAGAGCGGTTCCGATTCTTCATATCTTCCTTGCCTATAGTACAGCCCTGCGAGACCACTCAGACTGGTAGCGACATCGGGATGGCGGTCTCCGAAAAGTTCTTGCTTCAAAGAGAGCGCTTGTTTTAAGAGCGGTTCCGATTCTTCATATCTTCCTTGAGATTTGTACAGCTCTGCGAGGTTATTGAGGCTGGTAGCGACATCGGAATGACGATCTCCGAAAAGTTCTTGCCTCAAAGAGAGCGCTTGTTTTAAGAGCGGTTCCGATTCTTCATATCTTCCTTGAGATTTGTACAGCTCTGCGAGGTTATTGAGACTGGTAGCGACATTGGAATGGCGTTCTCCAAACACTTCTTGATTCAAAGAGAGTGCTTGTTTTAAGAACGGTTCCGATTCTTCATATCTTCCTTGGAATTCGTACAGCACTGCAAGGTTGTTGATAATGTTGGCAACATCAGGATGGTGTTCGCCTAAAATTTTTCGTACAGAAATTAAACATCTCTGATATAGATCTTCGGCAAGTGTGTAGAGTCCTTGTCCTGCATAGAATCTCGCAATTCCTTCAAAGGCCCATCCTAAATTAGAGCTTTCAGGGTTAGGAATGTCACCTAGCATTTCGCGGCTCATCATCTCTAGATGAGGAATAGCAGGAGTAACTTCAGAAATCTTTTCTATAGTTGGAGAATTAGGTATCCGTTTTGCTATCTCTAGCAAAGCTCCGACTATCTTTTGCCTTAAAGAAAACCATTCAGGATGTTGTTGCAATTGAAATTGAAAATATTCCCGCAATAACTGATGCAGTTGATAAATGCCCTGATTTTCTCGTTGCAATAGATGAAGGTTTAGCAATTCACCTCGCAGCGCCTTCAAATCATTGAGCTGAAATTCTAAAGGCTTCTTTTGAAAAATCTTGCCTAAAGACTGCCACCAATTTTTTTTTGCAGCTATAGAAAATAGCGCTGCATCTTCAGCTAATTGCCAAGGAATAGGAGCAAGGGCAAACAAACCTAGCAAACAAGCTAATCTTTGTGCTGAGGTTGATAGCTCTTGCCAACTCAGATTAAAGGAAGCAACAACATTTAAGTTTTTCGGTAATAGTTTCTTTTCTTCTTCGGTCAACTTTTCCAGTTGCATCATACATTCTGTCTGCAATCGCTTGAGTAAATCTGCAATAGAAGTATCTTGCTGATTGGGCAAAGCCAAATATCGCCCTACCAATTCGATCGCTAAAGGTAACCTTCCCAACCATTCACAAAGATCCGTAATTTCTGAGCTTGTCCTGCGAGGGTCGTCCATAGGCAAAAATGATAGTAATAACGCTACAGCCGCCGATAATTCTAAAATATCTAATCGGTATTGCTGCATTGCCCCACCCAACTCTAGCCGCGTCGTCGCCAATACCGTGAAATCTCCCCCCAGCGGTGGCAAATATGGCTTTAAACTTTCATAGTCCTTCACATCATCCAAAATCACCAGCATCTTTTTGGGTTGTGCTTTGGTCTTAGGATCGGCGCTTAAATGCTCGGTCAAACACCTCCAGCAATAAGCCGCCAACTTTTCCATTGTATCCAAATCGTCGGGAAAAGCCCGATCTAGCTGCACTTGCACAAAATCCCGTAACTGGATCGCCAGATCGCTATTTGCCTGCAACCAACAGATGCCGCCGCGATAGTCCGTCAACAGATGCCGCAACGCATATTGCAGTGCTAGTTCCGACTTGCCCACACCGCCCATGCCCTTGACATAGGCTGACACCGCCACCCGTTGATTCTTTTCTAAAAGCTGATGCACCTCTACCAAATCCGCATCCCGTCCCGCAAAAAATGTCACATTCGTCGGCGGCAAGTTCAACGGAATCCCTAAGCGCTTTGCCTCCTGCAAGATTTGGTTGTAGTTGAACGTATTGTTCTGCGTATTACCCGAACCGTCTTGTTTGATATTAATTTCTGAGTTGCTCACGGTTCACCTTCTGCAAACTCGCGACAGAAACATGGGTTAAATAAAACTCTTCGCCTTCCGAATCGCGCAAAGCATCCAAATATGCATCAATTCCACGCGGTTTTGGCAACTCATCGCGATCCACCAGATGTAAAGCCAACGCCGATCGCATTAGCTTTGTAGTTTCTTCCAAAGTCTCGCCCGTCGCTATACAACCCTCTACATCAGGCGAATATGCCGAAAACCCAGTATCACTTTTTTCCAAGACGATTAAATATTGGTCGATCATTTTAACCCTGCCTGTTTGAGAATACTTGCCAGCGTCCCTTTGCGTACATCATCGCTCAACTTACCCGCCACCGTCACTTTTCCCGATTTTGTTGGATGTTTGTACTGTCTATGACTACCCACAGTATCCACCAAAAACCACCCGTCAGCCTCAAGCAACTTCAGCAGATCGCGTACTTTTGTCGTCATAGAGTAAAAGTATTGTTCTGGGTGTTATTTGTCCCTGCCTGACTCACATTAATCTGTTTGCCAATAATAGTAATCGTGCCACCTGCTTTTACTGCCTGAAACTTTTCTTTAAATTCCTGATTCTCCTCAGCATCAGCCGCCGCCACCAGTTCTGTAAAAATCGGATCGGGTGGGATCTCTTCTAAAACGGCTTTCCCCAGATTTAGTACGGTTGGGTTGCCTGCCTCTAACGCCTTGGCAGTTTCAGGAGAATGTTCGCGAATTTTAGCGATCGCCTGTCCAACCTTCGCGATCGTTGCCTCACCAAACTTTTCGCCCGACTTCTCCAGAGCTTTCGTTAGAAATATGATGCCGATCGTCGTTGCTACCGTTAGAGGATCCATGAGCTTTCACTTTTTTGCATGAGTTCTATCATAACCATTTCAGCATAGTTACACGAGACCATCAAGTCAGATGTCGCTAAAATTTCATAATTCTGCTTTCAAAATCAAACTCTACTCTCTATGGATGCTTTGACGTTAGCGATCGCTTCCTTTGAGAAACTGCGGATCGAGGATTTGGGCGATCGCTTATTCACTATCTGCCAAAATTAAGGCGATCGCCCGATCGATAATCGTATTGCGATCGACCATGGCTGCTAGTTGGCTCACTGTATAGCAACCACCAAAAGCTTCGGCCGCCGCTCCCGATAAAGCTACCCGATATGCATCACTAATCGCTTCCCGTAATTCTTCCTCTAATAGATAATTACCGCCAGCTTTCCTGCGCCGATTGGTCTTCTGGATTTCATATACGGCATTCTCAATCGAAGCATCCCACGATCGCGTTGTTCTTCCTTCAGCTTGGCGTTTGATTAAATGTAGAAGCAGAATCTTTGCAAAACTTGAGATTTTATTCAGCTTGTCATCCTTGCTCATTTCTGTCATCTCTTCCACTAGCAGTAAAGCATCATGGATATTGCCATCAAGCAAAAATCCCTTGAGTTCTAATAGCTCTTCCATCGCGCATACCTCCTAGATCGAACTGCCTAATCGATTTCATCCATTATCTTCATATTTCTATTATTAAAATCGCTCCATATTTACACCGTCGATTTACCAATATCTTAATTTTACGCCATACTCAATCCAAAGCCTTAACGTTAGCGATCGCTTCCTTCAGGAAACTGCGGATCGAGAATTTGGGCGATCGCGTAGGGACATTCCTTTGGCAAATCGTCGATGTCTAGAGGTGTTTCGCGCAAAACTAAATTGACTCCCTGTCGAAAGCCTTTCTGGATCGCTTCATCAAGATAGGGTTTCAAACTTGGATTTTCTTGCAAAATATCCAAAACCTCATCTCGTTGCTCGCGAATGGTCGCTTTCCAGCTTTTGCCACGCAACTCAGGTTGGTATTCCCATTTCAAGAAATGTCCGATTAAGATTCCTAAACGATTGCGAAGTTCCTGCTTTTGCTGCTTCCCCAATGATTCGATCTCCTCAGCTAAATTCTCAATATCTAACGCCTGCCATTTGCCCAAACGCAACAACTCTGACTGACTCTGCGTCCATGCATAAAAATCTCGTTCGTATAGATTAGTGGCGCGATCGTATTCGCTTTGCTCTAATTTTGCTTCTAACATCACTTGTTCCTCCTACTTCGTTTAGGATAGCGCATTGTTTGATTGCATGGAAGAAACTAAAATTGCTACAAGATCGGCGATTTTTTTGAATTTTGAATTTTGTTAGTGTCACGAAGTTTTCGCCACTTGCAAAATACAATTTTGTAATGCTTTTGCTGTAAGGCTTTAAAAATTCAAGTTTCTTGGTGGCGAAAAATTAAAGACACTAACGAATTTTAAAGATAACTTCGAGTGCCAAAGCTGATTCATCATCACGTATGCTGAACAAAGTTTCTTGGCTTTACGCGCAAATCTCCGTACTGAAGAATATATGTAGCGTTGGCGGTGTTGGGTTAGGAGTGTAGTGAATGTTGTACTTCGGATTTGAATTGGTGTTGGGATTGGTAGTGATATGGATTTAGGTTTTGCTTTTGGCTGCGTGCTCATGTGACCTTACCCCGATAAAACGCTCAACCAACCTACCTGCTGGTGAGTTGTTCTCTACACTTCCTTAGTACACTCTACAGACAAGACTCTATTATTTAAAAAGATCATCGATCTTCTCTCTCATCTTCTTTCCTTGTTCTTCTAAGGCTCTTTGTGTCTTGGAGTTTAGTAATTCTTTCCGTCCTGTTATCTTGTCGGTAATTATCCAATATCTCGGATTTCTTTCGTCGTCTGCTCCAAAACACTCAACTGTGATATGTAAGGCACTTAAGGCATCTTTTTGTGCAGTCTCTTTTTCCCGTATATCGTCGAAATCTAGTAAAGATAGATGGGTCTCATATTTCTCGCCAAAGCTAGAAATGGGTTCCATTTTCGTAACTCGTTCCTCTATTTCTAATTGGTTTAGTAATTCTTCGCCACTAAGAATTGGCAGGGTGGAACCTTTAGATTTTGATTTTTTCTTTTTCCCTTCTTTCTTAGGAGGGGGGGCGATCGCCGCCCTGACAATCAGCTCAGACCATTTAATTATCTCTTCTGAAGTAATATTGTAGCGGTTCTCTGCCTCTTCCATTTCGGTTCTTGCAGCTGCTAACTCTCCCAACAAGATTTTATTTTTAGATGGGCTAAGGAGTTTTTCATCTAGTTTCTTTTTTGCTTCGTCATAAGGAATATCTGCCAACTTATATACTGACGTATTAAACGTCTTGTCTGAGTTTGGTTTCTTCTTATACTCTTTATACTCTTCGCGATTAAGTATCCAATCCTTTAGTTTGATAGCATATATTGTGTCTGGGGCATCAGGGAAGTATTCGCTATCTTCGATATACTCGTTCAATGTCGCAACTATAATTTCCACTAGTTCATGTTTCTCATCTTTCCACATCTGTCTAATCTTTTTCTGGGCATCTCCTCTAGTCTCTTTCCCCGTATCTATTGCTGCCTCTCCCTTCCCTATCACTACTCTCTGAATCATTTTTTCTAAATTATTTGCCTTCGGTATTAGTATGGATTGGCTAATAAAAGGTTGTGAAGATTGTAATGGAGTTGTGAGTTGTAATCCTTGCGATTGAGAGCGTTGTACTTTATCTTTATTCTGCTGAACCACATGCGTCAATTCATGAGCAATCAACTCCTGCCCACCTCGACTACTTGGCTCATAGGCTCCCCGTCTAAAGAATACATCCTGCCCTGTCGTAAACGCCTTTGCCTGAATCGATTTGTTAAGGCTATCCGATTTGGAATCCGTATGGATTTTCACGCCACTGAAATCTGTACCAAATGCTTGCTCCATTGGTTGACGGATGGAATCTGTTAGGGGTTGTCCGTTGCCGCACGATCCTTGGATGGCACTCTCAAGATCGGATGTTGCCTCTACTTCCCTCTCACCTGATTTTTGTTGAAGCATCTGCGATCTTTGCAGTTCGTCTTCTTCATCAGGCATGGCTTCCCGTTGCAGGTCATCTGGCTTCATCTGAAGTTCGTCTTCTTCCTCAGACATTTCCTCACGCTGAATAGAGGAGATTGCAGGCTTCATTTGGAGTTGCTCTTCCTCTTCTGTCACTTCCTCACGCTGAACGCTTTCAGAGTCATTAATCTTTTGTACGACCTGTTCGGCGACGCGATCTGCTTCCTGTTCATATTTATCGCCCACCGCTCCGATCGCTAACTTTGCCTGAATGGGCACAGCAATCCCTGCCTCTTCTGCACGTTTCTCTTTATATCGCTGCACCGTCTCCGCCCATTTTCGCTGCGTGACACTGGCGGACGAACCATAGTAGTCATGGTTGCGATCGCCCGAAAACCATCGTGCTGTATCGTATAAATTCTCGTGTGAACTCAGATTTGCCAACTGTTCGCTTGATTGTTGCGAGGTAGAGGGCTGCACTTGAGGAGGTGCAAACGGGCGTGTCTGAAGTTGTATGACAGGTGGCGCGGATGAAGATTGGGTTGCAGGCTTCTTGATATATTCGCTATATTCGCTCACGGTCAAACACCTCTTTCTTTAAATTGAGTGTTCTCGAAATTTGTAGCAACGGCTCTAACAACAAGGCTCAAAAATTCTCGATTTACTGTTTAGGAGGAATGTTTGAGATGGTGGCGATCGCTTAAATCTAAAAATTCATTTTTTTGCAATTAAGCGCATTTTAACCGAAATATTGCTTAAATGTGGGTTTAATCAGAGATTTGTATAATTAATCGTGAGATTAGAGTAAAACATTTATTCGTAATGCATTTGGATATAGGATCGAGCTACCGCTTGGTTTTACTCCTAATATTGGTGTAATCAAAAAAATCTAACTCTCAGAAATTGACAGGATTTACCCCAAAATCAGCATAATTCTTAACAAAATCGCTTTTTAAATATGTCTAGATTCCCTTTCGACTTGAACGAATTGCCCAAGCCTGCCTATCTTGTGGGGGGATGGGTGCGCGATCGCTTGTTGGGTCGTCAGTCTAAATATTTAGATATCGATTTTGTCTTGCCCGATCGGGCAGTTGCAATTGCCTCTGCGATCGCCAAGCGATACAAGGCAGGGTTTGTCGTCTTGGATGCCGAGCGTCAAATTGCACGGGTAGTGTTTAAAAATGCCACTGCCGATTTCGCCCAGCAAATGGGAAGTTCGATTCGAGAGGACTTGGAACGCAGAGATTTTTGTATGAATGCGATCGCGGTTTCGGTTAGCGAAGATTTTCAATCTGAATTCACAAAAACAGGAATCTTGCCTCCATCTTCTCTCCTCGATCCTTTAGATGGAGCAGGCGATCTAGCCAAAAAACAGGTGAGAATGGTTGCGCCTGAGAATCTATTGGACGACCCTCTCCGCATCTTGCGTGCCTATCGGCAAGCAGCACAGTTAGGCTTTGAAATTGAGGCGTTAACCCAAAAGACCTTGGTGAAATTCTCTCATGCTCCTTTTCAAGGCATATCGCAGATCGCAGCAGAGAGAGTTCGCACGGAGTTGAGCTATCTTCTATCGCTTGATGAGGGGAATAGATGGTTGGTGACAGCGATTGACGATGGCATTCTTGAGGCTTGGCTTCCTACTAATTGTTTGGAATTCAATCGGTTTGCCAGAATTGATGAAGCGATCGCCTTGCTAATTGAGACTTTCCCAAGATTAGAAGTCTATTTTGCGAATGTACTAGCTAGCGATCGCACGGCAAAAATCATCACGAAACTGGCAGCATTGTCGAATTCAGCCACAGCAATGGAACCTCTAGGCTTCAGCCGCAACGAACTGCGTTGGTTGATGGGGATTTTGCGCTATCTTCCCAAATTTTTGGAATTGCTCCCCGGTGCAACACCTAAGCAGCAGTATCAATTATTTCAAGCCACCCTAGAGATTTTCCCTGCTCTCTGTGCTGTGGCGATCGCCCATGGAACTTCCGATGAATCAGCTTTTGAAGCGATATTGTCTTGGTTGCGTCAGTGGTGCGATCCGCAGGATGCGATCGCGCATCCTGCCATTCTCGTTACAGGTTCAGACCTCATGACTGAGTTAGCTTTATCCCCAAGTCCTAAAATTGGAGAATTGCTAGAATCCGTAAGGTTGGCACAGGTAGAAGGAGCTGTGAAGGATAAAGCTGAAGCGATCGCCTATGCCAAACAGGTTTTACTGAAAGAAATCCCCAATCCCTAACCTCGACTATCGTAGAGGCAATTCATGAATTGCCTCTACAGCTACGTTCTCAATTAGTCGTTAAGGGTATAGGTTGTGGTCGAGCAAAGATCGAGACTGTAACGCTCAAAGGTCTGACCGCTTTTAAACACTACTTTTAGATCGTAGCTACATTTACGAGTTCTGTCATTGAAGTTGATGTTTGTAGACTCAGTACTGCCAAGGACGTCTCGCCCTAAAACATCTTCCTCCCATGAATTAGATCCAGAATCAGAGACATAAAGGTGCATGATCGACTGACTAGTATTGTTGATAAAAGTAAAGTCTCGGCGATCGGCAAATGCACTAGGAGCGCTGAGAAAACTAACGGGCAAAGCAAAAGCGGTCGCAAGTACAGCGGCAGGGAAGAATTTCATCTATTTATTCTCCGTAAGATGGATGTAAAAGTAAATTTAATGTGAGATCGGAATCATAAAACCTAAAACCCTATACATGCTGGTTTATCCCCCCAGCTCTCCTACCCTACGGGAAACCGCTTCGCGGCTAGAAAAAAGGTGAAAAGAATAAAAACTTCCCCTTTTAAAAAGGTATGCCCCCGATAAGGCAAGAGAATGAAACCCTTTGGTTCCAATAACATAATTTGTCTTGTCCCAAAGTTCTTAACCCGAACTCAAGCTAAATTTAATTTACCCAGACACATACGGATTGCGATCATGGCTTCTGAAGAAAATTTAGATCGAGATTTAGCTGAGCAAATTTTTCAAGCGGGGGTTGCCAACTTTGAGGGTGGTAGCTATCAACAGGCACTGCAGCAACTAGAGCAAGCTAAAAGCCATGCGATTCCGGGTACATATCAAAGCGGAGAAATCCAAGTTTGGCTGGCAAATGCCTACGATGCGGTGGGTCGGACGGAGGAAGCGATCGCACTCTGTCGCAGCTTAGTCAAACACCCAAATATTGATGTGCGCAAGTCAGCTCGCTATGTACTGAGCGTTTTATCTGCCCCACAGCTACGCAAATTAGAGGGAGTAACCACGGAAATACCCAACCTTAGTAATTTAGATGCCCATGGCAATGGGGGGGGATATGGCAGCGCTGGCAAAAATTCCAGTAAAAGTGTTTCCAGCCCCAAGGATTTACCAGATGCTCTCTATACCGATGCAGATAAGCAAAGGATCGCTCGTAGAATCAATCAATTCTTGTGGGTTGCGGGCGCGATCGCTCTCTTGGGACTGCTAGCTTGGATCGCGCACTAAGATGGGGATAGGTACAACCACGAAGACTCGATACTTGTCTAGTAGTTTATACTTTTGTTAAATAAACTTAATCAACTCTTGGAGTTTTTTGTGATGAGGCGTGTGATTTCCGCACAGTGGATTACTTTAGCTGCTCATTTAGCTGCCATGCTGTTTGGGCTGGTAGGACTGTTACTCGTTATGCCAAATACCGAGTTTATTGAGAGCCTTTCTGAGTTAGGACTGCAAATCTTTGCCCTGGGTATGCAGGGTGGCGGCGCAGTATTTATGATCTTGGGCGCAATTTCAATTTCTCTGTACGGTTGGCACACGCTAGGGGCAAAAAGACTATTTGCATTTCTAATCCCCTCTGTATTTCTATCGCTGGGTAGCGAGTTACTCGGAACCAGCACAGGCTTTCCGTTTGGTGGCTATTCTTACCTAAGTGGTTTAGGCACAAAAATCGCTGGGCTCGTACCTTTTACTATCCCCTTATCGTGGTTTTATATGGGGCTTGCCTGTTTTCTGATTGCCAATACGACCCTACGCTTTGGTAACCATTGGATGCAGAGAGTTGAAGCGATCGCCCTAGGCGCAATGATGCTTACCTCTTGGGACTTTGTGCTCGATCCCGCCATGAGTCAAGCCGCTTTCCCCTTTTGGGAGTGGCATCAGCCCGGAGCATTCTTTGGCATGCCGTTGCAAAACTTTGCGGGCTGGATGGGCACAGGAGCCTTATTTATGACCGTTGCTTCTCTTTTGTGGGGCAAGGATAACCAACCCGTACTCAACCGCAAGCAGCTAGTATTTCCCGTGATCATGTACATCGGTAACTTTGTGTTTGCGACGATCTTAAGTTGCGGTGCGAGTATTTATCCCCCCATTTTCTTGGGCTTGCTGCTAGGGGTTGCCCCAGTCTTGGGTATGTGGTTTTCTGCTGCCAAAGAAGAGGACACCATTCCAAGCCTAGCCCTCGAATCTTTAAACACTAGCTCGATCGCACTACCAAAGTCTAGTCAACCAGAAGTTGCCGCAAGGCGTTAAATTCTCGTACCTTCTTAGTCCGCCAGTGCGGACTTTGTTTGGTTGTTAGATCGATAGTGGTTGGGAATTCCCAAAATTCCGAACAATTCTGGGGCTTGAATGCAAACACCCATTTATACCATTTTCAAAAAGTGATGCAACGCATCTTTTTGAAAAGACCACGCTCCGCGCGGAACACAAAACCCGATCTGTCGCAATTTCAAGAGAAATTGGTATTACAACTCAGTGGATGTTAATAGGAGTTTGAGTTTGAGATGAATCAAATTTAACTGGGCTAAACCAATTTGCACATCTCCCTCTAAGACGATCCCCGTGCTAATTAAGCGATCGAGCAATTCTAAAATTGAAGCTTCGCTAGAGGGCTGGTCGGGATAATAGGCTCCCTTACGGGGTAAAAGTTTCCCAGCTTCACCCAAATCGAGGTTGAGATCCTCAGGATCGATTTCTAGGACTTCGCATAGGGTTAAAATTTGTTTCTCTAGTGCTTGCAAACTGTCGGCGGCTCTTTCTACTTCGGCGTCAGAGAGTTTTCCTGCATCCATACGGCGGATGATTTGCGCTTCCATCAGTTGACGCAGTAGCTCCACCAAGGTCAGGACTAGAGAAGCCAACCCACCTTTGTTTGCTTTTACGGGAATACTTTCACTCATGGTGGCATTATGTCACTAAACCCCACACAAGCAAATTTCCATTGCCCTTGCGATCGCTAAGGATTTGATCCCATTAAACAAAAAGACCTTGCTCTGTTTGGTATGAATTCCTGATTCGGAGAGGACTTTCAAAAAAAGCGGTTTAGTTATCACCAACGAGAAGAACTATAAAAGTGCAGTCGCCCATAGCCAAGAAATTGCCCGTGGGGTTGACTGCCTGGAGGGAAAGCCGTAACACCAAACAAATACACGCCTTCATAGCGTGGATTGCGAGAGGGATACAAGCTAATCACGACAGTTTTGCCTGCGGGAACGGGTGGATCGAAAACAATCGATAGGGTTCTTGTTTCTGGGTTTAGGGTTGTTTTGCTGACTAGGGGAGCGCGATCGCTGCCAGCATCTTGAGCGTAGGCAAGGGTTTCGCCTAGGTGAAACGCAACGGTATCGCTACCCTCATTTTGCGCGATCGTGACGGACTGCAAAGGTTCTCCTGCGTCACTAGCCGTCTGAATTGTGAAATAGTAGGTTGCACCCCAAGCATGGGTACGATTGCTGGTTGTTGCCGCATCAATCAAAGTGGGCGGATGCAGAAAATAGGTTTTGCCATCTCGTAGCTGTACGGCTTGAACCGACGAGTTGCTCCAGTCCCGAACGACGGGAGGACTGAAGATCGCAGCAAACAATAAGAATGAGGCAACCAATGTTTTTTTGTGCAGCATACTCAATAAAATTAAGAAATTTCTTACTTTTCGTAAAGCTTCTCTAAACTGCATCTACAACCTAGCCCCAGAATAAATGCAGATCCTCAACTTGCTTTACATCTGTTTTGCTAGCATTGTACGAATAGCTACTTTTCGTAAGTTGCAATTTACCTACAAGTTTTCGCCATCTCGACAGGGGTACTTATATCGTGGTTTCTTCAACTCAAGCTACCATCTCTACTATATCTGATGCCAATCGCACAGAAACCTATGACAGTGCCACTCGTTCTACGATCGCCATTCTCGACTTCGGATCGCAGTATTCTGAGCTAATTGCTCGCCGCATCCGCGAGACGCAGGTTTATTCTGAGGTACTGCCTTATCATACGTCGATTGAGAAACTAAAAGAATTTGCCCCCAAAGGGATCATTCTTTCAGGAGGCCCCAACTCAGTCTACGACCAAGGCGCACCCATGTGCGACCCTGAAATTTGGAACCTTGGCATTCCCGTGTTAGGCGTGTGCTATGGGATGCAGTTAATGGTAAAGCAGTTGGGTGGCGAGGTTGCCCGTGCCGATCGCGGCGAATATGGTAAAGCTGCATTACTGATCGACGACCCTACCGACCTGCTAACCAACGTTGAACATGGCGCGACCATGTGGATGAGTCATGGCGACTCGGTACTAAATTTGCCAGATGGGTTTGAAATTTTGGCACATACTGCCAATACTCCCAATGCCGCGATCGCCCATCCCAACAAACAGCTCTATGGAGTACAGTTCCATCCTGAAGTCGTGCATTCCATCGGTGGACAAGCTCTAATTCGCAACTTTGTTTATCACATTTGTGAATGCGAACCCACTTGGACAACAGACTCCTTTATCGAAGAAGCGGTGCGAGAAGTACGAGCCCAAGTCGGCGATCGGCGCGTGTTATTAGCACTTTCTGGTGGGGTTGATTCATCGACCTTGGCGTTTTTACTGCATAAAGCGATCGGCGATCGCTTGACTTGTATGTTTATCGATCAGGGCTTTATGCGCAAGGGCGAGCCAGAGCGTTTGGTCAAGCTATTTTTAGAGCAATTTCATATTCCAGTAGAGTACATTAACGCGAGCGATCGCTTTATTGCTCAAGTAAAAGGTATTACTGACCCCGAAGAAAAACGCAAGCGTATCGGTTATGAATTTATTAATGTATTTGAGGCGGAGTCAAAGCGCTTAGGACCCTTTGACTTTTTAGCACAGGGAACGCTCTATCCCGATGTCATTGAGTCTGCGGATACGAATATCGATCCTGCGACAGGTAAGCGTGTTGCTGTCAAAATCAAGAGCCATCATAATGTGGGTGGCTTGCCACCAAACCTGCGCTTTACCCTGATCGAGCCCCTGCGCATGTTATTTAAAGATGAAGTGCGCAAGGTCGGCACAGCCTTGGGACTTCCCGAAGAAATTGTTAAGCGTCAACCATTTCCAGGACCTGGATTGGCAATTAGGATTATTGGTGAAGTTACACCCGATCGCTTAGAAATTCTCAGAAATGCCGATTTGATCGTGCGACAAGAAGTCAACCGCTCTGGCTCTTATCACGAACTCTGGCAGGCTTTTGCGGTGTTGCTGCCTACGATCAGAAGTGTGGGTGTGATGGGCGATCAACGTACCTATGCCTATCCGATTGTACTGCGCATGGTTACGAGCGAAGATGGCATGACCGCAGATTGGGCAAGAGTTCCCTACGATCTGCTCGAAACGATCTCTACCCGCATCGTCAATGAAGTCAAGGGAGTCAATCGTGTAGTACTCGATATCACCTCTAAGCCACCTGGAACGATAGAATGGGAATAAAGTTTTCGATCGCAAGCTATCTCCGATAAGGTCAGAGCATTCGCGTAGATCGGTTTTGATAATGGCAAAACTTTTTTGCACGAATGCTTCCTCCCTACAGCACTTACCAATCAAGCAATGATGAATCCCGATCGCGGTATACAGGTAGTCCTAAATCGACTTACAAAAAATTTAGCAAAAGATTCTTTGGTTTACACCTCGTTGCAAGAGTTGAGAAAATTGCTCGATATCGATCGTGTGGTTTTGTATTACTTTTACTCGGAATGGAAGGGACAGGTGACCTTAGAGGCAATCGGCGATCCAAAATATTCAATTATCGGTTCGACAGGACCCGATCAATGCTTTAACGCTGGACATGCGGAAATGTATTTGGCAGGACGAATACGTGCCACGGAAAATATTGAAACAGAACCCATTAGCGATTGCCATCGCGAGTTTTTGCGGAATTTGCAGGTATTGGCAAATTTGGTGGTTCCGATTGTACCCAACGGAAAGTTGTGGGGATTGCTAGTTGCGCATCATTGTCAAGACACTCATGTTTGGAAAGATGATGATATCGAGGCAATGCAAAGATATGCCAAATATTTAACTATCGTTCCTTCTATTTCCGAATCCTAGTCAGTTCAAAGTATCAACTTGAACATTTCAGATCGAGGCGATCGGGCTCTAAACGCTTGCCCAGTAGAAAGTCTACAACTGCTTGTTATGGAGAGATTGAAATTAGAAAAAAGGGGGTAAGTTGTACTAATAGGTGAAATGTAACTCTCTCAAAACGAACGGGGCAAAGCCATGAAATCTGAATTTAAAGCGAAATTACTTCAACACCTTCTCAATATGAAGGATTCCGAAAAGGGCTTTACCTTAATTGAACTGCTAGTTGTGATTGTAATTATTGGTATTTTAGCAGCGATCGCAGTTCCAGTTTTCTTTAGCCAAACGAGCAAAGCCAAGCAATCAGAAGCCAGAACCTATGTTGCTTCCCTAAACAAGGGTCAACAAGCTTACTATGCTGAGAAGACTAGGTTTGGTACGAGTATTGACGTTCTAGGCGTAGGTATTTCAACCAACACAACTAACTACACCTATGACTCCAGTACTACGGGAGTTGGTATCAATGTTACGGCTCTGAGCAATGCTTACTCTAAGTTTACTCCCCTCAGATCCTATGCTGGGGTAGTTTCACTTTCATCGATCGCTGGCAGCAGTGATGTTACCAGTCTTGCTATCCTCTGTGAAAATAATCAACCAGGAATTGGTGGAGTTGCGGCAAATAGTGGCACATTGCCCACCAATGCTCAAGGGGGATGTGGTGCAGGGACTACGGCTCTGGGGCTGTAGTGGTATAACAAAAATATCTTGTCAAAATTTGGCAAAATTTTTAAAAATCTAACCTATAATTATTTCTCATTAATTACAGTCGCTAGTACATTAGTTTTTTTGGGGGTTATAGATACCTTCGTAATAGAAAGAATTATGTTCCAGGTATCGTATGCATCCTTTGAGCCATGTATGCGACTTGAGTCATATCAATCAAACATCAGGGATTCTCCCCAAAATCTCCAAAATCGTTAGGTATAAACAACTTAAAATACTTATCGCAGCTAGAGGTATGTAATGTCTGGCTTAGCGTTTTCACAGCCAAACCCCAATCAATACTCTGAAGAAATCACTGAGATCCAAACTGGAAGCGTTGAGCAAATCCAGCAGCGTATCTATGGCTTTTTTTTGGAAATTGTCAGACGGTATACACCTGAGCAAGTCATACATCAGTTTCAAAACCTATTTATTCGGTACGATCAGGTTGACGATCCAGTGACATTTCGAGCACTGGGGCAGATTATTTTTTTTAATCAAGAAACAGAATTTAGGAATACGCTGTTACGTTGCTGCTATATCCTGATCAATAATTGGCGGATCACCAGTAATTATCGTTATACCCATCTTCTGATTGGTCTATTTTCCGATCCATCGATCTATCAGCCTAGCAAAACTACGAAACTCAGAACCCTAAGAGCTTGGCTAAAAAACTTTATTAGCAGCCCAGATTATGAATCTCTTCTCCTCTTTTTAGGTAGACCTAGTAGCACCTACCAAGATAGAAATAACTGGAGCGATCGCTTTACCTCTTACCTTCTCACCTCTCAGTATGCCGATCTCAGCAAACCGCTAGAACAGAGGCAAATTGCCGATGCCCTCTCTCGCAAAATCAAAAAGCAATTTAAATTCGATCTGGCAATGTATACAGCCCGTCTCGGTAGAAAAGAACCCTCTGCGAGCACCAGTCGACAATCAATCGCGCTCTCAAAGTCATCAGCTAAATCCCAAGCGAACCCCACGAGTCTTGGGGATGGCGTGCTCAATCTTGTGAAGACAATTTTGACGAGACAAGGGAGTAATAGTTATAAAAGTTTAGCCCGTCATTTCTTGGAACAACTTAAAGGAATTACATTCCTAGAATTTAAGCAGAAGTTTTTGGAGTATCTAGAACTCCCTAGCTATGATGCAGAAGTATCTGAGCTATTGCAGATTGGCTTAGTCAATAAATTTATGCAGTTGCATACTAGCTGCGATCGCCAAATTGTGATGTTTGGTTTAGTCCATACGGCTTGTAAACGTGCGATCCAGCTTCTAACGCTCGATGGACAGAGAAATCCTTCCGATTTGTTTTATTTCTTTCTGTCTCGAGACAATCCTATGCCCTTAGTGATTTTATTACTCAAAATCATTCTCTTGCGTCGGGAGAGTCGATTACACCTTGAGACCTGCATTGCCGATCTAATTAAATACTATAGTCATTACTCCGAAGATGAATGTCGTGGCTTTATTAATTTTTTAGATATTCTCAATGTCACGCTTGCGATTTATGAAGATGATACGGACTACAGTATCGTTCGCATGACAGAAAATGGCGAGGCGATGACAGATGAAACCAATGCAGATGATTATCGCGTGTTCTCGTTCGTCAAGCGACCCAAACCGATCTCCAAAGATATATCCGAAAGTCTGGCTCAGCTCTCTCAAAAGAAAAAATCAACTTCTTAAAAATCTGATGCTTCCTTCCTCAGTTTTGCAGACTTTTCAAAAAGTATGGGGCTATGCAGATTTCCGTCCGCCGCAAGCGGAGATAATTGAGAATCTATTACGCGATCGCGATAGTCTTGTTTTACTAGCAACGGGTGGAGGCAAATCCATTTGCTTTCAACTCCCCGCAATTTTAAAGCAGGGTTTAACCCTAGTGATTTCGCCACTTTTGGCATTAATGGAAGATCAAGTCCAAGATTTACAGAGACGCGAACTTCCTGCCGCCACCTTACATAGTAATCTGACCAGTCGAGAACGCCATCAAGTTCTGCAAAAATTACCACACCTGCGATTGCTGTATGTTTCACCAGAAACGCTTTTGAGTCAACCCGTGTGGGAACGACTCTGCGCGCCCACACTAACGATCGCAGGAATCATGATTGACGAAGCCCATTGTCTCGTGCAGTGGGGAGATACCTTTCGACCCACCTATCGCCGTTTGGGAGCTGTGCGTTCTGCTTTGATGCAACATAAGCCGTTAGAGCATCCTAGGATTGCGATCGCGGCGTTTACCGCCACGGCAAATTCTCATACCCAAGCCAAATTGATTTCCTGTCTGCAATTAGAACAGCCACAGGTGATTCGCACTAGCCCCTATCGTGCCAATTTAAGTTTAAACGTAGCGATTGCTTGGACACCCCTTTGCCGCAAACATCAAACCATTCGCTTTATCCATTCTCAGCAAGGTCAAACGGGCTTGATCTATGTGCGCAGTCGGCGTGAGACGGAGGAACTCGCAGAATGGTTATCTACGCAATCTTTCCGTACTGCTGCCTATCACGCGGGACTTCCCTCAGAGCAACGTCGTCAGATCGAAACAGCTTGGATAGAAGGTGAGTACCCCTTTGTGGTCTGTACCAGCGCGTTTGGCTTGGGGCTAAATAACCCGAATACGCGCTGGGTTCTCCATTTTCAGGCTCCATTGACACTTGCCGAGTACATTCAAGAGGTAGGAAGGGCGGGAAGAGATGGGAACCCTGCCACAGCCTTGATGCTGGTGAGCGAACCTACGGGATTCTTGGACAATAGCGATCGCACCCGTCAGGATTTCTTTTTACAGCAGCAACAAAAACAATTGCAAAAAGCGCAGATGCTTTTGCCCAAATTACCCCGCAAGGGAAATTTCTCTGATGTTATCAAAGGGAATCCCGATCGCGCCCTAGTGCTAGGAATGCTGCATAGTGCGGGGAAATTAGTCTGGCATAGCCCGTTTGCCTATGAAATTCGGGCAGGAAATCACAAATTTGCCGAAATCGATCGCACACCGCTACTCCAAATGCAGTCGTATATGAGTACTCGTCACTGTCGTTGGGCGTTTTTGATGCAGGCTTTTGGGTTTGAGCGAGAAGCAAAAACTTTGCGCTGTGGCGTATGCGATCGCTGCTTGCCGCAAAATAAAAAGCGATCGCAAAATCTAACACCTTGACTCTAAGGCAATAAATGGTAAAGTAACGCCCAAAAGCACAAAAAACGCCAAAAAGCGAAACCTCGACATGGAGGTAAACCCAAAATGAGCTCAGGCACAGATGATTCGCAAGGTCGAAGCGCGAAACAGCCAAATATCACCTTTTCACCTGACACAGATTTACTGGTTTGGTTGGTAGGATGTCGGCAAAATGATGAGATCATGTCTGATGTGATTAATCGCAAGTTACGAAAACTGATGAATATGGAACTTGCAGAGCTAGAACTGCGTAATCGACCAATCGACCCCAATGCCGAAGGTGCAGGTGAAGAAACCTCTATACAATCAGACACCCCAGATCCAATTCAATCTGACTAAGGTACGAAGAGAAAAAATTGCTACTAATAGCAGCAAAAATAGAAATAGAGTCAGAGAAACTAAGACTTCATCACGTTCATTAAATGAGTTTCCAATAGAAGTTTGACCAACTTCAGTATTCTTGTCAGGGAATAAATGGAAAATCAGCAGTGATGCAATAAAAAAGCTTTGCAAGTACCATAAGCACCTTCTTAATGGGTTCTTTCTCAGAGTTCTTGTACGAATAAATGCAACGCTAAGATACCAAACTGGAAATAATAGTGCTATTAGATTGCAGTTTAGAGAGATTCGAACAGCTCTGAATGGAAATCATAGATAATTATTGTGGGTATAGCTTAAGTTGGCTTGTATTTATGTCACAGTTCTGTTTTAACCCCAATTGCCAAAAGCCTGAAAATCTTGACAGCGATCGCTTCTGTAAAAGCTGCGGTTCTGATTTGATTTTACGCGGCAGTATGCATCCCGATCGCAAAGCGTTTCCGAAGGAAATAGGGAATCGCTATCGTGCGGTAAAGGTTTTAGGTCAGGGAGGTTTCAGCAGAACTTTCCTTGCCATTGATTCCCAGTTCTCAATAGAATCCTCTGAGCAGGATGAGCGGCATATTGAAAGGTATGTGGTTGTAAAACAGTTGTGGCATCAAAACCTCAATCCAGACAACCCAGAAAGCATAAAAGTACGATTTCAACAGGAAAGCGATCTCATAAGGCAACTGGGCGAACATCCGCAAATTCCTTCTCTCTTCGATAGCTTTGAGATGGAAGGATATCTCTATTCAGTCCATGAATATATTGCAGGCAAAAATCTCGCGATCGCCCTTTCAGAAATCGAGAATTCAGAGATTGGGAATTCAAAACCATCTACTTTCAGTAACCTGCAAGTATGGAGCATCCTAGAAGCAATTTTGCCCGTCCTACAGTTTATTCACGATCGTCAAATTATTCACTGCGATTTAAAACCGAGCAATATTATTTGCCGTTCTGCAAATTCGAGCGGCGATCTCACAACATGGAAAGATTTTGCCTTGGTTGATTTTGGTACGTCACAATTCGTCTCAGAATTTAAATTGGAGCGACAGGGTAGAGCGATCGGTAGTCCAGAATATGCGGCTCCCGAGCAGGTCAGAGGCGAAGCTGTATTTGCTAGCGATCTTTATAGTTTGGGCGTGACTTGCATTCACTTACTTACGGGTATGCGACCTTTTAGCCTGTTTGATTTTGTCGATAACTGTTGGAACTGGCGACCCTATTGGCATTCTCAAGCAGAGTCCCTTCCTCTAAGACAGCAAGCTTTACTCGAACAATTCCTCGGTGAAATTCTCGATCGCATGATTCAGCCCGATCTGAGCAAACGCTTCTCCACTGCTGCGGCTATCCTCAAACTGATGAATCAATCGGGAATCAAGTCTGGTGTGAAACAGATATTCTCTCCTATACCTATGGATCGACCCGCGAAAAAATTATCTGAATGGCGATGCGATCGCACCCTGATCGGACATGAAGGACTCTTCGCTAGCGTGAATGCCGTAGTTATCCTTACCCCAGATACGATCGCCAGTGCCAGTGACGACAAAACGATTCGTCTGTGGAATTGGCGATCGCAACAACAAATCGCTTGCTTGACTGGACATACGAACTTTGTCAAGGCTCTTAGCTATGCATCTATATATTTACCTACAGAACATTCACCTACAGAGCAAATTCCTCAAACAGGAGAGCAGGAGAATTTGCATAAAGCCAAAAATCCGAGGCTTCTAGCGAGTGGGAGCGCAGATAAAACCATCAAGCTCTGGGACTTAGAGGTGCAGCAAGAAATACTCACGATTAC
This sequence comes from Tumidithrix helvetica PCC 7403, assembly GCF_965232925.1. NCBI lineage: Bacteria > Bacillati > Cyanobacteriota > Cyanophyceae > Pseudanabaenales > Pseudanabaenaceae > Tumidithrix > Tumidithrix helvetica. The sequence continues at coordinate 145,852 of NZ_CBDDRA010000009.1, forward strand.
CGAACACAGCCATGCTGTTAATGCTGTTGCGTTTGCATACCCAAAAGCTGAGACGAATTCCGATCGCTTCTGGTTGGCAAGTGGAAGTGCTGATAAAACGATTAAGCTATGGTCGGTTGAATTCGAGCAAGGTCTGACTGCACCAACTGCGAAATTAATCGCCACACTTACGGGACATCACCTTGCGGTCAATGCGATCGCTTTTTCGCCGATCGCCCCAATTCTTGCCAGTGCCAGTACCGATAGAACCGTGAAACTATGGGATCTAGAGCGATTTCAGCTCATCCAAACGCTAAAAGGTCACACTTGGGCAGTAAACGCGATCGCGTTTAGCCCCGATGGCGAACTTTTTGCAACGGGAGGTGACGACAACACGATCCAACTTTGGAATGTAGCAAATGGCACAATTCTGCGCACGCTCTCTGGACATCCTTGGGCAGTTTCAGCGATCGCTTTTAGTCCCGATGGTAAAACATTAATTAGTGGAAGTTGGGACAAAACGTTAAAACTGTGGCAAGTCAGTACGGGTAAAGAAATAGATATGCTTTCTGGGCACACAGATTCTGTCAGTTGTCTCGCCGTTGGCGAACATGGCGATCTGCTAGTCAGTGGCAGCAGGGACAAAACCCTCAAAATATGGTGTAGAGAAGCCAAATCCCCATAATAGATTTTGTTACAATACTGCCATGAATCAACTAACCGAGGAAAGAAAAAGCAAGGAGAGTAGAAAAATATGACAGATACCGAACTGTTGCTTAAGGAAATTGAATATGCTCCAGAGCAACTAGTTACAGAAGTTTTGCACTTCTTGTTATTTACAAAGACAAAGTTCTATACCAGCGATTCCATAACGGATGCGTACCGCCGCCATCCTGAATCTTTACCAAAACGAAATGATTCCATTTTTGGACTTGGCACAAATCCAGTTGCATGTGATGTAATTGATGCTGCTGAGAACCACGACCTATATATTTACACGAATGGCTGAGAATCAATTTTTCTTGGACACAAGCTACGTTTTGTCCTTGGAACTATTAAACGAAAAACACCATGCTGAAGTTTTAGCCCATTGGCAAAGTCTAGATCGGCAAACTCTTGAGATAGTTACTACGTCGTATGTATTTGATGAGATTGTAACTTTTTTCAATAGTCGCGATCGCCATGATAAAGCTGTAGAAGTCGGCGATCGTCTACTCAACAGTTCTATTATCGAGCTAGTCCAAGTTGATGAATCTCTCTTTATAGAAGCATGGCTATTTTTCGCAAAACATTCTGATAAATCTTATTCCTTGACAGACTGTATTTCATTCTTAGTCATGTCAAAAAAGAAGATTTCTAAAGCCTTGACAGCAGATCGACATTTTGTACAAGCTGGGTTTCAGAGACTACCTTGATGGGAAAGACAGGATTGATAAAAACCTTACGTCCTCTTAACATAAAGTAATTAAGTTCAAGCAATTTGGCATGCACTGAAACCATGATAGTTGCGCCACAATTTCATTTTCCGCCTGACTTAGAGAGCGACGAACCGCCCTTGGAGACACCAAGACACCTTGAGCAACTGATTTTGCTGCTAACTTGCTTGCAGTGGTGGTGGCGCGACCGACAAGATTATTTTGCTTCTGGCAATATCAGTATCTATTACACGCCCGAACAACTAACTGGTAAATATAAATTTCGCGCCCCCGATTTCTTTGTCGTACTAGACACAGCGCAACAAGAGCGGAGTAGCTGGATTGTGGAACGCGAAGGGGGAAAATTCCCCAACGTAATTATTGAGGTTCTGTCCCGCAGCACAGCAAAGGTAGATCAAACCACTAAAAAGCAGCTTTACCAAGACACCTTTCTTACCCCTGAATACTTTTGGTACGATCCCCGCCCAACGAAGCGCGAGCTTAAAGGATTTCGGCTAATCGATCGCAAATATCAAGAGATCCAGCCTGACAATCGCGGTTATCTCTGGAGCGAACAACTACAGCTATATTTAGGCATTGCCGGGGAATATGCTCGTTATTTCACAGCTCAAGGTGAAGTTGTCCCCAATTTCCAAGAAGCCACCGCCCAACGCGATTGGCAACTTCGCCTAGAAAAACAACGTGCCGAACGGGAGGCAGATCGAGCAACCCAAGCAGAACAGAGAATTCTGGACTTAGAGGCAAAACTTCGGGCTTTGGGTGTCGATCCAGATTTACCGCCAAACGCATGAGCCCTGCGATCGCATCATGTCGTCTAAGGGCGGTTGATCCCCACGTTTTGGTGTAAAACCCGTACAAGCGAAAACCCATCTCGCCTGTGTTAGTATTAACCATAACCAGAACGCAGCAAATTATGGGGAAACGCCATGTTTGAACGCTTTACAGAGAAAGCAATTAAAGTAATCATGCTGGCTCAAGAGGAAGCTCGTCGCCTAGGTCATAACTTCGTAGGGACAGAGCAGATTCTTTTGGGTCTGATCGGAGAGGGAACTGGCGTTGCTGCCAAAGTCCTGAAATCGATGGGTGTAAACCTCAAGGATGCTCGCATCGAAGTCGAAAAAATTATTGGGCGTGGCTCTGGCTTTGTCGCTGTGGAAATTCCTTTTACCCCACGGGCTAAACGAGTGCTAGAGCTTTCCCTAGAGGAAGCCAGACAACTAGGACATAACTATATTGGTACCGAGCATTTACTTTTAGGGCTGATCCGTGAAGGTGAAGGCGTTGCTGCCAGAGTTCTGGAAAATCTAGGTGTCGATCTTTCTAAGGTGCGGACGCAAGTCATCCGTATGCTTGGTGAAACCGCCGAAGTGTCTGCGGGTGGCGGTACACAAGGTCGTACAAAAACCCCCACACTCGATGAATTTGGTTCTAACCTGACGCAAATGGCAGCCGAAGGCAAACTCGATCCAGTTGTCGGTCGCCAGAAAGAGATCGAACGGGTAATTCAAATTCTCGGTCGTCGTACTAAAAACAACCCTGTTTTAATTGGCGAACCTGGTGTAGGTAAAACCGCGATCGCTGAGGGTTTAGCTCAACGTATTGCCACAGCTGATATCCCAGACATTCTGCAAGACAAACGAGTTGTGACCCTAGACATTGGCTTGCTTGTCGCAGGTACAAAATACCGCGGTGAATTTGAGGAACGCCTCAAAAAAATCATGGACGAGATTCGCACTGCCGGAAATGTGATCTTGGTCATTGATGAAGTGCATACCCTGATCGGTGCAGGCGCGGCAGAAGGCGCGATCGACGCTGCCAATATCCTTAAGCCTGCCCTAGCTAGAGGCGAACTCCAGTGTATCGGTGCGACCACCTTGGATGAATATCGCAAGCATATCGAACGCGATGCTGCCCTCGAACGTAGATTCCAGCCCGTACAGGTGGGTGAGCCGAGTGTCGATGAAACCATTGAGATTCTTTATGGTCTACGCGAACGCTACGAGCAACACCACAAACTCAAAATTTCTAATGCTGCTGTAATTGCTGCTGCCAAACTATCCGATCGCTATATCTCCGATCGATTCTTGCCTGACAAAGCGATCGACTTGATCGACGAAGCTGGCTCTAGAGTCCGCCTGATCAACTCCCAACTGCCGCCTGCTGCCAAGGAACTAGACAAAGAGCTACGATTGTTGCTCAAAGAAAAAGACGAAGCAGTTAGGTCGCAAGACTTCGATCGAGCGGGTGAGTTACGCGATCGCGAAATTGAGATCAAACAGCAAATTCGCACCCTGACTCAGACCAAAAAGACAGAAACGACCAAAGACGAAGAAATGCCCATTGTGGACGAAGAGGACATCGCCTACATTGTCAGCTCTTGGACAGGCGTACCCGTCAGCAAGCTGACTGAGTCCGAATCTCTGAAGTTGATGCAGATGGAAGACACCTTGCACCAACGTCTCATCGGGCAAGAAGAAGCAGTACGAGCCATCTCGCGTGCTATCCGTCGCGCCCGTGTGGGTCTCAAAAATCCCAACCGTCCCATTGCTAGCTTTATCTTCTCTGGTCCTACAGGTGTGGGTAAAACAGAGTTGACCAAAGCACTAGCTGCCTACTTCTTTGGTGCCGAAGAAGCAATGATCCGCTTGGATATGTCGGAATTTATGGAGCGGCACACCGTTTCTAAGCTGATTGGTTCGCCACCTGGCTATGTTGGCTATAACGAAGGCGGTCAACTTACCGAAGCTGTGCGTCGTCGTCCTTATACGGTCGTGCTATTTGACGAAATTGAAAAAGCACACCCCGATGTATTTAACCTCTTGCTACAAATTCTCGAAGATGGTCGCCTGACTGACTCTAAAGGTCGGACGGTGGACTTCAAGAACACCCTATTGATCATGACCTCTAATATTGGGTCTAAGGTGATCGAAAAAGGTGGCGGTGGACTCGGGTTTGATTTTGCCGAAAATCAAGAAGATTCTCACTACACCCGCATCCGCTCTTTAGTTAATGAAGAGCTAAAGCAATACTTCCGTCCAGAATTTCTCAATCGCCTTGATGAAATTATCGTATTTAGACAACTGAATAAGGATGAGGTCAAGGAAATTGCTGACTTGATGCTGACTGAGGTATTCAAGCGACTCAAGGAGAAAGAGATCGTCCTGACAGTCACCGATCGCTTTAGAGATCTACTGGTACAGGAGGGCTATAACCCCAGCTATGGGGCTAGACCCTTACGCAGAGCAATCATGCGTTTGCTAGAAGACTCCCTTGCCGAGGAGATCCTCACAGGCAAGGTACGCGAAGGGGCATCTGTGATGATGGACGTAGATGATGATGGCAAGGTTATTTGTATCGATCAGACACCAGCCTTAACGGGTTCCGACAATCTACAACTCATGCCTTCCTCTAACTAAATTTTTAGCACCCTCATGGACTTGTTGGCATGAGGGTGCTAAATTATGCCCATGAATCCAGATGAATCCGTAACTACCATTAAAAGTCCTCCCGAAACTTCGCCTCCAGAAGATTCTGTACCGTTAAACTCCGTGCAGGCAAGTGGGGATAAAATCAGTGGCGCTTCGACCAGTAAAGGGGATTTATCCTCTCTTAAAGTTATTGGCGACAAAGTCAGTGACGATAAAATTAGTGAGAAAAAAATTAGAGCGGACAAAGCCAATAAGGGGGATTTGTCCGCTCTAGAATTTCCTGAAGTTGTTACCGAGCCTGAAAGTGTAAAGCCCGAATCCGATTCTGCACTCAGTTTGCTCAATGACGTATCGCAGGTGCGATTTAAGACGATCGCAGGCAAACTAAACCTAATATTACCAACTGACAGAGATCTACAAGATACAGAGGGTGCCAGTTACTCCACATTTAGCTGGACAGAAATGTTAGAGCAGCTCGAGCAACGCATGCAGGCAAGCGCAAGATTTTGGCAGCCACGCACTCAAGTCTATTTGCAAGTGGGCGATCGCCTTTTAGATGCGCGACAAATGCAAGAACTCGCAGAAGCTTTACAGGTCTATGAGTTAACCTTGCATAGTATTGCCACCCATCGCCGCCAAACAGCCATCAATGCTGCTACTGCTGGCTTTTCGGTAGAGCAAGGTACATTGCTCCACAACTTACCCGGGTTTAATCCCATCCCCACCGACCCCATTGAAGATCCTCTATACGTCAAAATGACGGTAAGATCGGGTACCGAGATTCGTCATGCAGGAACTGTAATTGTATATGGCGATGTCAATGCAGGCGGTGAAATCATTGCCGATGGTGACATTCTCGTATGGGGAAAACTGAAAGGGGTAGCTCATGCTGGGGCAAGGGGTAATGCTCAGGCAGTCATCATGGCACTACATCTAGAAGCAACACAGCTCCGCATCGCTGATTTTATTGCCCGTGTGGAGACACCCAGCACAACATTTTGCCCTGAGATCGCTTTGGTTAGTACAGTTGGGGTGCCAAACATTCGCATTGTCAAGGCTGTCGATCACGCTTCCTTAAAAACGACAACCTAGGGTATTCTTGCTAAGGTCTCTTGCTTCTTGTTCTTACTCTTAACTTCTTTGCTTTTAACTAGATGTCAACCATGAGTCGCACAATCGTTATTACCTCCGGTAAAGGAGGCGTAGGCAAAACCACTTCTAGCGCAAACTTAGGTATGGCTCTAGCCAAGCTGGGGCGAAAAGTCGTGTTAGTCGATGCTGATTTTGGACTGCGGAATCTAGATCTATTGTTGGGCTTAGAAAATCGGGTTGTTTATACAGCTCTCGAAGTCATCAACCGCGAATGTAAACTCGATCAGGCTCTGGTAAAGGATAAGCGGCAGCCAAATCTTTCCCTCTTAGCTGCACCTCAAACCCGCAATAAAACTTCAATTACCTCGGCACATATGAAGGCTTTGGTTGAGGTTTTGAGTCGTTATTTTGACTATGTGCTCGTTGATTGTCCTGCGGGCATTGAAACGGGCTTTCAGAATGCGATCGCAGGGGCAAAAGAAGCTATCATCGTCACCACTCCTGAAATTTCGGCTGTGCGCGATGCCGATCGCGTCATTGGATTGCTAGAGGCAAATCGGATCAAAGATATCAAGCTGATCATTAACCGCCTGCGCCCCAAGATGGTCAAGAATAATGACATGATGAGCGTTGAGGATGTCTTAGAGATTTTATCGGTTAAGCTAATTGGTGTCATTCCTGACGACGAGCAAGTAATTGTCTCCACCAACAGAGGCGAACCGCTTGTCCTGTCAGAGAACTTACCCTTAGCTGGTATCGCTTATGAAAATACGGCAAAAAGATTAGACGGTAAAGAGGTCGAATTTCTCGATCTCGACGCCCCGCGTGATACACTTTTGACGCGCCTGCAACGTTGGCTTACTGGCAATTCCTAGATAAGGTTTACCATGATTTCTGAACTGCTCGACCGACTTTTTCCTAATCGTATCATCACTCCAAGTAGTGCTAAGGTCAAGCAGCGCCTAAAATTTATTTTGGCGCACGATCGCGCTGCTCTGACGCCGCAAATGTTTGATGAGATGCGCCGAGAGATCATGCAGGTGGTCTCAAAATATGTCGAGCTTGACGAAGATAGCCTTGATATTCGGCTTGAATCCGATCAACGCAATACGATCGTGGTGGCAAACCTACCCATCCGTGCCATCCGAGATGAACCTCAAGAGCCTGCTCCAGAAGTTTTACCTGCATCTGAACTCGAGCTATCTCCAAGGCCTGAAAAGACTGACGCTTAAGGCATGTAGTTTTGGCGAAGTTTATGACACTTCAAATTCAGGTTTAGGTTCTGTTTACTCTGTCGAACTCGCGTTGGTTTAAATCTCAAAATTAAAGCCCTTTTCTTTTAACTGGCGATAGGTAGCTTCATCAAATTCATACAGTTGCGCGGCACGATGGGTGACATTTTTTTCTGTTTCATTTAAACCAATCAGCAACCCCATGCTGAGAATCTTTTTGCGAAAATTGCGCTTATCTAACGTCTCTCCTATCACCGTTTCATAGAGTCGTTGCAGTTGCGAAAGCGTAAATTTCTTTGGTAAGAGTTCAAAGCCGATCGGTTCGTAGCGCAGTTTTCCCTTCAGCCGAGCCAACGCTACAGATAGAATTCTCTCATGATCGAAGGCTAAAGTGGGGACTTCAGTTATAGGGAACCAAGCTGCTTCTCTCGCATCCGTGGTTGCTTGAATAAGATATTCACTCAAATTGACTAGGGCATAGTAAGCTACAGTCACGACGCGATCGCGTGGGTCGCGATCGAGATTCCCAAAGGTATAAAGCTGCTCCAGAAAGACTTCCCTGATTCCCGTTTCTTCCCTGAGTTCTCTCATTGCTGCCTCTTCCAAGGTCTCATCCATTCGTACAAATCCGCCTGGTAAAGCCCATTGCCCTTGAAAGGGAGGAATAGCGCGTTGGATCAGCATGACTTTTAAGTCCTGAGCATCCAAACCAAACACCACACAATCGACGGTTAGCGCGGGTCTAGGAAATTTATAGCTATAGGACATAGAGGGGATATCAATTCTTAAACTTTCTGCACATATATCTTTTTAGGGAATCACTTTCACAGTCATACCGATTTCTACCAATTCAAACAGCGCTACAATATCGCGATTTTTCATTCTGACGCAACCATGGGAAACTGCCTGCCCGATCAGCGATTCATTAGGAGTCCCGTGGAAACCTATGGTATCTTTCCCATCTGTCCAAAAGCCAATCCATCGCAAACCGAGGGGATTATCTTCCGCAGGAGGAATAACGTCACCCGTCCAAGGGCTTTGCCAAGCAGGATTGCGGATCATTCTTAGGATTTTAAACTCTCCTGTAGGAGTCTCCCATCCACCTTTTCCTACAGCAACAGGGAATTTTTTGAGAATGCGATCGTCTTGATAGGCATAGACTTGACGTTCGCTAATACTTAAAACTAAATGTGTGGCGCGATTGTCATTCAGCTCTTGGAGTAAAAGGTCAGAAGATAGATCGGGAAACTCTGGCTTCATCAAATCGGCAAGATCGATCTTCAACGTATCGGTGGCAGATTGCAACTGTGAAATTAGCGGCGATCGCACCTTCTCACCTTGAACTGTTTCTGGGGTTTTCGCGATCGCTCCTTGTCCAAATGAACAAACCAAACATACAATCCCCAAGCCAAGCTGTAATTTCCGACTTAATTTGCTTGCCATTCTATCCATCCCCTCAATTGAGACAACTAAATCAAAAGACTTCTATCTATCGCATCACGCAAATTCTGAACGCAGAGAATTTAATTAAACCAACTTGGCATTAATAGAACGGGTGGATCGTTGCTAGACAGTCCAGCAGAATTTGGTTGGAATAATCTTTGGACTAAAGTATCTAGATTTTTTGACAGGGGAGAAGCTAAATTTAAAGACAAATCCGCTTTATTCAACAATTGATCTAAAAGCCGTTCTACAGAATTTGGGCTGCGCTCAATCGGCAACTCTTTGATGTCGGGTAGATTAAATCTAACTCTAGCAAGTTTGCGTAGATCGGCGATCGCATCGTCAAGCGTACCGATCTCATCGACCAATTTATTTTCTTTGGCTTGGCGACCCGTATAGATGCGACCATCGGCTAGTTTGCGTACCGTCTCAAGATCCATATTGCGTCCCTTAGACACGTCAGTAATGAACTCTTGATAGGTGTTTTGCAGTAAATCTTGCAGCAACTGACGTTCAGGCTCACCCAGTTGACGAAAGGAGGAAAAAATATCTTTATAGGGACCTGTTTTAATTGTTTGTGGTTCGATACCGACGCGATTGAACAACTCGCGCACGTTAAACCCATTGAGAATTACACCGATACTCCCCGTTAACGTACCAGCATTGGCATAGATTTTTGTCGCAGCACTAGCAATATAGTAACCGCCACTAGTGCCTTGATCGAGCATACTCACAACCACGGGCTTGAGCTGTTGTAATTGCTTAACCGCTTCGTAGACTTCTTTACTCGCGCCCACGGTTCCGCCAGGGCTATTAATCGACAACAGGACTCCTTTTACAGACTCTATCTTTTTCAGATCGAGTAAGCGATTGCGTACTGCCATAGCTCCAGACGAAGAAGTCCTCATACCTGTAATCACACCATCTAAAGAGACGAGTTCTAAGCGATCGCTAGATCGATCCAAGGCTTGACGCAGAAATGCCTCTTCGCTTTGGCGTTGAATCCCAAAAATGGCAGCAACGAAACAGACGGCGACCAAGACAAGAGCAATAATGCGATTGAGTTGCATACGAAAAAGATTGCTAAAGAAAAAAATAACCCCTCACACCAGCATAGCGGTTTCGTGAGGGGTTATTTCAATGAATTGCTTAGCGAATTAACTTAAGCGGCGGCTGCGAAGGTTTTCTTAAATTCAGCGATCGCTTCCTTTAAAATCTTCTCAGCTTCGTCGCCAAGCTTCTTCTCTGCCTTGACAAGATCGGCATATTTAGGCTTGCTAGTAGAGAGGTAGTTACGTAGTCCCTTGTTAAAGGAAGTTACCTTTTCTACTGCGATGTCATCAAGGTAGCCGTTGATAGCGGTGTAGATAATCGCAACTTGGTCAGACACAGGCAAAGGAGAATATTGAGGCTGCTTGAGAATTTCACGCAATCTTTGACCGCGTTGTAACTGCGCTTGGGTAGCTTTGTCCAAATCAGAGGCAAATTGAGCAAAAGCAACAAGGTCATCGTACTGGGCTAATTCCAGTTTGATCTTCCCTGCAACCTGCTTCATGGCTTTAATCTGAGCTGCCGATCCAACGCGGGATACCGAGATACCTGGGTTGATCGCGGGACGAATACCAGAGTTAAATAGGTCAGAAGACAAGAAGATTTGTCCGTCTGTAATGGAAATAACGTTGGTAGGAATGTAGGCGGATACGTCACCAGCTTGCGTTTCAATAATGGGTAGGGCTGTCATTGAGCCACCGCCCAACTTGTCGCTGAGTTTTGCTGCGCGTTCGAGCAAGCGAGAGTGGAGATAAAATACATCCCCAGGGTAGGCTTCGCGTCCTGGTGGGCGACGGAGGAGTAAAGACATTTGGCGATAGGCCTGTGCTTGCTTAGACAAGTCATCATAGACCACCAAGGTTGCCTTGCCTGAGTACATAAAGAACTCAGCCAACGATGCACCCGTGTAAGGCGCTAGATATTGCAACGTTGCTGGATCGTTGGCATTGGAAGCGACCACGATCGTATATTCCATCGCACCACTTTCGCGTAGTACGTTAACGACGTTGGCTACGGTTGAAGCTTTTTGCCCGATCGCTACATAAACGCAAATACAATCTTCGCCCTTTTGGTTGATGATCGTGTCAACCGCAACAGAGGTTTTACCTGTTTGGCGATCGCCAATGATTAACTCCCGTTGTCCGCGACCTACAGGAATCATGGCATCAATAGCCGTAATCCCCGTTTGGAGAGGCTCAAACACTGACTTACGCGCAATAATACCAGGAGCAGGAGACTCAAGTAGTTGGAATCCGTCGTTCTTAATGTCGCCCTTACCATCGATGGGACGTGCCAAGGAATCCACAACACGACCAATAAAGGCGTTTCCTACAGGAACCTGAGCAATTCTACCCGTGGACTTGACTGAACTTCCTTCAGCAATGCCACGTCCATCACCCATGAGCACAACCCCAACGTTGTCCTCTTCAAGGTTTAAGGCGATACCAACGGTACCATCTTCAAATTCGAGCAACTCGCTGGACATGCACTTCTCTAGTCCATAAACGCGAGCGATGCCGTCACCCACTTGCAACACAGTACCAACGTTAGAAACTTGCAGTTCTTGGTTGTACTGTTCGATTTGCTGCTTAATAATATTGCTTATTTCGTCAGGTCTGATGCTAACCATAGTTGTCAGTTGTTTGTGTTTATTTGTTTGTTATTTGGCAATCAGCGATTTGCAGTTTGCTTTCTTGGCAATAAGGAAGGTTTAAACCCCAGCCATCAAGCTACTAGAAAGGCGACGCAGTTGTCCTCTAATACTGGCATCAATGACTTGTGAGCCAATTTTGATAATTACCCCACCGATCAAATCTGGATTTACCACGATCGAAAGTTGAACGCTGCGGGCACTGGTTACGTCAAGAACTTTTTGTTCTAGGGTTGCTTGTTGCGCCTCAGTCAATGCCACCGCTGAGATAATCTCAGCAAAAGCGACTTGATTCATCTCTCTCAGCAATGCTTGAAACTGCAAACAAATCGGCTCTAAAAAAGTAATGCGTCGCCGATCGACCAACACCATTAAAAAGCTTTGCAAAAAGGGATGGATGCGCGATCCAAATACCTCAGCAATCACGCTCTTTTTGACATTATTTTTAATTAAAGGGACTTCCAGCAGTTGCCTCAGTTCGTTTGATGAACGCAAAGTCTCAAGAATTTGCTGCACATCATTACCAAATGGCTCAACCAAACTTCGATCCTTTGCCAAAGACATCAGAGCCTCGGCATAGGGTTCGACAAGAGTTTGGCTTACAGAACTAGCTTTCATGAAATTATCTAACTCCTACATTCAGATCTTTTATTTAGATCCCAAAAGTGAAATACTGCGGTCAACTAACTCTCTCTGAACGGAGTCTTCTAGTCCACGCCCAAAATACGCTCTTACACCAGCCAAAGCTTGCTCGGCAACCCGTTGTCTTAGTTGAATCAACACGCGCTCTTGCTCAGTTGCAATCTCTTGATCGGCAGATTCTCTCAATCGTTCGATGTCAGCATCTACAGTCGCTAAAATGGCAGCACCTGCTGCTTTGGCATCTACTTCAGCTTGCTGACGCAGGCGATCGCATTCTGCCTGAGCCTGTGCTAGCTTTTCCTGCTGATCGGCTAGCTGCTCGATCGCCACTTGCTTGCGCTTGTCAGCATCTTTAATTGCTGACTCAATCGTTTCTAGACGTTGGGAGAGAGCTTTGCCTAAAAACCCCTTTCCAGCATAAATTAGAACCCCTAAAAGGATCAAAATATTGACCGCATTGGTTTCTAGAATATTGCTGTTTAGACCAAAACCTGATGCCTCACCTGCTTCACTAGCAAGTAGGAATAAACGAATGTCCATAAGATATTTTTCGATTGAAAATGACTAAGCAGTTCGTGCGTTACTAGCTACTTACCAAGTTTCCTAATAGTTTTTGCAAGATTTGACGACTAAGTGATTCGACCTGAGCATTTAAAGAAGCTTCAGCAGCACGCTTTTGGTCTTCGATCTCAGCTTTGGCGCTTGCTACCTTGGCTTGAGATTCTTCTAAAGCTTTGGCAATTTGCTGAGCGCGAATTTTCGCTGCATCAGCTTGAGCTGCCAAAATCATAGCTTGAGCAGATTTACGAGTTGAAGCAACCTCTTGCTCGTATTGATGAGCCAAAGTATTTGCCTTTTCTAGTCTCTCCTTTGCTTCCGCGATGTTGTCTCGCACATAGTCACTGCGATCGTCAATTGCCTTAGTTAATGGTTTAAAAAAGATGGCATTGAGAACAGCAACCAGTAGCAAGAATTGCACTGCCATAAGTGGCAATGTGGCATCGAAATTGAATAAACCACCGCTAGGTTCAGCAGATTCAACTGCTAGTAAAAATGTCCAGTATGTCATGAGAATTCAGTCTAGGTAGCAACTCATAGCGCAATTGCATTAGCTATTAGCCGCAGAGCTAATAGCTAACACACTTAACCGGCAAAAGGATTAGCGAACAGCAGCACCAATGCTACTACAAGACCATAGATGGTCAAAGATTCCATAAATGCGAAGCTCAATAGCAATGTGCCACGAATTTTGCCTTCAGCTTCAGGCTGACGGGCAATCCCTTCTACAGCGCGGCTTGCTGCTGTACCTTGACCAATACCAGGGCCAACTGCGGCCAAACCAATTGCAAGACTGGCGGCGATCACAGATGCGGCGGCAACAATGGGGTCCATGATGATTTCTTCCTTTCTATGTTTGTGTAAATGTAATTTGAGGTTTGTGTTTCATGAAATCGGTAAGATTCCGAATTCAACTGAGTCAATGCTCATGCTCTTCTTCACCGTGACCTTCGATCGCTTCCCCGATGTACACTGCTGCTAAGGTAGCGAAAATCAAGGCTTGTACGGCACTGGTAAACAGTCCTAAAGCCATGACAATCAGTGGGACAAACAAGGGAACCAACAGAACGAATACCCCAACCACTAGTTCATCTGCCAAAATATTACCGAACAGACGGAAGCTTAGGGAAAGAGGTCTTGTGAAATCTTCTAGAACCCAGATGGGTAAAAGGAATGGGGATGCGACCACATATCTGGAAAAGTAACCAAGTCCTTTATTACTCAGCCCTGCATAAAAGTAGGCAACAGAAACTAAAAGAGCTAAGGCAACTGTGGTGTTGATATCACTCGTGGGCGCAGCCAATTCACCCTCTGGAAGGTGGATGAGTTTCCAAGGCACTAATGCTCCCAACCAGTTGGAAACAAAAATGAACAGAAACAAACTTCCAATGAAGGGCATCCATTCTCGATAATGTTTTTCACCGATTTGGTCTTTCGCAATCCCTTGAATAAACTCTAGGACGTATTCCATAAAGTTTTGGAACTTTGCGGGGATGCGTTGGATGTTACTGGTGGCGCTCGCAGAGGCTATAAGCAGCACACCAATTACAATCCAGCTAACCAGCAACACCTGACCATGTATTTCTAGTCCACCAATTTGCCAGTAAAAGTGCTTACCAACTTCTAAAGCAGCTAGATTTGTTGTGTGAGCGCGGAAAAGTAATGGATTAATCATGTTCAACAGATATAGCCCCAATGGGACAAATTGATTTGATTTGATTCGGTCAAATCTTAGGAGAACGGAACTCGCGGGTGAGATCCTGAGCCAGAATCACTAAAAGCGAAGCCTTGTAGGTGATAAAGCCAAGAAACGCAGGCAATATTTGCAATTGTTTCAAGCGCGAAGCAATGACGATTAGAATCACAAAAACAGCGAATCTTGTATAACCGAGACGTCTGTTTTGAGGATCTAGTCGATCAACACCTCTAGCCAACATCCTTAAGTAAACCACACCAGTGCACGCACCTAACAAGTAATTTAGAGAGACATTCCACCCATAGATAACCCCGATCGCTAAGCTAATAAAAGCTGAAAAACCGATGGTTAAGATGAATAGTTTCCACTTAAGTTGCTCGTATTCCTCCATCGAATCTATAGATGACACAGATGAACTTGCCGTTGCCGATTCACTTTGTTCTCTTCCGTTGGCAGGAATGATCTTCACAGTTGATGTTGGGTTACACTAGAGGCTTATGCAGAAATTTCACAATTGGCTTTCGTTTTAGGAAGCTTTGCACTCCTTATCTACTCCTTTTCACTAAGTAATAGGACTCAGTGAAAGAGAGCGGCGAATCACAAATGTGTTTGCATACACAGTTATTAAAATTATTACGCAATTTGTCACACTTTCTTTATCTATCCAGTCAAACTTGTTAATTAATTTTGGGACTCGAGGTGAAAACTTGCAGCAAAGGTATAGATTAAAAACTTTTGACAGATACATGAGTCAGTTGAGAGTGATACGATATCCAAAGTTTTAGATGAGCTTTCTTAAGGGCTTGATTTCATCAGCCTATGCAACTTAACCCTTCGTACCCCTCCAACCATGTCAATTTTTGCCGTTAAGCCTTGCCCCACTCAACCAATACAAAACCGCATTTCCGATCAAAATATTGGGCGAAATTTCCAGCGATCGCTTCACTCTGTCTACTTGGCATCGTTTGCATTGTTGGCATTATTTCCGATGGCAGCGATCGCTCAAACCACTGACAGTTTGGATCGAGTCACAAAAGTTGCACAAGCAAGCCCCACTGAAGTTGTTGCCCCTAAACCGAACTCTTTAGACAATAGTGTTTTTAGCATTCCAGGTGGCGAACGTTTAATGACCGAGGCAATGGCATCTGTAAACCAACAAAATTACACCGTGGCAATCACCAAATTGCAGGACGCGCGGCAGGTGTTTAACCAACTTTCTAATTTTTACCAAGATTTAACCACAAGCTTTGCTGGTATAGATAACCGTATTTCTGATAGCCATCGTCAAAAAGCCTTGCAAACAGCTCAGCTACGGGACAAAGCCACCTATCAGTTAGCTGTGGTTTATCGCGCCAACAATCAGCCTGAGTTAGCTGTACCCTTGTTAATTCAACTGATTCGCAGCCAAGCCCCCACTCGCGAACTGGGTCAGCAGGCATATCAACAACTATTTGAGTTAGGGTTTGTGGATATGCAATATCCTCGTACCCCTGCTGCGACCAACTAGTTCAGTTGCTGTAATTTCCTCAACAAAACTCTCAGACTAAAGCTTCTGAGAGTTTTGTTTGTATGTAATCAACGTTTAACAGGCGCAGTCCACCATGCTAGTCCATATCGCTGTATGGGTTCGTTATTTTGTGGAGTATTAAATACAACTCGGATTTTATATCTCCCAGCAGCGGGAATCTTGACGAAAATATGCTGGAGGTTGTCAATTTTACTGACCGACGACCAAACATTTTGAGAGATATCGTTATCTTGCTCGCGCATTAAGTAAAGGTCTAGGTTGTTGATGCCGCTATTCTTAAAACTCTCCCCGATATCAAAGAGTCGATTGCCATTTTTATCATTTAAATTGACGAGTCGATCCCACGTTAGCGTAATTGCCACAAAGCTATCAGCCATCAGGGGTTCTGCAAAGATATATTCTTGATATTGTGCGGCTTCAACCACATGACTGTCCCAACCGATCGCACTGACCGTACCAGGTGACTGTTGTCCTGCTTGAAATTGCTGAATGGCACGGGCAGCATTTAACTGTCCTGCCCCTAAGTGTAAGCTCAGGGGGATATCTCGACTGCGATAGGCTTCCGAGTCGAGCCAGTTTTTACCATAGGCATCTAAGATCGTCTTCGACATTCCTAAGGCTTTACCATCCCCCGTATCTTTAATTTTGTCAGCCGAATTAATCAGTACCGCTTTGATAATTTCATGGCGACGCGCATCTACGCCCCATTGCTCGCTGAGAATTTGGCGATCGGCATATTCTTGTAAAAGCGCAATTGTGCCAACCACATGGGGAGAGGCAAAACTGGTACCGTTGGCGGAGATAAATTTACCCTTGAGGTCGGGCAGCATGACATTATTACCTGGTGCGAGTAAAGCAAGCGATCGCCGCCCATCCGTGGGACTCTCTACACCCGGCGTCCATTTGCCATCCTTATTTAAATCGGTAAAATATTCGCCAGCGTCATATCTACCATTGCCGTTGCGATCGATAAACGGCTCATCAATCAAATTGCCGCGATCGAGCTGACTGTAGACCCCATCGCGATCGCGGGTAAACCCCACCACAATGCCATTATATAAATCAGTGGGAATTGGAATTCCACCTTTACCTTGATTTCCTGCTACAACTGGTAAGGTGTTATAGGTAATTGCCAGCCAATCAAGGCTCAGGGTTAGTAGTGCATTGCCATCAAGCTTAGGTTTTGGTCGGGGATCTTCGTTAAGGGGTTCGCCAAAGCTAAAATTTAATGCTCTAACATAGCTGTTACATTGTCTTGCTACATATTGTGCGGCTAAGACTGCTTCTGGCTGACCGTCACGGCGACGTTGCGCGTAGGCTGATGACAAAAGCTTGGCTTGAGGGGCAACTCCTTGATGAATTTTGTTGCGGCTGATCATCACCGCTGCTACTTGAGCGGAATGATCGTCTAGATTGCGATTGGGTACAGGTTTACCATCGCGAAAGAAAACCTCAAAGGGTTCGATCGCCACGCGATCGAGTTGAATGAGTCGATTAACGATCTTGTCTACGGCAAACTGTCCTGGGCGGCTGAGTTCGATTTGACCTATACAGATATCTTTACCTGTGAGGTTATAGGGCGCAACATGAAGCCTACGGGCATCAATGCCTGGAGTGCCGACCGATCGATCTAGGGCTAGCGCTGTTTGGGTATTGGGTGGCAAAAATTTTGGTAACAAAGCCACAGTCAAAATCATACTGCTGACAAACCAATATGCCCTACACATTTTTCTGATTAATCTCTTAGAATAACGCTTGTGGATGTTCTCATTTAGGCAGTCCCACTCAGAAAAGAATTCTCAATGGTTAAACCTTTAAGCTCATTTTCTTCGATCGAAACTCTGGCAAAAACTCTGACCAAAAAACAAACAAAACCTCAACGGTGGAAGATTAAACTAATCGCTTGCCAGTTTTGCTTTTTTGCGTTTTCCTACCTTAGCATTTGTAGCCAAGCATCCGCCGAAACTCCAATCTCTAAGTCAGCTTCAGACCTAAAAGTTAACCAAGAAGTGATCGATAGTAGCCCTGTCTTACGGCGATGGCTAACCAATCCACCCGATCTTTTGGATGATATCTACAACAGTCCTAGCTTCGATCCAACCCTTCGACTAGGAATTACTTCCCGCGACAACAATTTAGGCGTGGATGTGGGAATTGACAATCTACTGGTGGGGCAGACAAGGCTAGCTGCAAGCGCTAGCTATCAGTCCGAATTTAGCGGTAAAGAAAGTGGCTTTGATGCTAATTTGCGCTATTACATTTTGCCACTGGGGTCTTATTTCAATATTGCCCCACAGGTTGGCTTTCGGCAGCTTAATGTGACCGATCGACCCACGATTTCAGGTGTAGATTTGGGATTGCAAGGAATTTTAGTCCTGTCTCCCCATAGTGCCGATCTACGTCTAGGTCAAACATTTACAGCTCCTGGTAGTAATGTCGAATTGAGCATTACATCCCTATCAGCGAGTTACGCTTTGACCAAACAGATTCGTCTTGGCAGCAAGATCGAATGGCGGCGATCGCCCATTTTTAACGACAGTAGAGTCGGCTTTGTTCTAGAGTTTAATCTTTAGTTGTTGGGGATTGGCTATCAGTAGTTTTTTGGAATTGACACAATAAACTGACAACTGAAAGCCGATAACTATTAAAAACGCACTTGGTAGTAAGCTGCTTCTGAAACAATTGGCATCTCTGCGTATAAGCCTCGAATTGATTGGAAGATTGAGAAGCCGCAGGCTGCCATCATGCCAACAAAAATTGTGTTGGCAAAAATTTGAACCACAAATATGAGAGCTTGCGAACTCGCAGAGGGTAAAGCAGGTTGCAATAGACTGACAAGAATTTGAATCAGGACTAACACAATTCCTAATAGCAAAGCTTGCATGGCGTTGAAGCGCACAAAATGATTTACTCGTTCATTTCTGACCACAAACATGTAGACACAAATAAAGACAACGAAGTCAAGTGAAATTACTTGCGGAATTATGGGAAAGCCCAACAAAAACTTTAGCCAAATCAAAGGAAAAAAGATCGTGGCTAGAGGTGGAAATTGACCAAACAGAAAAACCCCGTAGAATACGGCTGCTGACATCGGCAAAAGATAAGGCAAGCAACCATATAATCTATCTAAAGGTGCTACAGATCCGCGTAATGCCATAGGTTTAACCCTTGATAAGTTTTTATGTGGTGTATTTTCAGATCTTAGCCCAACTTACGTTTGAGATACAGTGATTGTAATCAGATTAAAAATCAAGGTGTTGCATAAATCACCTTGGCGTTACTGGTGCGATTGTCAAAGATCTTGACATCCGCATTTAGCTTTGCCAAACCATTGCGCGTACCGATCCACAATTGCCGATCGCTTAACAGTAAAGTACCAATCCCACTTGAGGGCAAGTTTTGAATCGTCGCCGTAATTTCACCATTATCCGTATCGACTCGCACCAAGCCATCGCGCGTACCCACCCACAATTCACCTTTTTTGTCACTGGCTAAGGCAAGAATGTCTCGGTCTGTAACGCTATTAATGCGGGCGATCGCTTTATTGGTCGCAGGATTTACCAAGATCACATTACGGGGCGTGCCTGCCCAAATCAGTCCTTGCGGATCGAGCGTAATGGCTTGCACAATTTGTCCTGCCACATAGGGAATCCGCGCTGTAATCTCAGCCGTCCCTGGATTAATTTTGATAATTCCTTCCAGCGTACCGACCCATAGCTGTCCTGCATTATCTATCTGCATTACATTGGCAGCCGTTCCTGGAATGTTGGGCAGTCGGGCATAGGTCTCAGCGCTGGTGGGGCTAATACGTACGATTCCTTGTTCTGTGCCTACCCAGATAAACCCAGCCCGATCGATCGCCAAACTCAAGATGCGGTTTGAAGGTAGGTTAATGGTGACGTTTTCAACTTTGCCCGTATCAGGTTGCACTTGAAACAAGCCCGATGCCGTCCCTACCCAAAGTTTGCCGTAGTCATCAAGCAACATTGTGGTCACGACTGGGCTAGGCAAATTCACTACAAACAGGGTTTTACCATTACTGGGGTTCACTTCGATCAACCCACGCCAAGTGCCGACCCATAGCCTGCCGTAACTATCAATTAGTAAAGAGCTAACCCTGCCATCTACTGCGCGACTGGGGGTGCGGTTATTCACCAAAGGTTGTGCTTGTGCTGAGAAAACATCTGGGAAAATATCGATGGGGGCGATCGCTTGCCCTGCCAAGATGCTAATCGTAGCTAAGCCCCATAGACAACTGCGTAAACCCGACACAATCTGGCGATCGTTTCGATTTGCTTCTTTATTCTTATCTCTCGACTTATGTAGAGAATTCGAGCAGACTAAATGACCCGATCTTGCGGGTTCATTGACTAAATTATTACTTGACATACGCTTTACCTGACATCCTCGCCGCACTGAAAATTAATAGCCTAAACCGATCGTCAAATGTCTAGATTCATATACCTAGCCCAAGGCAGCTAGATAATAGCTGACAGTTTGCGAAAAGTCTATTTTTCAGTGAGAGATTTCGTTAAGGTCGTTTTGGTTCTGAGGGCGGAGCAACAGGAACAACTGGCGTAACAGGCTGAGGAACAGGTACGATCTCAGGCTGAATTGGCAGTGGCGGTGGATCTAGAGGCTGTACAGTTGTAGGAGGGGGCGCTGTGTTCGTCGGATTCGTCGAAGTTACAGGAGAGGCAACAGGCGTAGCAACAGGTGATGTCGGTGCAGGTGTCGAAGTTGCTGGAGCGACGGGATCTCGAGCCGCTGCCGTGGGTTCTTGTGTGGGTCTTGGAGCTGGATTTTGAGGGTTAGAGTTTTGCGAATCATTACTTCGAGTTGAGGTGTTGTTCTTGTCTGCATCTCGGTTAGAGCCAGTTGATTGGGATGCTGGGTTCAACTCAGGTTTGATTTTGGAGATATCTGAACGCTTAAATTTGACCGCCTCAGCTTCCTTAATGCCACTAGAAATTTTGAAGGTTGTCTCTATATCGGCTTGACTTGCCAAACGCGTATTAAACCCAAATAGTAAAGGATTTCCAGCTAAGCGCTTCTCGATATCTTCTTTGGCTAGGGGCTTGGGTGTAGATGGGGTGCCATCGGGCATAACGGTTAATTCTTCGCCTGCCTTGAGGGTAAGGGTGTCAGAAGAGCGGGATAGCTTTACCGTCACCGTGCCGTTGAGTGCGAGGATTTGCCTCTGTTTTGAGGACTCTTTGGGAATATCGACATAAAATGTACCATCGCTGCTGGAAACTGAGCCAAAAGGGGTTTGAATTTCGGCAGTTAGGTTTTGACTAGAAGCAACCCAAGCAAGCAAACGACCTTTATTTAGGTTGAGTTGATTTTTAGGATTGATCGTCAAGGTGGCATCACCGGCAACACGCACGATCACGCCGCTATTGAGCACGATTTGAGCGCGTGAAGTCCCCTCAGTGCGAACCGTTTCGCCAGCTTTTAAGGTTGTGCCTACGCTAGCAGTCCTATCTTCACTGCTATTGAGAAAGCGTACCCAGACTGAGAAATCACGAATCTCGCTGATCTCGGCAAGGTTATCGGTCGGTACGACCTCTGAGCTAAATGGTTTGGATGGTGGAGGTGCAAAACAGCCCGGTACGGCAACCAATCCAAGGGACAAACAAAACAATGACACGAGGCGCAAAGATGTCCTAGATAGTTGGCAGCGTCGCATTTGAGTTTTGTGTAGCAAAGTTTTTAGATATACTAGAAATTCTGACTATGAGCTTAAAACCTATTTTAATCTTTTTTTAGGATTTTGGTAGGCTATAAGTCGATCTTAGGGCAAGTGTAACCTTAACTGCAAAATGGGATGTAATTCAAAAAAATGGCAAAAAGTGACGTTCAGGTAATGTTGACAAAAGACGTAACCAAGTTAGGAAAGCTGGGTGAGTTGGTAGCAGTGGCTCCAGGCTATGCCCAAAACTATCTTTTACCTAAAGGTTTAGCGGTACGTGCCACAGTAGGTGTGGTCAAAGAAGTAGAAAGACGCAAAGAAAAAGAGCGCCAACGTTTGCTCGCTATTCGCGAAGAAGCAGAAAGCCGTAAAGTTGCGCTTGCTACCATTGGTGGCTTTGTCATCAAAAAACAAGTGGGTGAAGGGAATGCCATTTTTGGCACGGTGACAGATCGCGAAATTGCGCAGTTGATCGCCGCAAAATCCATGTTAGAAATCGATCGCCGCGATATTACAGTACCTGATATCAAACAAACAGGTAATTATGAAGTTTCCATCAAGCTCCATGCTGAGGTAACCGCCACGATCGACCTTCAGGTTGTACCTGAATAATTTCTGCTTTGTTGGCAAGCGATCGCTCCTGTGCATCTCCTAACGTATTCCTAGTGTCTAAAGTGGGGCAAGAAGTAAGGGGCGAGTTCGCCCTGCTTCGGCTCTAAGGCTCAAACTAAGGAGTATGGACGTAGATATTTGACCGATTTTGAGATCTGAAAAACTTTAAGATGCCCAAATCGCCAGGACTAATCGTTATTTTGGGTGCTACGGCTACTGGAAAAACTGGCTTAGCGATCGCTTTAGCAAAATCACGCAATCTGCCCATTTTAAGTGCCGACTCGCGCCAAATTTATCGACATTTTGACATTGGCACGGCAAAACCCACACTGGCTGAACGGCAAGGCGTTCCCCACTATTTAATCGATCTTGCCGAGCCAGACAGTACCTTTACATTGGCTGAGTACCAGCAACAGGCACAGAAGCTCATTGCAGGGTTTCACGCTCGTGGCATTACCCCTATTCTCACGGGTGGTACAGGGCTTTATATCAAGGCGATCGCTTCTGGGTTGCAAATCCCCAAGGTTTCGCCACAACCAGATCTGCGATCGCAACTTGAGCAGTTAGGTCAAAATTCCTGTTACGCCATGCTCCAGCAGGTCGATCCCTCAAGTGCTGCCAAAATTCACCCCCGCGATTGCGTCCGCACCTTGAGAGCGTTAGAGGTTTTTTACGTAACGGGCATACCACTTTCCGAGCAGCAGCGAGAAAATCCCCCTGATTACCCGATCTGGCAAATTGGTCTGCACACCCCTGAGCCTGAGGTTTATCGGCAATGGATCGGCGATCGTATTGAGCAGATGCTCTTGAGGGGATGGCTAGATGAGATTCGTCAACTTCAACATCGCTATACAAAAAATCTGCCACTTCTAAGCACCTTGGGCTACGCAGAAATGGCAGACTATTTAGCAGATAAAACGGGTTTAGCTACCGCAAAACAGTTAAGTGTAGATCGCACCTATCAATTTGGGAAACGTCAGAGAACTTGGTTTCGAGGTTCGGGGCATGGCGATCGCCCCATTCACTGGCTAAATAGCGGTAGCCATCTCGATGAATTGCTGGAACTACTTAATTTGCTCCATGATCGAGAAGATCGGTAGGTACATCCCCACAATAATCGAACCGACCATGCCGCCCAAAACGCAGATCATGATAGGTTCCATCAAACTAGTACAACAGGGCGGAAATAGGGCTACCCTATAGAAGGTGAGCTAAATGAAAGAGAAGAGCTATGCCCAGATCAGCCCCTACACCCTTAAAGTTAAATGAAACCGAACGTCGGGATCTTCAACAAATC